>CAZVBC010000456.1:0-5198 GCA_964625155.1 uncultured Pirellulaceae bacterium
TCAATCGTTCGCTGTTCACTACTCCCAAAACCAAAACTAAAAAATCATCGTTGGCTCAACTCGTGAACTAGCTCGACGAGGGCAATGACATTATCAACGGGAGTTTCGGGCAAGATTCCATGCCCCAAATTGAAGATATGTCCAGCTCTCCCGCCGGCGGCGGTCAACACGTCCGAGACCCGAGTTTTCAAAGTATCGAGATCCGACATCAGTGTAACAGGGTCGAGATTGCCTTGAACCGGGCGATCATGGCCAATCACTTTCCAAGCTTCATCTAGTTCAATACGCCAGTCCACACCCACGACCGTGCGCCGGTCGCCGCGCAGCAAGGGCAACAAAGCTGGATTCCCAGTGGCAAAATTGATGACCGGGACTCCTGTGGTGATCGAATCCAGAATGCGCATCACGTGAGGCAGGACGAACTGACGATAGTCGCCAGTCGACAGGCAACCTGCCCACGAATCAAACAACTGGACACATTGGGCGCCCGCCGCTATTTGCGCATTGAGATACCGCGCAATCGACCGCGACAATTTGAGCATCAATTCGTGCCAGGCCGATGGATCTCGGTACATCAACGACTTGGTATGCACGTAGTTTCGACTGCCGCCACCCTCGATCATATAGCTGGCTAGTGTAAACGGAGCACCGGCAAAGCCGATTACCGGGATGTGTTCTGGCAGTTCGCGGCGCGTATGACGTACCGTTTCGACCACAAAGTCTAAAGCTTCCATGGTGTCCAATTCACTTACGCGCTCGACATCTTTGGCCAATCGCAAGGGATTGTGAATTACAGGACCATCCCCTTTTGTGAATTCGAGCTGCATTCCCATCGGTTCGAGAATAGGTAGTAAGTCCGAAAAAATAATCGCCGCATCGACACCTAAGCGCCGGACCGCCGTCACCATAACTTCGGCGCACAAAGCAGGGTTCTTGCATAGCTCCAGAAACCCTACTTTCTCGCGTACCGCGCGGTACTCTGGCATGTAACGCCCGGCCTGTCGCATCAACCAAACCGGAGTCACAGATGAGACTTCGCCGCGGCAGGCTCGCATAAATGGACTATCATGCCAAGCAGCGATTTTTTCCGGTGGTTCGTTTTGTTTAATGGAATTTATGGCCATGCGAGCTCTCCTACCGATCAACAAGTCCGAACAGCGCTGCGCCGCAGCTTGAACCAAGTGTCCCATTTTTGAATGTTCGGGCTCGAAGTCTACTGGCAAGTCATTTTGCCGCAACATCTCGCTGGTGGTCGGACCGATCGAACCAACGATCAAGTTGCGCAATGCGGCGTGGAGTTTGTCTTCGAGTTTCATTTCGTCCGCTTTACGGAGCAAATTGGCCACCTGGTGCGCGCTGGTCAATAGCAACACGTCTCGCTGTCCATCAACAATCGCTCGAATGTTCTCTTCCAGAGGTCGGCAGTCTTCCGGCAATTCCCATTGATAGACGCGCACTCGTATTACCTGAGCACCGCGTGCCTCTAAGCCAGCAATCAGGCTGGCATTGCTCTTGCCATACTCCTGCAATCCGACGCACTGATTGGCGACTTGCACGTTTGAGTCGATGGTCGTCAAGATTTCGCGCCAAGTGTTTGGTTCAGGTACTCGAACAGTAGCAGTAATCCCCAATTCGCGAAGCTCAGCAGCAGGTTTGGGGCCACGCGCCACAGTCGTGATGTCTGAAAGAGCATCGATAAAACGTTGGCGGTCAACGTGTCGTTCGATCGCAGCCATTAAGTGCTTGATGCCAACTCCCGTCAAGAAAATTACGATACCAATATCACCCGTGATCACGCGGTACGCAAAATCGATGGCCTCTCGATTGGATTCGACAGGTACTTCGCGCATCGAGGGACTTACATGAGCTTCACCGCCAAATCGTTCAATCATACGAGCCATCTCGAGACTGCGCCGGCTTTCTAGCGCGGCTACTTTTAAGTTGGCAAGAGACGGTACATTGGTCAATTGAGAATCTCCCAGGCCGGAACGAAATCGACTATACTACGCACACTCTGGCAAGCATACCAAATTGCTGGATACATGTTTTCCCTGTTTATGCCAATCCTCGCCAGGAGACACAGCCCAATAAATGTGAACCACAAGTTCCTAATCGGACGTCGTCAACTTTAGACGCTGTACTAGATTGGGAGGTCAAGAGTATAGCGAGCTATCTAAGTGCTCCCTTAACGGTGCCAATCGCTCGACCAGGCGACTGTGTTGGCGATTAACACTTGGGTCCGCCTCTTGCATCATGGGTCAATTTTTGGGCATGCTCCTCAATTCCAATATTTTGAAATATCAACATGGGTGACTCTGACCAACTGTTTTCGCAGCTTGTGGACCTTCGAGATCAAAGCGGTCCTGCTGCTGTCCTCGACAATTTGATTTCACATTACGAGTCTCAGCACCGGTTTCACGAGTTGTTCGAAGCCCTAAAGATGCGCTCGCGATTGAACTTGGGCTTACCTCCAGCTCAAATGGATAGCAACGAAAAACTTCCGGAGAGCGTTGAGCTGGAATTGGAGCGCGGCTTGATTGAAGCGTGCCGACAAGTTGGTATCGGTTTGCTCAAGAACGGCAAGATCCGCGAAGGCTGGATGTATATGCGACCAGTAGGGGATAAACGCTTAGCCGCAGATACCTTGCGCGCAATCGAAGCCACTGATGATAATATCGATGAATTCTTGGAAGTATTGGTGCACGAGGGTGTCGATATCGCTCGCGGATATGAACTGGCACTTACTCGAATGGGCACTTGTAACAGCATTACCCTTTTTGAATCAGCCATCGCTGGTCGCTCGCGCGCGGACCAGCAGACAGCGGCCGGAATTCTGGTTCGTCATGTTCATCGCGATTTGTTGGCCAACTTAAAATATGATGTGTCACGGCGCGAGGGAACTGAACCGGGAGAAAACTCGCTAGAAGAACTTCTCAAATCACGACCAGACCTGTTGCGCGATGGTTCTTATCATCTGGATACCACGCACTTATCTTCGACGGTACGGTATTCACGAGTTCTGGACGATGCCGAAGGTTTGACGTTGGCATTGGACTTGACCGCATATGGACGTCACTTGCATCCACAGTTTCAGTACCCTGGCGACGAACCCTTTCTTGACCTGTATCCAGCGTCAGCAATTTTTTTCCGGGCTCTGCTGGGGCAAGGTGTGGACGCAGCCATCCGCTACTTTTCTCAAAAGGCCGACTCAGTTGACCGCAATCAATATGGCACAGCCGCTATCGAGGTCTTAATCGACTTGTTAGCCCGCGTTGGTCGCACGGACGAGGCACTGGACGAAACGGCCAAGCGCATGCCTCAGGACTCTCGCCCCATAGGCATCGCACCCTCCTTGATACAATTAAGCCATCGCCTAGGTAATTTCCAACGCATGCAAGAAATCTGCAGGCAGCGCCACGATTTGCTTGGCTTCACTGCCGCTCTGTTACAAAACGCTGTGCATTAGGGGTTGCGCGTTCAACATTCAAAATTGGCGGGGGTGAAAGTTCTGGGCACACTCAAAATTTACCTCCCAGCCAATTTTGAATGTTGAACGCGCGACCCCCACCCCGGACGCCGTATCACTGTACGGCTGTGATAATGGTGAGCCTATTGTGGAAGTTGTTCGCGAATTACAAAAATGGCCTCAGATTTGGAATTCACGTCAGTTGCGGTGGAGTTCGTGGTAGACCATCCCTTGGAGCGGACGGTTCGCGATACATATCGAGGCACCGCTGATGTTCCTGTGAATTGAGCAATATCGCTGGCTGAGGACGCTTGGTCGTTACGAATAACGATCGGCAATGCACGCCCAATGGTTGTCGATGACGATGCATCTGTTGCATCCATGAACTCCTTGGGCAAACTGTCGACTCCAGCTTTAAGATGAGTGAATAATTCGACATCGGGCCGGGCAAACGCAATATTCAGTGCTACTTGCGGAAAGTCGTTTTCGCGAGCATAGATGACCGACAAGACTTTGTCCAAAGAGATGGCTGGAGCCTCAACGAACAATAGCGCAACACGCGAGGTCTGAGCTTCGTTCGTTTTCGTTACCGGCGCGGACATAATCATCAGCGACTTTTCCAGCGAATCGATCATGGGTTGGTCAGCTAGGATCGCGTGCCCAGATCGAATGTTGGCGCTATCTAATATCTTGCCCAACGAGTTGTTGTTCCATGCTCCGGACACGACCGATATATCAACGACCAACCTCAAGAACTCCATGGTCAATGGCTTGGTCTTACCAACGGTACGCGTGGGAATGTCTGGGTCAAGTAGATTTGCCGATTCGTTGTTCGCAATGGCTTGTTCAAACGGATTGGCCGCTGGGGACGAATCCCCAGGCAATTCGTGGTGTTGTACTGGCCGATTCGACACCAAGTCTGGTTGCTCGGGGGAAGAATTGCGAAACAGCACAGCGATTAACAAAGAGGCGGCCACCGCACAGCAAGCGATGGTCCACCGCAGGTAATTTGAATTGATCCTTGATACCGATACGGTAATTTTTTCTGGCTGAACGCCATCCAGCTCTGAAATGCTGATGGCTGATGAATTGGATACAGGGCAATCCACTGACCTATCCGTCGATTCAGCTTCCGCCAACACATGGTGGTGGTCTTCGAGTCCCAGCGCTCGAGCTTGCTGGCGCGCTTGGGCAATCACCGATTGTGAAAGGTCCCGCACGACTCGCTGCTGGTTTAAAGATTTTAGGCTGGTGCGTAATGTACTGAGTGACTGCAAATGGACCGAAGCTGCGGAACTGGATTTCAGCAACTCTTCAGCAGCTTTCTTTTCGACAGCATTGCATTCACCGTCAAAATAACTGTTTAGAAGTTCGTCGTTTTCGTTGCTGAGCCGAGTCATAATAAACAAATGCAGCCTATTCGAAGCCGTCCCGTAATAGCATTTACAAGCAGTTGCCCAGTATCAAAATGAGAAAGTGATGTCAAAATTGGCGTGCAACTAGGACGTTTCGCAGGTGCCTAAGTTCCGTTGTACTCAATTTCGAAATCCAAATTCGTTGGAATTCGACAAATCTGTACCAAATGTTGATATCTACTGCTCTTTTGGTGGGTCTTCGATAGACTCATTGCAATCCGAACTCGAATTGGATGCAAGATAGTGGCTTAGGATCAGATGAGCCGCGAGTTGGTCGAGGCGTTTTTTTCGCTGTTGGGGAGTTAGGCCAGAGTCCC
>CAZVBC010000457.1:0-5193 GCA_964625155.1 uncultured Pirellulaceae bacterium
CGATCGACGTTTTCAAAACAAGGGTATTGCACGTCGGATGCTCGGTGATGCTCTACACCGCACGCTGGCAATGAGCAAAGTCTTAGGCATCCACGCCGTCGTGGTTGATGCCAAGGACGATGCGATCGGTGCATTTTATGCCAAGTTCGGTTTCATACCGTTGAGCGATTCTACGCGGCACCTATATTTGCCGATCAGCACAATAAAGGCAACTTTGGAATAGTCATCATGCTAACAACGGTCGAATCTCTCGGGGGCAGTCCCCCGTGCCGCTACGGTCTGAAGAAGGGATGCAGTCGCAATCGAAGCAGCTCGGAAGCGTTGGACCACGGCCTCTCAAACACGATCGATCCGAGCCATGGACGCCAAATGAGAGCTTTCGTTTTCGTCACAACAGAAATTCCGTGTCTCGCAGCCGCATGTCGCTTGTACTGAATTATTCAATCAAACGCATATAGAAATCTATTTTCGCAAGAATGGTAAGACTTTTATTGAGTGCATGACTGCATTGCTACGAGCATTAGCCACCCTCCTGCGATTTTGTTTGATTTTTAGTTACGATTGAGAAAGAAACTGTGTGACAGAATCACCCATGGCCACAACACCAATTGCTACAATCTCAGAATTGACGTTTTGCAACGGAACTTCACTCGCTGTTGGTCCGCGAGATATCGTTTTGGTTGTCGGCCCAAACAATGCCGGAAAGAGCGCCACCCTTCGCGCTATTCGAGATAAGCTTGTTGAGGCAACGGCAAAAAGTCCGGTACTACAGGCCATTCAAATCCAAAAACAAGGTACATCAGATAACTTCTACGCCTGGGTTGAAGGATGGGCGAAACGCCAGCCCGAGAGTTTTACTAACCCCACTTTCTCGGCTGTGGGACACGCAGTTCAACGTTCTCAAATTTTGGCTGCATGGGACCGAACCGATCATTCGCTAGGTCCAGTCGCTCGATGGATGAGTCATTTCTTGTCGGCAGATGAACGACTGAGTATCTGCAATCCACCCAGCCATGTTTCGCTGACGCAAACTGGACCGAGCCACCCAATTCACTACATGCAACGTGACCCTGATCTTGAATTGAATCTCAGTTCAAAGTTTAAGAGAGCATTCGGAGAGGATTTGGTTGTACATCGGAACGCGGGATCAAACGTTCCATTGCACGTTGGCCAGCGTCCAACTGTATGTGATGGAGAAGATCGGGTCTCTCTATCCTATATTGAACGGCTTGAGCAACTGCCACAATTGCAGACTCAAGGTGACGGGATGCGTAGTTTTGCTGGAGTTCTTCTTGCTACGTCAATTGGTCGTGAGACCATCATGCTTATCGACGAACCGGAAGCATTCCTGCATCCACCCCAAGCCAAGCTGCTTGGCACCTTTCTGATTGAGAGCAGGGGAGAAAATAGACAACTTTTCATAGCCACTCATAGCTCTGATATCTTGCGAGGTGTCCTAGATGCAAACAGCCCGGATGTTAAGGTTATTCGAATTCGACGATCAGACGCTTCAAATTCCGTGCGGCTTCTTGACAATGCTCGAGTGGCTGAGTTTTGGAACGACCCGCTCTTAAGATATTCAAATATTCTCGATGGGCTGTTTCACGAGGGAGTAATCGTTTGCGAGTCTGATGGAGATTGTCGGTTTTACTCAGCGATGCTTGATGCAATAATCGCACCGATGGAAAGCAAGCGTCCCGATTTACTCTTCACGCACTGCGGAGGCAAAGCGCGCCTCGCTATGGTTGTTCGTGCGCTTCGAGAAGTCGATGTTCCGGTGCGAGTGGTTGCAGATTTTGATGTTCTTTCTGAAGAGGAGCCACTCAAGTCAATTTCAGAGTCACTTGGTATCGAATGGAAGGAGATAGTGGGAGATTGGCAGACTGTAAAAAAAGCTGTTGATAGCAAAAAACCCGATCTGAAAGCCGATGACTTTAGGAAGGAATTAAGCCAAATATTGTCGACTATCACGACCCCGACGCTTCCACCTCAAGTTAAGACTGAGATAAAGTCGCTGTTGAAGCGATCCTCAGCATGGGCGCACGCAAAAAACGTTGGGAAGGCATTTGTTCCCTCTGGGGATGCGTCAAAAGCTTGCGATCGCCTTCTGGCCCACTTACGTGCCAACGGACTGTTTGTCGTCGAAGTCGGTGAACTAGAAGGCTATGTGCGAACAGAAGGTGCGCATGGACCGAAGTGGGTGAATTCGGTTCTAATGCGCAAGTTAGGAACGGACCCAGAGCTTGAAACAGCGCGAAGATTTGTAGGCGATCTTGCTCGCTTTTGACATCACACGGTGGAGTTGCTTGAAATTGCGATCGAACGGATGATCATTTCACCATCAGCTTGATCAGTCGGGATCACTTACTCACCCCAGCTTTCCTGCCGTTGGCGCTCGTCGATCAGACGGCCGATGTCCCAGTAGAGCTGGACGAGTTCAGCATTGACGGAGAGCATGGCACATGTCTGGACGGATGCGCAACTTCACCTCGCCGAGCAGGTCGGAAACTCACACGGCAACGTGCCAGGGTTGACTGCCAGTAGTCCAAGACACGGAGACCACTTCATTGGATGTGAGACTCACATGGAGTGAACTATTCGGAATTTCCGAAGAGTTCGATGGCACGAGGAAATCATAGAATTCCGATCCGAGCGCAATAGTCGGCCATGGGATTCCATTACGCGCCTTTTCGAGCTTGGCCAGCTCTGTGAATCGTACCTTCAGCCTTACTATTTTCCCTCGTGCAGTTGCCATTCTGCCCACGACGCTACCACTATCCAAGGCAAAAAGTATCCCTCAGAAACACTTTTCGCTTGGAGGCCCGGGGCCAAGCTTCGAATGCTCACCTGGATACAAGGTACCAAAGCCTTTCTTTTGGCGGCAAACTAAAAGCGATCTCAAACGGAGCAAATGAAGTTCGGTGCAAGAGAGTGTTAAAGATAGAGTTAAATAGGGGTTACGCTGTGGATAGTGCCCAGCAAGCAGTTGATGGACCAAGCGAATTGGAAACAGCCTGTGGGTGAAATGTCGAAAGAGTGTGGGTGAAATGTCGAAGGAATGTGGGTGAAATGTCGAAACTACGCTCGCTTGCTGGAGTCGAGTGGGTGAAATGTCGAAGTGGTTCCCAGCGTGTGTGAAATGTCGAACGGTTGGTTGAGGGAATAGATGCAGAGAAGTCAAAGCAGCCCATTGAGCAGACGGGGGATTTCAATTCTTCGTCGAGCCAAGATGCCGTGTGTGAAATGTCGAATGCGTGTGTGAAATGTCGAATCGGCTTGACTTTGTGTGTGAAATGTCGAAAGTCGCCTGATGTTGTCCTGTACGAAAACTCGCTCGCCCTTGCTTCCGGATCGGCACCCTACGCCGGATTTCTTTGTTTGCGATGTGTTTGACGCTGCGCCCAAAGGGGACATGGCGTCCATGGAACATCCGATTTTTTCGCTGTCGACCAAGCCGGATCATCACGTGCGGAGATATGAGAATGGCAATTCGTATGTCGAAATCAAGCCCTCAGCCGATGGGCTGGCAACGGTTCATGATCGGGATGTGCTCATCTACTGCATCAGCCAGGTAATGGCAGCTCTCAATGCCGGCAGAGAGGTTTCTCAGGTGGTGCGATTTCGAGCGTACGATTTGCTGAAAGCGACCAATCGCATGACCAATGGACGTGGCTATCAAGGGCTAAAGGACGCCTTTGAGCGCCTGAGCGGCACGCGGATCAGTACCAACATCGTCACTGGCGGCGAAGAGGTCTTCGAAACGTTTGGACTCATTGATCGAGCGAAGCTTGTTCGAGAAACCCGGGACGGCCGGATGCAGGAAGTCGAAATTCGCTTGTCCGATTGGGTATACAACGCATTGAAACATAATGAAGTGCTGACACTCAGTCGCGACTATTTCCGCTTGCGCAAGCCAATCGAACGACGCATTTACGAAATCGGTCGGAAACACTGCGGCAAGCAAGCCGAATGGCGGATTTCGCTTGCACTGCTTCAAAAGAAGTGCGGGGCCGTCTCTTCGGAACGGGAGTTTCGACGAATGGTTCACGGCATCGTCGAAGAGGACCAGGAACATAGTCATATCCCGGACTATTCTGTCAGGCTCGAAGATGACATGGTTGTCTTTCGCAGCCGTAGCGTTACCAATAACGCTTTAAATGAGCGGGCGTTCATACCGTCACCGAGTGCAGAAGGCTACCACGACGCCAAACTGGTCGCACCAGGGTGGGATGTGTACTACTTGGAACGAGAATGGCGGGAATGGGTAACCGAACCGCCGCGCGATGTGGACGCAGCGTTCGTCGGTTTTTGTAGGAAGTGGTATGAACTGCGTGGCGCCCCTAGGTAGCCAGTCAGTACCTATCCGGCGAATCCCTGTTGCTTCAGCCAATTCTCCAGGGCCTGTTCCATGATGTCCTGGACGTAATAGGGTTCGATACCGGCAAGCTGGCGTTGCAGTGAAGCACGCTTCAAAGCGGAAGCAACTTCCGGCCGGCAGCGGGTGGTAATGGGAACTCGTCCGGTCATCTGCGGTAGGACACTACGATCTATTGTTTGCGGCAACGCTTCGACGATCGGTTCAGCATTAGCTGCGACCGGAGTATCGTTCGTATGCGGTACCGGAGGGGTTTCGTCTCTGATCGGTTCTGGTCGACGTTTGTCACCGAACACAAACGACTCCTCAAGCTGTTGAGTTTCCGGGTTGGTTTTGAGTCCTTCGACCAGTGATCTACGTTCTTTCATGCGGCCCTCACCTCTCGCTTGCTTTTCCCGCGTTTTGCTTTCGCATCGGGTAAAATCTCGGAGAATATACGCTTCACCTCCTCGGAGGCTTCGCGGGCGCGGGCGCCCATGTTCCAGACGAGCGCACCCTGACCGGGTGCGTCAGCGTAGATCTGTCGCAGAATCATGGGCGTTTTGGCCAGCGGCAAATTCAATGCTGCGGCCGCTTCTCGCATGTCCTGCGTGAGTCGATAATTCTTTCCGACCATGCTGAGAACAATGATCGCCTTGGGAACGCCACCGCGAATATCTTGGGCTTGACGTAAAACCTCGGTAGCTTTGGCAAGCGCCCGAACTTCCAGCATGGAAGCCTTGCAGGGTACGATGGCCAGGTTCGCCCGGAGCAGCAACGCTCGACTGGTTTCAGTCTGGCTGCCGGGACCGTCGGCAACGACGTAGTCGGCATCCTGG
>CAZVBC010000458.1:0-5188 GCA_964625155.1 uncultured Pirellulaceae bacterium
TCACGATGCGATCGCGAATCGCCTGTCGTTGTTTCTGGGCGTCAGCCATCTGTGCGACCACCGTTTCGTCCCCAGCCGACGCCCAGATACCATCGGTGAGGTTCGATTTCCTCCAACGTACTGGTGCTTCGATCGAATCGAACGACGTTACTAATGACTTCAACGCAACATTGTTGCCATTTGCATCGAGCGCTTGAAGTTCGGCTAAAGCGAGAATGTAGTCGTTCTTTCGGTGAGCCAGCTTTGTAGCTGTAAGACGAATCACGCGAGCCTTAACGTTTTGTGCGCTGACTTCATAAGGCACCATTCCCGGATTCGGTATGTCCATCTCAGTAGCGTCATGCAGGGTTGTGTCAGGAGAGGCAATCCCGACGGAGATTTTAAACCGCACGGGAAATCCGAACCCTGCACCGATGTTATTGAACTCATCATGACAAGGTCGCAGCACGATCTTGGCGATCTCGGCCTCGCGACCAAGATCGATTTGGACCCATTTCTCGACTTCTGGCTTTGACGCAACGCTGCTGTGATAGCCGAACTCTGGCCGTTTAACTGTCGGAGTCACTTTAGCTTGCAGGTCGGCAATCCGCTTTTCAACGGCAACTAACTCGGGTCCACCAGCCGTCTGAACAGCAGCGTTCAATTTGGCGAGTGCCGTACGGGCCGTCTTGACTTGGTTGCTGAGTTGAATTTGCTGTTTCTCAATCTGTGGGTCGAGCTCGTAGGCTCGTTCCGCGCGATCGACCGCTGCGAAGATTGATTGCAGGTTGTAGTAATGCTCTTGTGTAAAAGGATCAAACTTGTGATTGTGGCATTGGCAACACTGGATCGTCACCGAACAAAACGTATTGAAGGTGTTGGTGACCATTTCGTCACGATCTGTATGCCGCGCAACCTTACCGTCGATCTTCGATTCCGGCACTTCAGCGTGCCCGATCCAATCCCATGGACCAGCGGCAATGAAGCCCAACCCCAGGATGCCATCTCGAGTTCCAGGAAAGAGTACATCGCCGGCGAGTTGTTCCTGCACGAACCGCGAGTATGGTTTGTCCTCGTTCAGCGATTGGATAACATAATCACGATACGGCCAAGCATTTGGTCTAAGTTTATCCTTATCGTACCCACAAGTATCGGCATACTTTACGACATCGAGCCAATGTCGCGCCCAGCGTTCACCGTATTGCTGTGAAGCGAGTAAGCGATCGACGAGCCGTTCATATGCCGTCGGCTTTTTGCTATCCGGCTGACTTGCCGATTCTTGTACAAACGCTTCGATTTCCTGCGGAGTCGGAGGCAGCCCCGTCAGATCAAAGTAGACCCGGCGGATTAGCACTCGCGCGTCTGCAGGCTTGGCGGCAGTCAATTTGTGTTCGGCCAATTTTTGGTCAATAAAAAAGTCGATGGGATGTGATGATCCAGATTTCGAGCTTGAAGTCCGCGCCTTGGCCGCCGCCATTAATGAGTTGACATCGGGCTTTATGATTGGCTTGAATGACCACCAGTCTGAACTATCGACGACAGGCTCTTCGATTGTAAAACCATTCGGCCACTTCGCACCAGCTTTGATCCATGCTCTGACAATAGCGACTTGTGTGTCCGTTAGCGGTTCTCCGGACTTGGGCATCGAAGGCTTCATGCCGTTCGACGATTGAAGTACGTCAAGCAATTGACTGTCGTCGGGCTGACCTGGAACGATATAACCGCTATCGAATACTTCACGTTGCGTTTGCAACGACAACGATCCCTTGCGATCGATTGAGTTATGACAATTCACACAACGAGCTTGGAAGATGGGTGCGACTGACTTTATAAATGCGTCGGACTCGGCGTCTTGTGCGCTGGTCGATTTGGTGCAGATAACGAGACACCCAACAAAGAAAAACAATACCAGCCAGCGTGTCAACTGACGGTAGCGGCCATGGTCATAGTTGGTTGCACGCACGTTCAATTTCGCCTTTTCTTTGCGAACATCGCTTTGAGATCTCGCCGCCACTCGCATTGCGACAGAGCGCTGAAGTGTTGGTCATTATTCAATAAAAACAAATTCGTTTGTGTTCAACATTGCGCGGCACAGTTCGGCTAGGGAGTGCGAATGGAGGAAAGCACAAGCCGCCTCCAATTCGACAGAGGTGGGATTGCGCTGCAATGAAAACTGAAATGTTAACGCCGCACGTCTCGCTGTACTTTGATCGTCGTCCGCAGACTCAGGCTCAGGTTCAGACGCAGACTCAATGCGCAAACTCAGGGCTTGCGAGGCTTGTTTGGTCAGGCTTCCGTTGAACCAACTGAGGGCTTGCGGGGCAACGATCGAGCAATCACGCTTGGCCGAGGAAGTCGAATTCTCCGGTAAATCGAAAGTTTCCAGTAATGGAATGCGAACAGTTCGCTTCTGGACTAAGTACAAACTGCGAACCGATTGTTGATCGCGACTGGATGGGTACCAACCTTTTGTTTTCGATGCATTGTCGTCCAAAAACGCTGGATTGGCTTGAAGAATCTCATTCGGTAGTTCTGGCCAAATCGGCGGTCCACCGACGCGATTTTGCAACAATCCGCTGACGGCCAGCGCGGCATCGCGAAGCTGTTCGGCTGAGAGACGACGTAATGCATTTCGATAACTGGCAATTCTCGGTGTGGTTCCTCCGCGCGCCTGAACCTCGTCGGAGATAGAGGCCAATCGGTAAGTGTGGCTGGTAACAATTAGTCGTTGGATATATTTCAGCGACCAACGATTGCGTATCAACTCCGCAGACAACCAGTCAAGCAGTTTGAGGTTCTTCGGAGGTGCGCCGGATAAGCCGAAATCGTTTGGTGTCGCTACCAGCCCATCTCCAAAGTACATTTGCCATAACCGATTAACGATGACCCGCGCAGTCCATGGATTGTCGGGCGACGTTATCCAACGAGCTAACGACAGCCGCCTGCCAGTCGTTTTGGTGTTCACAGCTTGCGAGAGCGGCATAGTGTTCGGATACAGAACCGTTGGAAATCCGGGCTCCACGCGTTGACGTTCCGCACGATGGTCCCCTTGGTACAATACGTAGGTTGCTGGCACATCACCAGGCCGATCGGTCATCACCAGCGCATGCGTGTAGGAAAGCTTTTTCGATTGCAGTTCTTTTTTCTCAGCTTCCAATCTTTTGCGATCGGCAGCAGCTTCTTTCGCCAACTCTTTTAATTCGAGCTCAATCGCCTCAAGACGTTTGTCAAACGGAGCGTTGTGTGCAGCGATGCGCTGCTGTTGATCGGCAAGGTCGATTGGCAGACTGTCTGCAAATTCGACAGCCGAAAAGAAAGCGCGCAACCGATAATGATCTTCATGCGTAAGTGGATCCGTTTTATGATCGTGGCAACGACAACAACTAAGCGTCATCCCCAACATCGCACTACCGGTCGTTTCGGTTAAATCTGCCAACAATTCTGCCCGACTACGATCTTGTTCATTAAACGATGCAGCAGAATTGTCGTGAGGACCGACTCGCAAATAGCCCGTTGCTAATAAGCAATCTTGCTCGTCTAAGTTCGTTGGCGGCCCAGTTAATAACTCATCACCGGCCAACTGCTGCGTTACAAATTGGTCGAAGGGGAGGTCGCGATTGAGGGATCGAACCACATAGTCGCGATACCGCCAAGCCTGAGGTCGAAACTCGTCCCAATCAAATCCATTGCTGTCGCTGTAACGCACGACATCCAACCACATCCTGGCCCAATGTTCTCCGTAGCTCGCCGATGCGATTAGGCGATCCGCATAGCGATGAGTCGCATCAGGTCGAGGATCATGGACGAAGCGTTCAACCTCATCGAACGTGGGTGGCAAGCCAATCAAATCGAACGACATTCGGCGAGCAAGCACACGGCGATCGACATCGGGGGCTGGAAGTCTGCCCTGCGATTCCCAATCTGCCAGTACAAACGAATCGAGCGAGTTTTCTGCCCAGCCCGGCAATTGCGGAGCGGGTAACGTGGGAGTAGCGATCGAACGCAACGACCACAAATCCAACCTCTCGCCACCAAATCTTAAAGTCACGGGATTTTGGGGATCTACTAAAGCGCTGCCATAATGAACTGCAGATTCAGGTGGATTTTGAGTCTGAGATATTCCTTGGTTGGGCCAACTTGCACCAGATTGAATCCAACGACTAAGAATCTGGCGATGTTCCGCTGAAAGAGGTTGTTTGGGCGGCATTTCGAGCTCGTCAACTTGCCCTAAAATCACTTTCAATAGTAAAGACTGGTCGGGCCTGTCGGTATTCAATGCACTTCCACGATCACCGCCTGATATGATTCCCTGGCGACTATCCATTCGCAATCCACTCTCCGCTTTCTCTGCCCCGTGGCAGGAGAAACAGTAGCGGCTAAGCACATTGATCGCGGCGCTGGACGTGTCGTTGTGAGCGAGGGTCGACGATTGTGTATTTTCTGCCAGCACTGCGGTATTCGCCGCTGTGAATAAAACTAAACAGAGGATTGTCAGCGCGACCGGAATGGCCCTTCCGCAGCCATTATCCAATCGCTTGCCGCCCCTAACTCCGATGCCCATCGACTGCACTTGTTTTTGTGAGAATCTGCACAGAACATTACGACACAAGTCATCTTAACCGAACTGCAGGGACGAAGAAATATTCTTACTTCCTTCGTCAAGACATGATGTGAATTAAAGCGTGTCATGCAGTCGCCACTTGCTGACGATCAACTGGGACGTTTCTACCAAGAAGCTTGGACCAAAGAACTTGAACCGTGGCCCGAATTTAGCAAGTAGAATGGACAATCGCCGGAGCAACGTCGTAGCTTAGTTTCGCTATGAGTCGGTATCTGGTAGATTCAACCAATTAAGAGGCTTTGGCGGGCCAATTTGCGGTAATGCCTTAGCCTGGGTCATAGTGCGGCAAGATGACCTAGTATTCATGAATCATAGCTTGCACTCCGAATCGTTTAACAGTTATCCGCAGGCGTACTTGGATGTAGTGAGATTGCAGTTGCAGCAGAGATTGCTCACGTACGCCTGCTGCGGCTGACGGTTAAACGACTGCGGCTAAGACCGAGAACTTCAGCGCGCTGCGGATGATTGAAAGCGATGCGATCCAATCACGCGGTTTGCGTTTGTGTTCAGTGAAAGTCCTTCCTATATGAGGTGGCGATCGATGAGATCAACTCGTGCCCTTTTGTCCAGCTTGATGCTCTTGGTGGT
>CAZVBC010000459.1:0-5184 GCA_964625155.1 uncultured Pirellulaceae bacterium
AGTGCCTGCGAAATCGAGACTTAATAGCTGGACGAACTCCTAGCATGCGGGTCCGGAGCGAACTGGCAATGATTTATGGACAAGTGGGTGCGACTCCCACCTGGGTAACTCTTAGCCAGAGGCTCAGTATCGAGTGTTGCAGCGTGCTTGGTAGCAGGCTCGTTGAAGCGTACACAGAAAGGTAGCGAGGACGAATGGACTGGGCTAGCCGCCCAACCTGTGAATGGTATTGAGCCCCGAAATGCATGTTTTCTCGGAACCTGCCCAAGCAGTCGGACCTGCTGAAGGCAACATCGAACACCGCACTAATGGCGAGCGGTGCTCGGAGACCCGGGGTCGAAGGGCACGATCGCGCTACACATCATGCCCATGAAGCAACCAGTGAGATCCCAACGGTTCTTGTTCGACGTGACTGCCAATCACGGCGAGTCGAGTATGCACGAACAAGCCGAAAAAGCGAGGAGTGCAAACGACCTTGGGAAGTCGGATGACCGAATAGTACCGTTGAAGCGCGAAGACCAATCACGTGTATCGAAGCCGGGTAATGCCGGTGCAGGGAAGTCGGTCAGGCCATCACGCGAAACAGACTGGACATCGACCGCACTCAGTGACGGAAGCACGGTGTTAACCCGGCTGGTTCGCATCACCCACAGAGCGGAAACGCATCCCGAAGAGAATTTCAACAACCTCGTCTCGCTGCTCACCTATGAGTTGCTATGGCATGCCTTCCGAAAGCTCAAACGAGACAAAGCACCTGGAGTCGACGGCGAGACGGTGGATCAATACGAGATGACGCTGCGAGACAACTTGCACGAACTCTTATCCAGATTGCATCGTGGCAGCTATCGACCTCAGCCCAGCCTGCGTCGTGACATTCCTAAAGGTAATGGCAAAACGGCTGTCGGACTTAATCGCGATGGCGCGCGCCTCGTCAGGCAATGCTGAGTTTTGGTGACAAGTGATGGTCGGGAGCCGGATGCTTTAACTGCGCACGTCCGGTTCTGAGAGGGTATTGGAGTTCAACGCGACAGGGATTAAATGTTGTGACACCACAATGGAGAAATCCGTGGCCAACAGTGAAAACAAACCGTATCCTAAATCTCAAAGGCTTCATTACTACTCGCCCACTAGGCGGTTCCATGAAGAGAAGCTCGTTCGTACCAGAGTTGCTGTAATGACACCAAGCCTTGTTGCTCAAGCCACCGGTTGGTCATCGCGGAGCGTAGGGCGGGTGTGCGTGATATCCGCCAATACTTCTTGCGACTGATAGCGTGTTTGAGCGCCATGTCGAGACTGACGCCGAGTGCAACGAGGTTCTTCAACTTGGTGCGAGGAAGACGCCACTGTTTCCAGTAACACCTCCTGATCCGACGTCGGATCCAACCATCGAGGTTGATGATGTCTGCGAATTGACGGGCTATTCCGAAGTAACCTACCCAACCACGCAGATATCGAGCGAGGTCAGCCAAGCGGCTTGCTTGTCAATTGGCAGGCTGCGGTGAACAATGAACCTGTATTCCCAATCGAACCATTGGAGTAGAACGTGGGGTTCGAATTGCTTCATATCACAAATGTCTCTGTCCCGATGCCGCACCATTTGGAACTGACCTTTTCCGACGGAGATCACCGCATTGTCGACGTGCGGCCGCTTTTGAAAGGAACGGTTTTTCTCCCCTTGCTCGATCCAGACGTATTTGCGGCCGTCAAGCTTGACCCGATTTGCAAGATAGTCGTTTGGGATTGTGGTGCCGATCTTGCTCCAGAGGCGCTCAGGTTGCTTGCGCCGATCGCATACCAGACGGCGAGATAATATTTATAGGAGTAGATTTTGCGGTGAACGAAAGGGGCGAGGCTGGAGGCGGAGAGAGATTGTCTAACGGGAAAGAGTTGGCATTGGGATAGTCTAGCCAGGTATCTAATCCAAGGTTCAAGTAGGCCGCGTGTACAACGCGCTGCCTGTGGGCACTGCCTAGGCCGTAATGCCGTACCTTGCGGAATGCGTTGGGCATCACGTGTTGCAGGAAGAAACGAATAAACTTCTCGGCAGGCTCTTTCCGAGTGTGGACTTTGTGGTGCCGCAATTGGTTATTTCGGGAGGTCGCACGCCAAGGCACCAAGTCGCAAAGAACTTGCGCTATCTTTGCGCACTTACTCTTTTGCATGAAGGTTTTGTTTGGCAGTTTCCTTCGGTTCGGGTCGATCGGATGATATCTTTGATTCGAGGCGTACGTGTGTTGATGGCGTGATCTGACCTGAGTGCGATGATCGTCCGCCGCTGGGCCATGCATATTTTACGGAAGGGTTGTGCCGAAACTCGGCCTTACGGATGCTTCAGCGGTTCGCAGTGTGCTAGGTACTCCAGCCGGCACACAGCCAATCAGCTCGCCGCACGTGAGCAAATTGCAATTGTCGAGAAACAATTGCTACAATAATTTCCATATCAACTTAGTCAGCAGCCAGAATCCACAAAGGCAACATCGCCCAACATTCCAACGCGCCGAAGGCTTAGCTTAGCTCAACGCGCAAACTAACTTGTTGAGTTCAACAAGCTACGCCGGCTACGCCATTACAACGTGCCCGTATCGAAGAATACAAAGTGAGCGATATGCTCGAACAAGATAGAAGCCTCGAAAATCACGTCCCTCGCTTTGGACTGTTGTCGACCACTCGAATTACGCCAATCGTCTTGATGGGAGTTTGGATGATTTTTCTTCCTGCTACTATCGTCGCGGCAATAGCCACCGTATCTATCTGGAGGAATTCCAAGGATTTGATTACCTCGCTATTCGCGGCAACTCTGCTGCTGTTTGCAATCGCAATTGGAATCGGCATCTTGTTTCAAAGCACTCGCCGATACGTCCAACGCAACTCCAGATAGGTCCTGCGGAAACGCATTTCACGAGGCAGGTCATGTCGGTCTCTGTACGCAAACAAGAATCATCTAGCTGCGATCGAGAGCGATATTGTCTGGTAGCTCGTCATTAGGCGAGCGGCGAGCGGAAAGGTTTTTAAGCCGGTCGCCTTAACTACAAAGGGGATCGTGGCTAGGAGCAAGGACCATCGTCATTTATTGACGGAATTGGGAGCAGAGTTGTCCGAGTATGTTTTGGGGGCGAGAGTTTGTGCTTGACCGGCGGGTACTTTTATCATGCGCAGCAAGCAGTGGCTGTACCATGGTCCGTTAGGCAAGCGATCGTAGGGGCAAGGTACGGTTCCAGGAAAATCGTGATTGGGAATTATGGGATAGCGGTCATTGCGCAGCTCGGGCCAGAAACCGAGATCGTCGACTTGAAGTTGTTCGACGTCGAGAAACAATTGAATGCGATCGAGGATGTAGCCGATGTGTTGGCGAGCTACGGAGCTGAGCGACGATGTGTACGCTTGCTGTGCTTCAAGAAAGTCGCGAGCGGTAATGTTGCCGTACCCGATACGGAATTGTTCACGTGTACTGATCACACGATCATAAGCCAGAGCGGCACTCGCGATGGCAATGGCATATTGATTTTGGTCCAACTGCAACTGGCGAATATCATTGCGCACGGACAACTTGATATTGTCTTCAGCTTCGATAATGCCACGTAAGGCAACGTTGTAATCGATTAGAGACGTGCGGAAGCGATTGCGCTCAGTGCGTCGATTCAATGGGGCATCAAATTGCAGACCGAGCTGAGTGGTACTGTTGTCGAAGGTAAAATCGAAGGGATTGTCTGAGCCGGTGCGTGTGCGAATAGCCTGAGACCCGCGAACGTTTAGAATGCTGCGCAGATCATCACCGGCGTATTTAATCTGCCGCCACGCATCCGCGAGAGCAGCGCGACGATTCATCAGATCCAATCGTTGGACCAAAGCCGTCAGCATCGCGTCGTCCATATCCACTTCGATCGGCGCCAAACCACTATCTCCGACGTTGATCAGGTTCGAGCTGGTTTGCAAAACATGAGCGAACAATTCTCGCAAGGATTCGTCCGAAGTGGCCATGGCCACTTTCTCGGCGAGAAACATTTCGTTAGCCGCTTGTTGGCTTTGCTCGACCAATGCCAGCAATTCTCGCGACTGGAGCTCCAGTTCTGCTTGGCGGTCGAATTGTCGATTACTGTTGGCTGTTATCATTTCACGCGCCAGCGTTTGACTACGACGCATTAGGCCACCGGTCATGTCGTCTAGTTTTCGAGAGGACTCTGGAGCGGAGTTCTTGGTCAATCGCATTTGTTCCGTTCTGAGTTGGAGCGCTCGAAGAATCGATTCGATCAGCTCGCGTCGATGCAAAAAGATGAGAACCAATTCATCTTGTCGGTTCTTCAAATCGTCAGCCAGCACCAAGCGATTTTGTTTGGCCAGCGCGAGAGCTTCTTCAGCATTGAGTTGACTGATTAAGCGTTCATTTTCCGCCAGTTCGTCCGGGGATTTGGACGATCCTGGATCGGTCGATTCTGGACTTGTGCGCTGCCTCAATTGTCGCAAGGTGAGAATGCGTCGAGCCAGTTCGGCAGTTTGACTCAACATGGCTTCGACGTTTTGGCCATCCCGCGCTTGTTCGGTGACGATCGTATCCAGCGAGCGGCTCACGAGTTCGCCGGCGACCGTCGCTTCATCTCGTAAGGTCAACGCCTCCAATTCCGAGAGGTCAACATTTACAGGCAACTCGGTCGGCAGCCCCACTCTAAATTTGAGTTGATCTAGGGAGCCCTCAAGGCTATTGCAACTGTTGACAATATTACTGCGGCTGCGGAGTGCGTTTTGTTCGAATTGGTCGACTTGAAACCGTGGCACGCGGCCAGTCAACTTTAATTCTGCTTCCGACCGATAGAAACCACGCAGGTTGCTGAAATAATCTTGAGCATCGATGGCAATGTTACGATAGGACAGCAGCAAGTTGTAATACTGTGTAGCTAGGTCACGAAACAGGATCTTGCGAAAGCGAACGAAATCGCGGGCTGCATAGACCACGTCGCGTTCTGCCTGTGTCAAGGCCTCGAAGCGAATGTCGCGCTGGATGAGGGGCTGCGAAAAATCGAACAGCAATTGTGAGTTGACAGCAGTATCAAACCCCGCCGGTCCATTAAATGTAAGTACAACATCATTGGCAAATCGAGCTGCCAAGTCCCCCGCAGTATAGAGAGATTTCTCGATACCGACGCCGGTTGGAACGCCGAGCGTATTAACGGTAATGCCATTCGATCGATT
>CAZVBC010000460.1:0-5180 GCA_964625155.1 uncultured Pirellulaceae bacterium
CGTCCATCGCTTGCTCTGGCCGCGCCTGCGTCGTCTCGATGCGCTCACCCTGTTTGTTGATTATCTCGTAGGTTACATTGGGAGCCGTTTGCACCAAATCAACATCGCATTCTGCCTCCAAACGCTGTTGAATGATTTCCATATGCAGCAGTCCGAGAAACCCACAGCGAAAGCCGAATCCCAGGGCCTCGCTGGTCTCAGGCACAAACTCAAAACTCGGATCATTGATACTTAACTTCTCTAATGCGTCGCGCAGTTCGCTGAAATCTTGCCCATCGCTGGGATACAATCCGCAGTACACCATGCGTTTGGGCGGCTGGTACCCCGTCAGGGCATCTTCCAACGTCGCTGTCGGAGGTGCTACGGTATCGCCTATGTGCACGTCCTGCAACGATTTGATGTTACAGATCAAGTAGCCGACTTGTCCGGCTTGAAGACTCTTGACCGATTTACGTTTGGGAACGAACTGACCAATTTCGATAGCTTCATGCGTCACGCCAGCGCGTAACAAACGAATTTTTTGACCTTGCTCGACGCGACCTGACATGACTCTGACGTAGGTAATGGCACCACGGTAATCATCGTAGTGTGAATCAAACACCATCGCTCGCAGTGGGGCGTTGGGATCGCCGCTGGGTGGCGGTATACGTTCGATCACCGCGTCGATCAATTCTTGGATGCCGATCCCCGCTTTGGCGCTTACTTTGATGATTTCATCAGGTGGGATATTCAGCGATTGCTCCATCTCTGCAACCACTTCGTCGACACGCGCATGAGTTAGATCGATCTTGTTGATTACCGGAATGATTTTCAGGTCGTGTTCCATGGCGGCATAAGCATTGGCGACCGTTTGTGCTTCGACACCTTGAAAGGCGTCGACCAGCAACAGAGCGCCTTCACAGCACGTCAAGCTGCGAGAAACTTCATAGTGAAAGTCGACGTGGCCTGGCGTATCAATCAAATTCAACTCATAGGATTCGCCCTTGTACTGGGTGCGCAGCGCGACCGCACGCGCCTTGATCGTGATGCCTCGTTGACGTTCCAGCTCCATATCGTCCAGCAATTGCTCCCGCATTTCGCGCGAGCTGACTGTACCGGTCTTTTCCAGCAATCGATCCGCCAATGTACTCTTGCCATGATCGATATGAGCAATAATACAAAAATTGCGAATGTGCGATCGATCGATATTTGTCATTTCACAGCCTTGGTGAATTCTTGTTGTAGTCGTTGCGCGCATATCCTGCGGCACCGATGTATCCAGCATCGGCGCCAAGCGAGGCGAATTCGATCACAGTACCCTTCAGGACGTTGGGAAATGTCCGTTCCGCAAACTCATGTCGAATCCGGTCGATAAATCTCTGTCCAACTGAAGATTTGGCGCCGCCAAAATTCATTGCTCCGCCTAGCACGACAATGCCTGGATCAATTGTGTGTACCAGGTTCGTGATGCCGATACCAAGATACATCGCCGCCTCGTCAATAATCTCTAACGCGAATGCATCTCCCTGTTCCGCTGCATCGTTTACACGCTTAGCGGTAATTGCTTTGCCGTTCATCAACAAGCGAGCCAGGGAGCTGGTCCGCCCTTGGCGTAGCCCTTCTTCGGCTCGTTGAGCAACGGCGCTCGCACTGGCGTAGGCTTCGAGTTGACCTCGCCCGCCACCCCAAGTGCACAAGCGTGCGTCGGGGCGACTATCGACGATAACGTGCCCACATTCGCTGCCGAAACTGTTGACCCCGTTGATCAGATGGCCGTCGACAATGATCCCGCCACCGACACCTGTACCGAGCGTTAGCAGTATCAAACTCTGATGCTTTTCACCGGTGCCAATCCAAAATTCACCAAATGCAGCAGCGTTAGCATCATTGACAAACGACACTGGCAATTCGATAGCTTCAGACAATCGATCGCGCACCGGATATTCCCACCAGTTTGGAAGATTCATCGGTTGCAAGAACATACCGCTGGGCAAGTCCATAGTGCCCGGAACACCCAAGCCAACTCGCTGGACCTCGCTCTGGTTGATACCAATTTCTGCACAAATCTGATGAAAAGTTTGTACCGTTCTGGCAACAGCTTGATCGGGCCCTTGCGGTTCCAGCGTTTCAATTTGCTGATAACCCAGCGTACGGCCAAGGTCATCCAGCAGTCCAATTTTAATGTTGGTTCCACCTACATCCACGCCAAGAAAAAAAGGCCTCGTTGCCTCAGCCACCGAACAAATAGTCTGCTTGTGCGTCATTGCTTCGAACTGTAATCCGCGACAATTTCCATGGAATTTGTAATCGCTCCAAAACAAAAACGGAATCCAACCTGACAGCGATGCGTGCCGATTGGAGTCCGTTTGCAGAATTGAACACTAGCGCACGATGCTATTTTACTTGCATTTCTTTAAGCATCTTTTTGATGCCGTCAATTTGCTTTTCCACCACTGCATTGGGGCCAGTAATGGTCAAGTAATATTCGCCCATGTCCTTGATTTCGATAATCGCGCCAACTTTGCGATAGTTCGCACGCACCACAGCAGCTTTCTGGAAAAATGGCCCTCCACCCATCGAATCTTTGTAGTTTCCTGATATATCGACAAAATGGACAGTGGTTCCAGAGACGTCGAATTTTTCCCGCTTGGCTTTGTCTTTGGTGGAACTCTTATCCGGTTGATCAAATTGGCCGTACCAACGTTCCACATTGGCTTGTACACCGCCACCAGCATGCATTACCGTTACGCGAGCTTGGAGCTCTGCTTTGGTCTCAGCCTTTGGGGCCATGAACTCGTATTCAACAATGCTGCTCTTGGGTGGTACAGTTTTCCAATCTGCCGGAACGGTCAAAGTGACCTTGCCTTGCCCTAACTCAATTTTCTCTTGAGCCTTGGAAACCGTGGACAGCAGAATGAACAGTCCCAGTCCCATCATGAAACAATTTTGATACTTCATTTGTCTATCACAACCCTCACTAAAGTTTTGTTTTTCATCGCACCGTAAATGCGTTTCAGAGAGGCTTCTCCAGCCTTCCATTTAATCGGACAGCGCCACAATCGACCATGTGAATGCTATTTTGGCGGAACAATTATCCGCAGCGACTAGAACTGGACGCTAAAGCGTTCCGGCTGATCGAAAATGGCGCTGTCCAATTAAGCTTCCTCAACTTTGCATTGTAACCGTTCACAGGGCAGGCTGCGAAGTACCCGCTGGAGCGAGCAACACAACTAGCACGAGTGCGACCACCAAAATTACTGCCAAAGTTGCCAACACGCCAATAATTAATGTATAGCGTTTGTTTGCTCGTTTCTTTTGCAATTGTCGAGCGGCCAGGATGGATGAGCCTTGATGGGCGTTTTTTTCCGATATTTTTTCGGCGGACGTCGGAGTTTGTGTGGGACCAAAGTATTCTTGGAAGACATTGGCGGCAACTAACCACTCTGGCCAGCCTTCTCGCCAAACAAGGGACTCGCCAGTGACTCGACGTTCGACTATCCACTGAAAAAAGATCTCACCACTCGCAGGTCCGTATTGACCTCCACTCGGCGGACGCACATGCCACAGTGCGTTGGGAGATTCTCGGAGTGCGGCCAGCGAATTTGAGCTTGGTTGAACATTAGCTGGCATTGAGGGAGGAAAGTGAATCTGCGGATCGACAGCCATGTCGTTCTCCGTCGTTTCGGCAGAGTGTTTGATTTCAGCGGAATTTGCCAGCGCAAGGACTGCCTCAGCGGTCTCGACAGGACGATCGGTTGGAATCTGCTCGGTCGTATCGTTCTTATCCGAACCGTCTATCGCTTCATCGATCGCCAAAGAAAAGTCGCTGTCCGATGCAGGAATGCGAAATTTCCCAGAACATTGCGGACACTTGCCACGTTTACCTTTTTGGAAATCCTTAACATGCAGCTCAAACTGGCAATGATGGCAACAAAAGCGAATTCCCACTACCAAGCTCCTGAACTTATCGGTAAGAGTCGTGGCATTTCACACAGCTCTGCCCTAATTGGCCAGCAGCTTGCCGTGCGGAGTCGGCATGATCACTTCGGATCGCATGCGAAATGAGCTGGGCCTGGTCAATCATCATTTTTGCAAACTGAATGTACTCGGCATCGGTCGCGTCTGGCATACCTTCTTTGAGGGCTATTGTTCCTAGCATGCTGATCAATTCCGCCGACTGCTGCAATCCCTCTTTGTTTTGAGAAAAGGCTGATTGGCTAGCTGTAAAATTCTGAGTGTGTTCTTTGAACGTCCATTCCAAAATTTCCATCAATGGTCCTCGATCGATCAAGTTCTCCCAGTCGACCTCACCACCAGCCGAACCCGACATTGCGGTACCGTTCATCAGATCAGCTAACTCCTGCGCTCGAGCCTTGGCTTCGGTAAAAGCCGCTAACGAACCGACTTTGGAATTTGCCGCAGCCCTCGAGAAGCGTTCTCTTGCCATTGCTGCGCTGGACTTCCAGCGTACTTCAGATGGATATGCCTCGATCACTGCAAACAGTCCTGACAATAACGAAAACTCTCGTCGCGCTTCCGCAAAACCGCCCCCAGCGAACCGTGCTGGAGTTGTAACGATCGAATCCAATCTCAATTTGGCCTGTTTAATCGCGTCTTCGAGCGTAGCTGACGAAATCAGCCTGCTCCATTCTCCTTCAGAATTAAGTGAGTTATTGGTAGCAGCCGATTTGGTCGCTGTGGATGTCGCCGCGATCGACGCAGCAGCAGCGGTGGAATTCTTGGCGGGACGCTCTCCTTTCAAAGTCGAAGCCACGTTTTCAAAGAAGATATTTCCAAAATCTTCGTTCGCAAAGTTCGGTGGTTCTGCTCGACGTGGTTTGCGCCCTTTGAATTGCGCTGAGCTGATGGAGGCAAAAGCCGTTAACAGCATCAGTGCGCTGATAAATCGCAACATGATTTACTTTCCCCTCAACAACGACTTATGAGCCTGACTCTACACCAGTGTAGTTGATGGCGACATAGTTTGGGATGCAGCACCCAGCGGCAAAACTGGCTTTGAGCCCAACTGCTCGGTGAATACGTTTTCCGATATTCTTAGACGGTCCAGGCGGAACGCCAAGTGATGCAGTGCATATCGTCTATGCAGGCGAGAAAGTGCGTGCGGAGCATTCTGAAGCAGCTCCAGAAGTCGAGTGTTTTGAATTGATTAAGCCCATGCGGACGCTCGCATTCCCGGAGCT
>CAZVBC010000461.1:0-5174 GCA_964625155.1 uncultured Pirellulaceae bacterium
CGTTCGGGTTGAGCATCGAATTGCATTCGCTCCATCACCATTCGATGTTGCTTGCCATCCGCATCCGCATACTGCACTGTAAAAAAATCGCCAAAGGGATGTGGAGGAGGTGGGTCAATGGCCACCACGACAGCGGCAATATCGGGTTGAGCGTTCCAACGTAGTTGTAACGAAATGGCTTGCCAGGCTACGATTCCCAAAGCAATTGCCAAGATAATATTCAGCATCAAATTAGCTGAATTTCTACGTTTCGGCTGCTGGAGTTTGACGGCAGTTACTCGCCCAGTTTCAGACATCACGCGCTGAGCATTATTCCACGTCCCAGTTCCATACTTGGGCACATGCTCTGGGGCGCATACATGAACAGTCGCAACTAGCCCATCTTCAAGCGAAAATCCCAATCCCAGGGCAGGTATCCACAACGTACCTCGGCAGAGCAAATCGCTGTCCGAGAGTGTTTGAGCTGCGGCAGAGTCAGGGAGTCCGGCTTCGCGCTGGGATTGGCTCTTCTCGTCATAATTGTTGCACCACAGCGTATCTTTGTCAGCGCATTTGAAGAGTCGTACTACTTTATGAATCGGTTTGCTGATCACGTCCCATTTGGCAAAATTGATGCGGTCATCATCGACATCGATTCGCACCAGAGTCCCTGGCAGGCGAGTGGCAAAAACCAGCGTCGCATCGATCTCGCCAATATACCTTTGCGCATCGTGATCGCGCGCGTCGAAATCGACGGCAATACTTTCTTGCTTCAGGCATTGAATCACTCCCTCGCGTGACATTCCAAAGGCAAGTGGCCCCATGCCCCGACCAACTTCGACGGACCAAAAACTATCGCTTACCATTGTTCACAATCATCCTTTGAACCAACCCAACTTTTCCGCCTCAATATCCAAGGCCGACATTACCGCCTCAAGCCGTCACCAATAGAGTTGTTGGAAAGTTCATAAAGCATTTCGACCAGCCACATGGATTTTTCCAATAACGACCCGACAGAAACCCATTCGTTCGCACTGTGTAGACAGTCTCCAAGTGGTCCCAAAGTATCGAGTGTTGGCAATCCGGCTGCGGCCAGTCGATTACCATCACTGACACCGCCGGTTTGAGTCCAATGTAGCTGTTGGCCCAATCGATTTGCAGTAAGTTCCGCGACGTCCATCAGATGTTTCATGGCTGGCGAGATGAGCTTGGGAGGCGCATGAAAACCTCCGAATAATTCGCATGTCAGGCCATCTTGATTGTTGAATTCGTTGACTAGATCGCGAATTGTACGATCGACCCAATGCTGAGATTCCAAATCGGGGACGCGCACATTGATCCTTGCCAGAGCCGTGTCCGGGACAACGTTGACCACTCCGCCACCCAGGAAATGACCTACGTTTATCGTCACACCCTCCGGCAAATCCCGCATGCCTCCGAGCCGAACAATCAAACTGGCGAGATGGACAACCGCATTTCGCCCGAAATTAAAATCTCGGCCCGCATGCGCCGCTCGACCTCGCGCGATGATCGTGAACAGCCCCGAGCCCTTGCGTTGCGAAACAATCGCCCCGTTTGGTAACGCTGGCTCGAATAACAAGGCGCATTCAAATTGGCTCGCCAGCGCACGCAATGAAGCCGACGAGCTGGGCGAACCAACCTCTTCATCTGGGTTGAGAAATACTGTCCAGCCAATATTGCCGGCCAAACTAAACCGCTCTACCGCTTGCAGTGCATAACGCAAGACGATTATTCCGCCTTTGGCGTCCGCGACTCCTGGTCCCCTTAAGCGATCGGATGTCAATCGCGTGCATTTCTGAAACGAATGTTCGCTTCCATATACCGTGTCGTAGTGAATTCCGAGCAAAACCCGTCGAACGGCCTCTGGTCGACAATGCCATAACAGCAAGTCACTTGTGGCAACCTGCTCACATTCTGCCCTATCATTGATCACCATTCGCGCAGGCAGACTCTGCGTTTCGCAGTTCGCCGGATCGAGCGCCATCCAATTTATTAACCACTCCGCCACGCGTCGGAGACCTACCAAATTATGCGAACTCGAATTGAGGTTCGCCAATTGAATTAACTCGTCAACCATCACTTCATGTTGCTGACTCAACCATTCGCGCGCAGCTTGCAGGGCCGTGTGGGTCATTCTAGAAGAAAGCTGTTTATCGATTCTAACGTTGGATGATGTTTTCCAGGTTGGCGAATGTTCCGCGAGCAAACTGGTCAGTGATTCCACAGTTCCAAATATACACAAACTCTGCCTCGCAAATTCCAAAGCGTGCCAATTTCGCAAGCTAGGTAATCTACAGAGCTTTTGCGGGGATTACGCTTTCTTTTTAATTCGGTTACCAGGATCGTCGATGAAATACCAATCTGGGACCTGAAAACTTGATGGAAATGTAAAGCTAGCTGCATGGTGTTCAAGTCATTTGCTTGGCTTGGCAGAGCAATTCGCATGGCTGAGAGTTTCCTAAAAACTGCTGAGAGTGTAGCAAAGTATGGCTGCGATGAGCATGTTGGAAAGAATTCGAACGGCTATCGCTGTTGAACTTGCGAGACTTGGAGTAAGAGACACCAGTTGCTTGCGCGAAACGATTTTGATTCGTGACGGTTTGTATTGCGGGCGTAAATTTCAGTGCGAGAAGTTCAGCGTAGTTTGGTTTATCGAGGAAAACGAAATCAAGTTCTTTGGCCCAACTGGGAACTTGTTGGTCGCGACGACTTCAGAACGCATTGTCGAGTTGGTTGAAGAACAACGCCGCCAAGCCGCCTAATCGCGTCGTTCTCTGCGACGATTCTTTCTGAGATTCGATGAGCCCGACAAGGGCGGACTGGAGTCCTTCACGTCACCAGTTTTCGACCTATCTGCTGATCTTGGGCAAACGCAGCTTATTGAAGGACCAGCAAGTCATGGTTGATCTGGCGAGTTTTCTGATTGACACCAACTTGATCGCTGAGGACTCTTTCGAATGGGGCACTCTCAAATGGCTGTGTAATGACAGCCTCTCGCCCGGCTCACTGCAAACGGTCGGCTGGTGCAAGATACTACCTGGCTGCAGTAACCCACTCCACTACCATCCCAATTGCGAAGAGACTTTATGGGTCATGCAAGGGCAAGGAAAGCACAGTTTTGATGGTCAGGAATTGGAACTCAAGCAAGGGACGTTGCTCCGCATTCCCATCGGCGTGCAACACAACTTTGCCAACACGGGAACGTCGATGCTGGAATGTCTCATTACCTTTTCCGCTGGTAACCGGCAAACGATATTCGTGTAGTGGCAGTGTTTCTTAGTTCGACAATCGCTGGTTTTGACGGAAACACTGCGAAGTCTTGGCTTTCAACGGATTCCGAGTTGCCTCATTTTTTGCTGCAAGCTTTGGCGGTGCATACCTAAGCGTCTAGCAGCGGCTGTGATGTTGCCTGCTTCTTGTTCAAGTGCCTTTTTCACTGCCAATCGATCGTAAGTGTCCAAGATAGCTTGATGAGCGGCTGCTAACGGCATGTCGAGATAGTTTTCAAACTGCTGATCCGCTTGTGCTATCTGAGGAAGCTGAAACCCTAGATCTGCTGGCACTATCATGTTTCCTTCCTTCATTGCAGCAGCGGCCTGAACACGTTGCTTAAGCTCTCGAACATTGCCGGGCCAACTATGCTGAACCAGGGCGGCGATTGCATCGGACGCAAATTGGCAATCTGCACTGACAAAGTTGGTTGCCAGCGGTAGGATGTCGTCCCGTCGTTGGCGCAGCGGCGGGATAACCAACTCAATTCCTTTTAAGCGAAAATACAGGTCTTGTCGAAAGCCTTTATCGGTAATCGCCTGCTCCAAGTCTTGATGCGTAGCACTGACAATGCGTACATCAACGGTCAACCTTTGCTCGCTACCTACTGGTTGGACAATGGACTCCTGAATCACTCGCAGCAAACGCGTTTGAATCGCATAGGGCATGTCACCAATTTCGTCGAGAAACAATGTTCCACCGTCAGCTTGGCGAAAGACGCCGTCACGAGCGCGATCAGCCCCAGTGAACGCTCCTTTGACATGCCCAAACAGTTCACTCTCAATTAATGATTCCGCGATGGCTGCCGTATTAACGGCAATAAATGGCTGCTTCGCTCGTTCACTACGCAGATGCAACTCACGGGCAACTAACTCCTTTCCCACACCACTTTCTCCCCGAATAAGCACTGGGAGATTTGCTTTCGCGGCGCGATCGATTTGACCATACAACCGTTTCATACTTGGGCTGGAGCCGATAAGCGACCCAAACTGGTTGGTTGCGTCAAGCTGCGACTTTAAGGCTGCGACCTGATATTGCAATTCAACTCGCTGCTGCGATCGGCGCACGATGGCTCGCAGGTGTTCGACGTCGTAAGGCTTGGTAAGATAGTCTGCAGCGCCACGTCGAATGCACTCAATGGCTTGGCTGACAGAATCGTCTGCGGTGACGACGATGATCTCAGTGTTGTTCCCTAACTGAGACTCCTGCAACTCTGCCAATACTGCCAAGCCTCCTTTGATGGGCATGTTAAGGTCTAAGAAAACTAAGTCAGGATTTTCGGTGCGGATCGTTGTTAGCGCCGCTTGGCCATCGGCAGCTTCGAGCAATTGCCGATTTGCCTCGCGCAGCGCCTTGACCATGGCGTAACGAGCTGCCGCTTCGTCATCGACGACAAGGATCTTCATAAACTCAGTTTTCTTGGATAACCGTTGATAGACGTGCAATCAATTCCGTGGCAATGACCACTCTTGAGCGTAATTGTCGCTGCGCCGTTTCGCCTGCCAATCCATGCATATGTACCGCAAAATGCACTGCATCTCTAGGCGAAAGGCCTTGGCAAATCATAGCGGCAATCACACCGGTCAGTACATCACCACTGCCTGCTGTGGCCATTGCCGGAGTTCCGGTGGTATTGAGCACCAGCGATTTGCCGTCCGTGACTAAAGTGTTGTGGCCTTTTAGTGCGATGATCAGATCAAATTCACTTGCCGCTGATACGGCCGCCATTCGCTGACCAGCGAGGTCGCTAGCGCCGCATCCGCACAATCGAGCCCATTCGCCAGGATGCGGCGTTAAGATTCGCGGACCACGATGACCTCGCTGCCAACTTTTATTTTCAGCCAAATTGCTTAAGCCATCGGCATCGATCAGGGTAGGGCAGGGGGCTTCGACAAAGATCTGCT
>CAZVBC010000462.1:0-5172 GCA_964625155.1 uncultured Pirellulaceae bacterium
GAAGTAGCGATAAGTGATTCACAATGACGAGTGGTTGACCGCATTTGCTGTGCTTATTCTTCAAAAGTAGAACTCGACACGCGATTGCGTTGATCGTCTGCTCGCTCAAGACATCGGGCAGATCGATTAAGAACACAGGCCGAATTTCATGCCCATCCCGAAACCAGTATCTCTCGAATTCACCTTCGTAGTTTTTCAACCGACGCCCGTCCTTGAGCGGCTCTCGCAAGACTTGAAACGCCCATGCAACGCAATACGCTAAATCAAGCGACTCCCTTGATGCCGCTCTTAGAAGTTGTCGCTTGTGGACATCTTGGAGAAGTACTATCGGACCGTCAGTGACAAATGGTTCCGGTGCAATTAAGCCAATACCAAGGTCATCTGCAACGGGTTCGAAAAGGAACACATCTCGCATCTGCTTATTTGGAGAATGCCAGACGCTTTGTGTTGGGTCAGTTTTCCATGGATTCTCTCGAAGCCATCCATGAAGCCAGGACATTGTTTCCATTATTCGCAGAATTGGACCATCGTGCTCATAGTCGACCTTCTCGGATTCATGAACGATCTTGTGCCGACGAGCTCGAGCATGTTCCAATTCACGTTCCAAGTAAACACCATTGACTTCCGGAGCCATGTGTGTCAACGGTCCTGGAAGTTGCCGTTTTGTCTCTCGCAAATAGATGACAATCTGCTCGCTAAACTTCAGCTTCACCAAATGCGCGTTCACTTCTTCGGCAGTTCTGTTTTGCCGAAATGAAGGTAGTGACAAAAGCAAATCGGAAATGGTTACTTCAATCGCTGTAACGGCTTTTCGAATTGCTTCGGCGAACTGCCCGCGATAGAAGCAAGTCCAAGCATCGAGTAATTCCTCCAGGCTTGTTGAAGGTGGTGCTAATGCCGCCTCGCGTATACGACCTTCAGTCGTGCGGAATCGATACCTGCCGCTGGGATCTGCGGCCGGTAGTTCATCGGCAACCGGATATCGCGCCATGGGAATGTGCCAGATACTTTTGCTCGAATCAGAGAGATGCCAAATAGGGAGATCCCAATGCGAAACATGCGATACGAATGGATCGAACGAAGCACGTCGATAGGCCCCAATAAATTCATTGATGAATCTGATTGATGCATGCGCAAGTGACTGCACGTATATCTGTGCATCACGGACCTCTTTGGGATTCTTCGATTGCAGCAATCCAAAAACGGACTTGTGACAACGCACAGGGAGCGTGATGAGGGTTCTGAAATGTCTCTGTCCAATCGGTTGCTTTTCCAGGTCGACTCTCTGTGCTGTGGCAAACGGAAAGCCTTCAGCAGTGATCTGCATGAGTTCACTTTCGTCCCGGTTAAAAAGGCCGTTCCTGTAAATACCAACTATGTCGTTGCGGAAGGATATGTCTAAAGCGCAAGATCCGACTCTTATCCGAACCTTACCGTCTGGAGCCGCTATCCAGAAGGGCAACTCGACATGCAACCAGGCTTCACTGACTTCGGAACTCCAATCAATGTTCTTGCCAGGCCAATCTCCGTCGGCATCACCAAGACTACCACCTGCCTCCATCTTATGTGACCCTCGGATAGTTTAATACTTATATGTCGTTGAACGCGTTGCCGCCGGCGGGGTCTGCACCAACGTCAGTTGAACCTCCCACCTTATCCAGAAATTCTTTAATGCCAGAAAGAATTGTTTCCTTACTGCGAGTCTTGCCCTTGCACTTGTCAGCCCAAAGCCGACCAGGATGAACGACATCCCATTCCGACTTTGCTTGTTCATAGCGCCCCTTGCCAGGATCGTGGTTGCCGAAGCCGTCGAGATAGCTATTCCACAATGGCTTCTTCCATTTGATTACGGCCGCTTCCAAAGTTCCAATCATGTCTGAACTGGCACCTTCAAAAATCAAGAATCGGCACCAAAAGTCGTCCAACGATAAATCACCAACACGGCTGATGCTGCTTGCGTGCTGGCGAAGCCGCCCGTGAAGCTCGGAGGATTTGACTTCGATATTGTGCGAAGCGCGAGATTGACGCCAACCCTTCGGCACAGCTTTGCCAACGTAAATAGGGTAATCGTACGCGAGTCGGTTCAACTTAGCATACTTGCGATAGGGGTCTGCTTCTCCGGTGTAGTAGATTGCATAAATTCCCGTACCAACAAAGCGTTCCACAGGCGGGAGCGGGTGCACTGGGGTGCCATTAAAGAAGCGAACCGCATCTTTGATCAGCTCAACAAATGCGTCGTTTTTGTAAACATGCTTCTCGCGGTCAAAGGGTATTTGCCGACTTCGAGTTGCCTTCTTAGCCATTTGCGTATGCCTTCTTTTTGCTCAGCAGACTTGCAAGTTGGCTGGCAACTATTTCGCACATCTTAACGGGCACCGCATTGCCTAATTGACGCATCGACTCTGTCCAAGATCCCTCAAATGTCCAGTCATCGGGAAATGTCTGGAGGCGAGCACACTCACGCACGCTAAAGTAACGGACAGTACCATCATCAAATCGTAGTGTATTCTCGCCGCCAGGGACGCCGTGGTCACCAGCTTTCAGAGCTTTTGCCGGTTCGTCGAAGGGACTGCCAGTATGCCCGGGATATGAACGGGCACCTGGATTCAAGAAATGATTAGCGAACTTTGTGCATGACTCGCCCGGCGCAATCTCGGGGAGGTCGGAAATGGCATCTCTTACGGTGCGCCAAGGCTCTAATAGCATCCCAGGAAACAAGCACCTAAGACGTTCAACACGTCCTCTAATTTCACTTGGTACTTGTGGACGCTTGCTCTTGGCAATCTTGTGGCGATCCCAATAGTCGCCCGAAATCCATTTGTCGTACAGAAGCGCATCTTGTTCATGCGTTTGTTGTGGAAAGCAAAAATCAAATTCGAGATCGGAGCGAATTCCCACAATGAGAACACGGTGTCGGTGCTGCGGAACACCAAAATCAGCCGCATTCATCAACTGATAGATCACGTTGTAGGTGAGTCCAGTTTTACGTCGGCTCGTCGATGCACGCTCTAGCCTCGCAAGATGGTCGGTCCACTCTTCATCGCCCTTGGCAACAATTTCTGGGAAAGAGAGTTGATGGATGATGTACTGGTAATAGTTCGAAAAGCTCTCGCGCAACAATCCCTTAACGTTCTCAAATATAAACGCCCGAGGAGCTATCTCCCGAACCGCGCGTATTGCGTGAGGGAACATGTTTCGACTGTCATCCATCCCGACATGCTTACCACCGATAGAGAAAGGTTGACACGGCGGGCCCCCAGAGACAACGTCTACTTTGCCTGCAAGTTCGCTAAAACACACATCGCTAACATCACCTTCAACGATTTCCGCGTCTGCGAGTTGGCTAAGGCCATCCGATTGGTTTCGCCGCAACGTGGCACATGCGTTTCTATTCCACTCATACACAGCGTGGTGGTGAAAGCCTGCGTTTGCCGTTGCAAGGGCGAGGCCGCCAGCACCGGCGAACAATTCAATCGACTTCATTTCCGTACCTTCTTCCGTGCGTTGATCGTTGTAGCGACCACCAACCAGTCGTCGCGGACTCTAGCGGGCTCGTCGTTCCTGTGATATGTTGACTAGCAAGTGCAACAATTTACTGTCTTTTGGCACTGCGAACAAGTGGCGAACAAAATGACTCTTGGACAGCGATTGCGGGAGCTTCGAAAAGCAAAGCGGCTCTCGCTGCGTGAATTAGCTTCTCGCGTGGATGTTGGGTTTACGTACCTTTCGAAGATCGAGAACCACAAGCTAGAGGATGGACATAGCCCATCTGAAAGATTGCTCCATTTGCTGGCAGTGGAACTTGGGGGAGACGAAGAAGAGCTACTGTTGCTTGCCGAAAAAGTTCCTGAGCCAATTCGTCGACGAGTCATCGCCCGTCCTGATGCGTTCAGACGCTTGGCTGAATTGTCTGACAAGAAATTGGATCGGATTCTAGCATGCTTGGATTGATTCGCGTGCGATTCAGAATGGACATTCTCAATAGAGCTGGAGTGTGATGGATGCAGTGAATCCCAGGCGTTCATCCCCCATGCGTGGTCTAGTGACGAGCTCACGACCCAGGTTGCTGATCCAGACGCAAGGTTGATGAGCGACGGCAAGGATTAATACTAGACGGAAGATCGTTCGAACAAGCAGATGTGGTAGCTGAGGGAGTTGTCTGAGGATGAAGAAATTTATTCGTGAGTTGCGACTAGACTATCTTTGGTCATGTACTTTAGGTGAACGTCCAGGTGCACTCAGGCGAAATGTTAAACTCCACCAAGCACCTGAGTTCTTCAAGAAGAACTTAGACGACCGGATTGGGACTTGGGGTTACAAGAATGCACACCGCCTCGAGCAACGTGAACCAAATTGTGGAGAAGGCATATGGGGGATTTCGCATTACCGTTGCCTGAAAATGTATGGGAATCTTTTTTCCTCCGAGCATGACGATGATGATCACTTCGATGTCAACCATTCCAGCCAATTCGAAAGGGCGAAACCACTGCGTCATCTATGTTACAGAAGGGTTGTTGACGCGAGAGAAGCCGTACGCTTAATTGATTCAAACTGGCCAATCAATTTTTCCTGTGAGATAACCAGAGATTGGTATGATCCACCAAGCGGAAATCTGCCGCTAACTTCGAAAGGTTCCGAATTCGTCGCGTCGCATGCTTTTTGTCTCAGTCATTATGATCACGATACTCGCAGATTTGTGTTTCCGAATTCATGGGGGCACGGTTGGGGAGATGACGGCTGGGGAACGTTCCCAATTGAGAATTGGGATACAGACATTATTGACGCTTGGGACTCCAATTCTTGTGGATTGTTCATACCCAATGAATGGAAGGGTATCGTTTGCCGTGGTTGGAAATTGGGATACCATCCCGAGAGTAGCGCTCATTGCATTGAGATCTATGATGCCGACAATGACAACTATTTAGCATGGGCCATCTGCGTAGTTAGAGGTTCTTACCTTGACGTGGACGAGTTTTTCGTAAGGCCAGAATCGCGAAACTTAGGTTACGCGAGAAAGCTTTCCGAGCTTGTCAAAAGGCTGCAAGTTCTTGTAAAGCGGCCATTGAGGCTCGTCATTAGCTTCGCAGACACTGAAGACCATTCGGTGAGCGGCGCGGAATCTGTAGCAAGGCTTTTTGGAGTAAATCTAGTAGAAAGTAATGTTCGTTGGGC
>CAZVBC010000463.1:0-5171 GCA_964625155.1 uncultured Pirellulaceae bacterium
GCCACGCATATGGCACAGGGCTCGCATATGGAATGCAGCAGACTGGTTTGACTGGTGCTCGGTCTAGCAAACTACTGCGGCAAAGAATGGTTCGCATCACTCTGTGGATCGATCCGTTGACGGCTGAGTGCGTGTTGCGTGTCGAGGGCAGTTTGGTTGGCCCATGGGTCGACGAATTGCAATTGGCGGTTGCGAACACCATTGCTGCTCACCCCAACTTGCGCATCGACCTGCAACAGGTCCAGTTCGTGGACACTCGAGGCTTCGTTTTGCTCCGATCGCTCCAGAGTCAATCGACAACTCTTCACCCTCTGTCACCGTTTGTTCGTGAAATGTTACTGGAAAGAAAACTATGATTTGCATCGTCTCACCAAAAGCTTACTTGGCACAGCACAAGGCTTCTCAGCTTTCGACACAAGACTCACCTGCAACGGACTCATCCACGTTGTCTGAGTCGATTGTGGACCAATTGAACGAACTTCGTCCACGTGTGGAATCAGTTGCCCGCAGATTCTTTCGCTGCGAAGCGGATTGCCAAGATGTTGTGCAAGAAACTTTTCTGGCCGCTATCCGCAGCTATCCTCGCTTTCGGCATCAAAGTGGACTAGCTACTTGGCTACATCGTATCGCTGTGAACGTTTGCAAGATGAAACGTCGCTCTCTCGCGCGACGATCGTGCCTGCCTCTTTCTGAGGAAGCCAATGAACTGCCCGCTCGTGAGGAAAGCGAACCTCTGTGGAGTGACGACGATCGGCGTTTGTTAGCGCAAGCTCTAAAGCACTTGCCAGAAAAGTATCGCCTGGTCATTCAACTTCGCTATTTCGAGCAGTTCAGTACGGCTCAGACTGCTGCCTTGCTTGGAGTCAGTTGCGAAGCCGTCAAAACTCGCTTACATCGCGGGTGCCGTGCATTGCGAGAATTGGTCGAAAGATCAGTCGCAAGCAACGACAACTCGATGGTTGCGCGCGATCAATTGCACAAATAGTTGCATCGAATATCAGTCGTGTCACCAATAACACTCTGCTGCATCTAACACATCAATCTGATCACTATCTCAGGTCACTTAACATCACGGAGAAAGAAATGGTCTCGAAATCTGTCTTTCGCAAAGAACTTGGCAAATTGACGGCAGCCGCATTGGGAGGAGTCATGGCAGGCTCGATGGTTACTAGTCTTACCGGATGTGGTAGCAATCCAACCAATTCAGCCGCAGTCGACATCGGAGCACAAACGGTAAGCATGGCGAAGGAGTCGGAGCAATCCAACGAGCAACATGCGTGTGCGGGCCTAAATGGTTGCAAAGGAAAAGGAGCTGATGGCAAGAACTCTTGTGCTGGTACCGGTGGCTGCGCTTCGAAAGCTATGCATCACGAATGCAAAGGACATAACGCTTGCAAAGGGCAAGGAGGATGTGAGTCGAAAGTCGGCGAAAACGCATGTAAAGGTCAGGGAGGTTGCGCAGTACCGATGAAAGACATGGCAGCTTGGAAAATGGCTCGTGAGAAGTTCGAATCCAAGATGCAAGCCGATGGTAAAGAGGTTGGGCCTGCTCCCAGCAAGTCCTAGCGATTTCTTCGTGAAGACGTGCGTGCAGTCTGAAAGGCCCACACGGTTCAGTCGACTGCACGCCGTCGCGCTCGTGTAGACGAATATTTTGAACGACGTAAATTTACAAACTACTGATAGGTTAGGAATCCGCCATGCCTGAGTATCTGCCTCGTCTGGGTTTCGACAACTTGGGATTGGGAGTTGGATTGAGGACCAAGCACTTTGCGCATATCCTGGAATATCGACCTAATGTCGATTGGTTCGAGATCATCTCCGAGAACTTTATGGACTCGCAAGGTCGCCCGAGATATGTACTGGAAACTGTTGCAGAGCGATATCCGGTAGTGATGCATGGCGTGTCGCTGTCGATTGGCAGCACAGATCCTTTAAATTTCGCTTATCTCACCAAACTAAAGAACTTGGCCGATCGCATCGACGCGCGGTGGATTTCAGACCACCTCTGCTGGACAGGTGTGTTAGGCAAGAACTCCCATGATTTGTTGCCGATACCATTAACTGACGAATCACTTCAACATGTGGTACACAGAATTCGTGTTGTCCAAGACTTCTTGCAACGTCCATTGATCATTGAAAACCCAAGCTCTTATGTGACGTTCACGGATTCCACGTATACGGAGTGGGAATTCCTGTCGGCCATGTCCGAGCAAGCAAATTGTGGCTTGTTGTTGGACGTGAACAATGTCTATGTCTCTAGCATCAATCATGGCTTTGACGCCCAAGAGTACGTGCGGCATTTGCCACACCGGCGAATTGTGCAAATGCACATCGCAGGTCACAGCACTTTTCCAACTCATTTGATCGATACTCACGACCACCCGGTCATTGATCCCGTCTGGGAACTTTACCGACTGGCTTACCAGTTAACTGGCGGAGTATCGACCTTATTGGAATGGGATGCGAACATTCCGCCGTTCGATGTTTTACATGCCGAAGTGCTCAAAGCCAAAACTTACATGGCCAGAACATTGAGCCAACCGGCTCGGGAGGGCGAAGCTCCGGCTGAGCTATTTCGGGCCGCGAATTAGCCAACCATTGCTTGTGAACGATTTGCGGCGGCGCATGAAAACTCCGCAGGAGCATCGGCCTCCCGAAATCCGCAAGCATAGGTCCAAAAAAGTTGTTTTCAGCGATGGGGCGAAGCTCCTGCTGAGCCAATTTAGCGGCGGCTCGGTAGGAACCTCGCACTCCCGATTCCGTGAATCCTTATTCTTAGCTGTAACAAAGCACCTAGCCGGAGTGCGTTAGAAATATTCACGAATCATATTCCTGAATCGATCGTAGCGGAATCCGTCAGGGATCTGGAGCTGATTACAGGATTATTTCTTATCACCTGGCTCCTTGATTTCGCGGCTAAAATCGGACGCTAACGCGTTACGGCTGATCGCAAGATCGAAAGAAAGGCTGATCGAAAGTGGTACTGTTTTATTAGAACGCAAGAATTGTCGGAGGTTCAGCTAGAACCGTTTCGGAGGAAACGTTCGCTTACCAATTCCTGATGGAATCCGTTGTCCCTTCTTCGTGTACGAGTCCGCCGAGCATGGCCAATTTACATAGAATCGAATCTTGGTTTCTAACTGTCATCTCCCATCCGATCGATGTCGAGGCTGGTATAAATCTGGCCCAACATGAGTTTAATGGAATGGCTGATAAACAGATCATTACGTGGTCAGCATCTTGGCCGGCTGCTGACCGATTGGAAGTGTACTGGAATGCGTACTTTGCCCGTTTGCAAGAGTGTATGCGCGATCAATTTGCACTACTTGCAGAGTTTCTTGGCGAAGAAGTTTTTAGCGAATTTGTTAATGGCTACTTGCGAACCTATCCTTCAACCTGTTACACACTCGGGAATTTGGGAAATGAATTTCCTCGCTTTCTGCGCGAGACGCGGCCGCCGAGGACTGATAGCAAGCCGGATTTTGCCGACTTGATCGTCGAATTTGCAGAATTCGAATTGATGGTCAGTCAGGTTTTCGACGGACCAGGTACCGAACAAATCACCGAGCCACCTTTGACCTCGATTGCCCAGGTACAGCCCACTCAACATCAACAGTTGTTCTTTGACTTCGCACCTTGCCTGAGGGCCCTGGAATTCCGCTTCCCAGTTGCCAAATTGAGCGAACAAATACGACAACAAGCCAAGCCGTATTCCATCGAACCAAGCCAAAGCTGGATGGCGCTGACACGCGAGAATTACGTTGTAAGGCACTATCCACTGGAATGCACGGAATATCGGTTGCTGACAAATTTGCTCAACGGCCAGTCGCTGGGCACGGCCATCTCAAATTGTTGCCAACTCTCGCCAGCAATCGCCACAGCTGTAAACCAGCACGTCGGTTCGTGGTTTCAACGTTGGACCCAACGCAACTGGATTGTCGGCTGGCGGCTAACTGCTCCCTAGTACGCCCTCGCCGATCTCAAAAATATCCGGACCAGGTCATTTATTCGCGACACAACCGCATGGCCAACGCTAGTGCTGCGCGGTCCGATGTGACGTATTCGGTGCCCACCAAATGACAACAGCACCGCTAAGGTAGATTAGCGCACAAATCGCCCCGACCTGTGCATACGATCCACCAAGTGCTGTGAACAAGAAGCCAGTGGCCAATACTCCAAACGCAGTTGCGAATCGACCAATGTTGAACGAGAACCCTGTACCAACCGCTCGCACATGTGTGGGAAACAGCTCCGGAAGATACAGTGGCAGCCATCCGAAAAAGAGAGTTGCCACTAAGCCTTGAAGAAAGACCACGTACAGAAACGTACTGCTGCCAGGCATTGACCCCAGGAACATTATCTCTGTCAACACGGTCGCCCCGATGCTAATTAGGGCATACGCCAAACGACGTCCAAGCACATGAGCCACCAGCGATCCACAACAACTGCCCAACACAGCTCCCAATGACCACCAACCTTGAACCACTGATTTATAACTCGGCTGAGATGCACTCATCATTGCATCAGCCCAAGGGATCATCCATTTGCTGGCCGCCCACGCTCCCAACAAAGGTATTGTCCCTAGCAACGAACCAATGATCGTTACTCTTAGTAAGTTAGGCGCAAACAGCTCTAGTAACGGTTGACGCGGTTTTGCGTGAATGCGCTCAGCCTTCCACGCTGGTGATTCAGGTAACGCAAGTATCGCCAGCAGGCCCAAGGCCGCAGGTGCGGCCGCGATCTGGAACAACCAACGCCAATTGTCTGGCGTAATGGGCCAAATCTGAGCTACTTGAGAGAGCCCCAGGATGCCGGCGTTCAGTGCGGCACCCATAATTCCTGCGATCACTGGCTTGGATCTGTCGGGCCAGCATTCTGAAACTAAAGAAATCGCGTTTGGCCAAACTCCACCAACTCCCAATCCGACTAAGAATCGCAACAGCAACATCTGGTGCTGCGAGGTCGCATACGCTCCTAATCCGGCAAATACTGAGTAGAACAACACGCTCACACCCAATGCCCGCGCGCGACCCAGGCGATCACCTAAGTCTCCCAAAATAATTCCGCCGACTGCGGCCCCCAGCATCAGTGCGGCCGTAAAACGTGCAAACCAATCACCACCAAGCTGATTCGTGTAGTGCGTCGACAACAGGTCTTTGCTGACTGAT
>CAZVBC010000464.1:0-5166 GCA_964625155.1 uncultured Pirellulaceae bacterium
GCATTGGAGTATGTCATCCAATTGCCATGCGTATAGACTATGGTGCGCATGGGAGACTTGCCCATACTGAGCAACAAGTCGGCAAACGTACTCCGGTTCCAATTGCAATGATCTTGTCGATTTACGCTAAACCGATCCGTTGAAAATTCATTGATACATGGATAACAAGTGATGTGCCGGGTACTAATCTCCCACAACTCGTCCTCGGGACGTGGGTAGCATTCAGCCCAGATGTTGTGGGGCAGAACCCAAGAGATGATGAACAGCATCACTGCATATGTGCGGAGACAAGCTGTCGTACGAGCTGTGCAAGAAAGTCTTAGGTGTGCAGCAGAGTTTTTTTCGGACATGAATTTGATCGTCACTCGCACATTGCAAATGGTGGTCAGAACTGCGGAGCCTCGTTCATTTTATCCGTAGAACTGGATTGCCGATCCGTATAATCTTCCTTGCAATGGGAGCAATCAGAAGCCCGTTGATACTCATGTTAACGATTTTAATTGCAGATCTGTGACAAAACCTGTTTTGCGGCGACATCGCATCGGCAATTTCTTTTGGAATTCCCAACTTTGTTGAAAAAAAACAACATGTTTCGTTTGCACATCCTAAGGCGCATCGTAGAGTTGTGCGGATGAAAATCAACGCTAACGGTTGAATAGGATTTGCGCCAAGGGGAACATATTATGAAGAAAATCGCGCTGCTTGGATTGTGCTTGATGTGCGGAACGGGATGTGGTCGAGGTTGGTTGCCGCGATTATTTCATGGAGCTCCCTGCATGGGCAGGGGCTGCTTAAACGCCCCATTGGCCCCCTGCCAAAATTGCCCCACACCCTCGATTGGAGCCAACTACGGAGGGTATGAGTCGTATGGTGATACCTACGGGTCAAACGTGGTAGGAGAGCAGTTTATTGGGGGAACCGAACCATTCATGGGCAATGGCACGATCATGGATGGAAGGATTATCAACGATCCATCGTCGTTACAAACCATGGAGTCGATTCAAAGCGGAGCAGCAACTCCGCCCGCGATGACACCGCCACCAAAAGGAAATTAACAAGATTTCGGGTCGATTGGGTGTGGAAGATTGGCGAAATCTGGACCAGAATCGAACGTTAACAGTCACCTGTACCTGCGCACGGCTCAGCTAACATATCAACGAACTACTGAGCCGACACAGGTGTAGGTGATTGTCTGTTCCAAAGTCAGTTGATCATCTGTGCAGTAGAATTTCCCCCATGCGATCTTCAGCGTATTATTCGTTGCTCAAATTATTTGTATCGGCGATCGTTTTCTTCAATGCGCTTGTATTAATTGACTCTAGCGCGCTGGGGCAAACGAAGAAAAAGAAAACTGCGAAAAAAAACGACGCGACGAGTGCTGCTTCAACCTTATTAACCTACACCGCACCTCGGCCGGTGGAGCTGCTCATCGGATTGAATCTTACTGCTCCCGATGGGAATATGGTCAACACTACGGCCACGACAATCTTTCCAACTGAATGGCCTGAGCAAACCGTCGAAGTACTGGAAGTCAACTTTCCGAACGGAGTCCAACCTCAGTGGCGAGAGTTGCCTGGCGGAAATAAACAACTGTTGATTCAATTGCCAATGGTGCAAGCTCGGACTGCGGTTACCGCGTCAGTGCGTGTGCGAGTTACCAAAAGTCATATCGTCGGTCCTGAAGACACAACGAAGTTGGTTTTTCCCAAACGACCCGACCGGGATGTCAAGCAGTTTACTGGTAACAGTCCATATATCGAGGCGAACAGCGCTGAAGTGCGCAAGATCGTCAAGGAAGTCGTTGATGCCAAACCTCTGACTCCATGGCACCATGTCGAAATGTTGTACGATTGGGTGCGCGAGCATATCACCTACCAACGTGGCGAACTCAAGTCGGTTAAGGATGCGATCCGCGACAAAACCGGTGACTGTGAAGAGATGACCAGTCTGTTTGTGGCATTATGTCGAGCCAGCAATGTCCCAGCCCGCTGTGTGTGGGTGCCAAACCATTGTTATCCCGAATTCTATATGGAAGATGAGGATGGCAATGGCGCCTGGTTTCCTTGCCAAGTTGCCGGGACACGCAATTTTGGTTCTATGCCGGACTACTTGCCAATCCTACAAAAGGGAGATCGGTTCAAGGTGCCGGAAAAGAAGGAGCTGCAACGATATTTGGCGGACTTCCTAACGACTAAGCACGTCACGGGCAATGGTAAGCCTGAAGTCGCATTTGTGCGTCAAATGTTAGGTGACGCTGCTAACCTACAAGCTCCAATGCCACCTGAGCCCACCGAAGTGGATGCTCGAAAAGAAAAGTAATCACACTGCCATGTTTGATTGGCGATGCAAGGTCAATTCCTGTTGACTACAAACAACAAATGAAACAGGAGAGCAGCAGCACGCAAATCGTCTGCTGGCACGCTAAGTCTTCAATTGCCGCTTGCGTTACTCCTCAAATAACTCCAAATACTCTTCGTAACCTTCGTCCGCCAGTTTGTCTTTGGGGATGAATTTTAGGGCGGCTGAGTTCATACAAAATCGCAAGCCACCGCGAGCTGGCGGACCGTCTGAGAATACATGCCCTAAGTGAGAATCTGCTCGTTTGGATCGCACTTCTGTACGTGGAGTCATCTGTTTTCGATCGATGCGTGTCACGAGCGAAGCGGGATCGATTGGCTTGACAAACGAAGGCCAGCCAGTTCCCGAATCAAATTTGTCTTTCGACGAAAACAGCGGCTCGCCGGACACTACGTCAACATAAATACCTTCTTGATGGTAATTCCAATATTTGTTTCGGAAGGCGGGCTCCGTCGCATCCAGTTGTGTAACACGAAATTGCGTATCTGACAATTTCGACCGCAACGCAGCCATCGATGGCTTTTTAAATGTTTCCCAAGGCTTCGGAGGACGTGGCACCTCACTTGCGACATCCGTTCCCGCTGCTTGTGTGCTGGCTCTTTCTTGCTGTACTGGTTCCGACTTTGCGGTTGAATGCGGCTCAGTGGAAGTGGATATCTGCTGAGTTGACGTGGGTGTCGACATCGGCAGGGTTAGCAGATTGGCATTCATTCCCCAATGCCGACTAACAAAAGCGTCTCGGCCAGACAGTGTTCGAAACACGTTATATTTTTGACCGTTCTTGGCGTGGTAGTTTTGATGATATTCCTCAGCGGGCCAAAATTCAGTTCGCGGCAATAGTGCCACGGAAATCGGTTTGCGATAAACCTTCATGGCGTCAATGGCCTTAAATACTTTTTCAGCGGCTCCCTTCTCATCTTCATTAGCGTAGTAAACCGCTGGACTGTATTGTCTCCCTTTGTCGCGAAATGATCCGGTTTTGTCCGTGGGGTCGATGTGTTTGATGAAATACTCGACCAGGCCTGCGAAAGTTATCTTGAAAGGATCGTAAGTAATGTGCACGACCTCGCGATGGCCGCCTACCGAATAATTTTCGTAGGTTGGATTCTTTGTTCGACCGCCACTGTACCCGGAAACGACGTCAAACACTCCAGGCAATTTCTCCATGTCGGTCTCCACACACCAAAAACATCCGCCCGCGAGAATTGCGGTTTTGGGAGGTGTCGCCTTAATCGCCGAGGATGGCGCCGAAGGTTTGTCGGTAAGATCGTCGCCGATCGCTAACTCAAGCGTTAATCCGGCCATCAAGAAGATAGCGATAGTCAGCCTTCGCAAAATCAAATTAAGAAAAGCGTGCAACTGACTTTCGGCAGGTAACGCGAACGGATTCTTCCTTTCTACCATGGGTAGGCTCCCAATTTATTTAGTCATGAAATCAAGGAAAGACTTCAGAGTTGAACATCACCGATGCGGCTATTCACTCAATTGGTCGAGCGTCCCAAAATTGTATCCACTTTTGATGCCGCTCGCCAAATCGCGTTGCAGAAATTCTTGTATCCCGGCGTACTTCCTGGTTGTCGTCATTCGTTACACTGAGAAAAAGTCTCTGGTGGCATGGCTTAATTTGGGGGTTTGAGCCGAAGAGTACAATATTTCGCAATGTTTATTTTTGAACTGACGGCGACCCTCTCGGTTATTGGAGCGACCATGTCGAAATTGAATCAGACAGCGAGCATCAGGAGGCGGCTTGGCGATTTGTGGGTCAGTCCGGTGGGTTTAGGGTGCTGGCCGATGGCAGGGATAACTTCCGTAGGAGTTACCGATCAACAGAGTTTGGATACCGTTGGTGCTGCATTGGACGCAGGGGTCAACTTTTTCGATACAGCCTACTCCTATGGTTACGACGGCCGATCCGATCGCATACTCAAGCTAGCGCTCACTGAGTATCGCGAGCGAGTTGTCGTGGCATCGAAAGTTGGTATGTCCTGGGATAAAAATCGGCAACGAGTCATCGATGGTCGCCCCGCAGTTCTTATCGATCAGGCTGAAGAGATTCTGCAGCGATTGGGCGTCGACTATGTCGACCTGATGTATTTGCACGTGGTGGACGATCGAGTCCCGATCAAACAGTCGGCTGAGGGGATCGCGGAAATCATCCGTCGTGGTTGGGCTCGGTACGCTGGTGTTTCCAATGTGACGTCCGAGCAGGCACAAGAATTTCATGAGGTGTGCCCGGTAATCGCAATCCAACCTCCATTCAACATGTTACAGCAAGCGGCGGTGATTGGACTGCGGGATTTTTGTAGGACCAATCACGTAGGCTTGGTTTGTTATTGGGTGTTGATGAAAGGTCTGCTCGCTGGCCAGCTCGGACGCGACCACCAATTTGATCCAAGTGATCGGCGATTGACCTACGACATTTTTCGCGGTGAATTATGGCACCGCAATCAAGATTTCTTGGACGAAATCCGTAAACTGGCCAAGCAATGCGATTGTTCCGTATCTCAACTGGTCGTGGCGTGGACTTTGCAACAGCCTCTCATTACTGTCGCGCTTTGCGGGGCCAAGCGACCCGAGCAGATCGTAGAAACAAGTGGAGCGATCAACCAGCAACTTTCTCCAGATGTCTTGCTGGCCATCGATAAACTAATTCAAAGCTATCAGGCGCGATAAGAATAACCGATCTGCTGACTAGTTATTTCCCATGTCTCGCGGCAGCTATCGCACAAGATTTACGCTGCACCAGTTTCAGCGAGTGGTAGTTTCAATTTTCCGTTTGGCAGTGCGAGCTTGCGACAGCGAATTGCT
>CAZVBC010000465.1:0-5148 GCA_964625155.1 uncultured Pirellulaceae bacterium
GAACGGGTACTTCCCTTGGAGCCTCGACCCCGAGCCGGACCTTGTCACCACGTATCTCCACCACCACAATGGTGATGTCGTTGTTAATGACGATACTTTCATTCTTTTTGCGAGAGAGGACTAACATCGGACCCTTCCTTTGGTATCTGGCCCAAAGCCGACTCCTACTGGCGATCGAATCGAGTGCCAATTCTTAGGTATGCTCGGCGCGCAACAGGTGAGTGACTAATTGAACTTGCCGCAAAACACATTGAGGCGTCTAACACCACTCTACGCACAAAGTAATGTCAGTCAAGAAAGCAAGGGGCCTTCCCGGTTTTTTTTGACGAAGTTTTCAAAATATATTCAGTTCAAGCTGATAACAACATGCAGAACCGAAGAACTGGCCCAAAGCGCATTTTGCTACTCAGTTAGCTGTCGCTTCGAGACAAATCTGTCTGAGATCTCGGCCAGGATGGTAATGGCACAAGGCAGAAGCCAGAATCATACCGGGTGGATTAGTGTGTCTGCATGGGCTGAGTTTGCAGGTAAAGTCTTGGTTGGGTAGCTTAAGCGTTAAGATTAGTACGATAAATGAACAATGTATCGAGTAAACTGTTTAATAGGGCTGCATTCGTTGTATGGCTTTGTCATTTAGCGAGCATCTTTTTGCTCGTTGGCGACCCAGTTCCAGGCGTAAACGAATCGCACTACTTGGCCAAAGCCAAACACGCATGGGATAGCTCATTCGCGCCGGGAGACATATTTTTAGATTCTGCGAACACCCATGGACTCTTTGGCATTTTCGCGGGCAGTATGACACAAATACTCCCATTGTCGGCAGCGGCTTGGATCGGTCGGCTGATTTGCTGGAGCATGATGGCATTCGCTTGGACGATGTTCATACGCTCCTTGGCAATTCCGCTCGTCTATTCCTCATTTCTGCTTGTTGGTTGGCATGTGGCGGTCACTTGGGGAAATTGGGCGGGCGAATGGGCAATTGGGGGCTTCGAAGCAAAATCCCTAGCTTACCCAATCGTGATTGCGGCGCTGGCCCGAAGTGCTAACGGCTATTGGAAATCTTGCTGGATCTTGCTGGGCTTTGCGACCGCCTTGCATTGCCTTGCAGGAGGTTGGGCGGCGATTTCAATAGCCATCGTTTGGGTTCTGAGATCCAACCTGCGGACCGCTGGCTTTGAGCAGTTTCCAGCAATTCTGCTGGGGCTGGTAATCGCGATGGTTGGACTTTTACCGGCAGCGGCAGGGTTGCTCGGACCTGCAGCACACGGACCAGCTCAAATTCACACTTTCAATCGCCTGGCACATCACTTGAGTCCTCAGATGTTTACCCAGGAACGTCATGTGGCTGGTGCGATCACTTTTTCAATGTTGCTCCTAGTGACAAGCATGCGTTGGAAGTTTGCGCGTCTCAAGAACGTAAACTCAAGCATCGCATACGTCAATCGCGATGGAGTCCAACTCTTGCTTCAGATCGCGTGGGTGACCGTTGGTTTGTCTCTAATAGGTGTGATCATTGATATCGGAGTTAGTCCGTATAGTCCGTCGACGGCGGCTAGCCTGCTGCGATTCTATTGGTTTCGGTGGTTCGATATAGTATTGCCCTTAACCTGGGTAATTGTACTGTGGGTTTTGGTTCTGGATTTCTCGCCGATGATCGCTGGCCAAGTTCATCAAACAAGCTGGTCTTGGACGCAAGCGGGAGTGCCGGCCCTGCTGGTGCTGACCCTAGCAATTGGAGCCAGGTTTTACGTTGATCGAATATCCGATGGAACGCCACCAGCAGATCGTAGACTGTTCTTGCCGCAACCCAACCTGGATGCTGAGCAAAAACAACGCTTACGATATGAATGGTTAACCGCTTGTAAGTGGATTTCTGAAAACACTCCCAAAGACTCCTTGTGGTTCACGCCGCGTCATCAACAGACGTTCAAATGGTATGCGGCGCGGGCAGAGGTATTTTCGTGGAAGGATGTTCCTCAAGACAACCCATCGGTACTTGAGTGGTTCGACCGCTCAAGGGTGTGTGCTCAACCTCGCAGTCCTGACGGTCAACTGCGAGATTGGACGACCGAAGAGTTAACGCAATTAAGCCAGAAATATGGTTTCGAGTGGATACTAATCGACCGGCGCTTTCAGCGGGTTCCACCACGTTTTCCATTAGTGTACCCGGTCAATCAAAACTTTTCCGAACTCATGGTTCTCCAACAAACGTACGTAGTCTTTCGGATTAGTGGCATTACAAATTGACTTGAGCTGTTACAAATACTCCACGATTCACAAACCTACATTCACCAACCTACGCAGCGTTCCGGTTCTGCAAAGCACGCGGAGGCTGGCACAGGTCCAAATTGTTATAGGTGATGGCTCGTACTTGCAGAGGTATCACGCGCGGCCCGATGGGCACGCGGTTAAATAAAACGATTTCGCTGCACCGACAATAGTTCATCGTGGAATAATCGAAAGTGGCATTGGTCCAACAAGCCACTGCTTGCGACAGCCGGAATCGCTCAACTATTCCGAGGTTTCGTTGAGGTTTGTACATGTGCTCCAGATGAAATCGGGCCATGGATAACTTCCGGGCTTTACTGTGATCGTGGGGAAACTGTCCCCTGCAGGCTTGAGACTGACAACGCCTTGAGCAATTTGTTCGAGCGCTGTCAGTGCATTCCATTGGCAAGCGCGAACAATCGCGGATGCCGTGGCTCCACCTTCAACAATTAGTGAGTTGAGGACATAAGTTTGCAATACTTTATGAACAAGTTTCGCAAGATTTTCTGCGCCATAGTTCTTACATTCCGATTCAGGCAGGCGCTCGGCATGGACCGCCACTGCCACAACACGATGGGATGACAATTGCTGAATTGTTTGCGCGGCCAAACATCGCAGCTCGTCGGCAGTGGCGCAGCGATTTATTCCTATGCTCGTCATTTCGATTAACGGGATTTTTTGATGCCTCAAACGCAAGATGCGTTCGCTCCAGCCAGTCGAAGTTCCACATACAAGGAGTGTTCGACCGACAAACGGTGAATTGTTGTGAACTCCTGCTCGATAATTGAACTGATGTCCGGCCTTCCACCGCAAAAGCGACTGAAAGAATTCAACGCCACCCGCTGGAAGTGTTTGTTGGTCGACTCTCGCAGCCCACTGATCTAAATCGTCCTGTGTTTCAGCGTTTCCGACGATGAATTGCGATTGGGAAAAAGGCTCGCTCGAAGAAAGGACTTGTGAATCGTTCGTCAGCCCCAAGATCTCAAGTGCGTGCGAACTGCGAGCCGGGTGTTCTGGATCAACTGCAAAGTGAGTTTGGGCGACAGGAATACCGGAAATTAAAATCGTGCCGCCTACCATCGTTCGACCTCGCGATGGATTGGAAGGAATCAACAATACGCGGGCAAAAGGCCACTGCCGGATGATTGCCCACAGTTCCGCAGCCACGGGTCCTCGCAAAACCGAATCGGTTTTCTTGTAAAGCCAAGATGGTTGGAGTGAGCGAATTTGCGATACCAAATCGGCAATTTGTTGCGTCGCGAAAGCGGCGTCTTGGCCACGAGTGTTCGTATCGACAACTATGCATTCGGCTGACGATGCGCGCAGGATCGTTTGTACTTCGGTGTGAAGTCCCAGCGCGTGCGCAGCCCCAGCGATTTCGGCAGCTCCCGAAAAATCGTCGGCAATTACCAACAACATTGGGCCGAACTTTCATGTTTATACGGAGTCATATACGCCCATCTGTACGATCAGAAACGACAACCTCCACACTGGAAATAGGCATTGGTTGAGCGGAGTTGCACACTGAAAAAGCTTGCAATTCGCGGACAACTTCGAAGACCTTAACGACCAACGAAAAGGCTGGCTGGCATTGGTCGGCACAGTTTGTTGTTCACGCATTAAGTAGGTTATTCAACCACAGCAACTTTTACACAATGGATCGGAGGAAGCGACTGGAAGAGACAACTCCACTCGTCGCCGCTATCGCGGCCGATCCAAAGTTGGCCTGTGGTTGTGCCGAAGTATAACGCGGGCGATTTGAGGTCATCGATATCGAGCCCGTCGCGCTGTACCGTAAAGAAACTCTCTTTTTTGGGCAAGCCCTTGTTGAGCTTCTTCCATGAATTTCCACCATTGGCACTGCGCCAGACCGCCGGACAACCACCTGGGCAAGTACGTGTCATGCCTTCCAATGGCATGACGTAAACGACGTCAGGATCGTGCGGATGGGCAACAATTGGAAATCCGAAGTCGGAAGGGAGACCTTCAGAAATGGAACGCCATGATTTCCCATAATCGTCACTGCGCAATACGCCGATATTTGGATTGTTCGGGTCGCCTCCGTGATTCTGCATATACATTCGCCCAGGGGCGTTTTTGGGGATGACGATCTTGTGCACGCACTGTCCAAATTCAGGAAATTTTTCAGGAGACCAGGCGGCACCGACGCCGGTGTTGCTTGGTTTGAAAGTGTTGCCGTCGTCGTCACTGACGTAATGCCCACCAGTAGAAATGCCTAAATGTATTCGCTGGCCATCGTATAAGATCGTGTGCATGCACAAGCCGCCATTTCCAGGCATCCATTTTCTTGCATGCTCATGATTGCTGATCCCGCTGACCAATTCCCAGGAATCACCTCCATCGGCGCTACGAAACAATGATGCCGGTTCAACACCGCACCACAGTTCCTTTTTCCCTGCACCGGGCTCGATGGACCAGATATTGGCTAAGGCTCGACCATCATCCTTGGGAAAGACAGGAGTTGACTTGGTTTCCTTAAATGATTTGCCTAAATCGGTCGAGCGTAGAATCTTCATACCAAACCAGCTATTGCAGCTCGATCCGAAAATCTTGGGAGCACCCCGAGTATCGATTAGAGTGGAATAAACAGCGACACCTGGACCAAATGGCCCTCGTAATGAAAATCGATTCCGGTTCGCGGCTCCTTCGGCAACAAATAGTCCCTTCTTCGTGCCAATCGCCAGGATTACTTTCTTGGGCATAATGTTTCACCTTTGGTGTACAGAAAATAGAGAGAAGAATGGTGCACACAAATCACAGCAATAAGATGATCAATTCGGTCGCGATCCAGAACATGTATCGTTCACCAGAGTGAAAAGCGTTATGCCATTTTGCAGTGCTCCTTGTTTTGGCAAATTC
>CAZVBC010000466.1:0-5119 GCA_964625155.1 uncultured Pirellulaceae bacterium
GCCTAGCGCAGCACCATAATCGCTGCGCGTAGCCATCATGTAATAGGCACCGTTTTGGTCGGTACGACCGTACGATGTCAGGCCCTTTCCATCCGCAGGCGTGAATTCGACCGATGCATCGGGCAACGGTTTCCCATCCAGTTTTACGACTCCCTCAACCTTTCCCAAGCCTTGCTCGCCACCACATCCGATGGGCAACACGCACATCAACAAACCCAATATCGCACCGAACCTAATCATGAATTTCCTGCCCGTCAGAATAAATGCAAAAGGTGGACTCTATTCAAATTATCAGTCCAAACAACCACTCCCAATAGATTCTACCGGTTCGCAACGCTGGCATCGACTCGTCTAGATCAAAATATCTTTAACAGCGAAACTGAACAACATTGAGTTTATGCCATCCCTCCAACGTGGAAATTGTGTTTGCGGAGCGTAGAATGGAAAGAGGGATCGACAGGAATCATGCGACAATATGGAAGCTGCGATTGCCAGGGCCTGCCATAAACTTTGAGTGCTAGCGACTGGATTGAACGTCGCCTGCTGCGGTCCCGAATACTTGTCTTCACTGTGCAGCTCGAGAGGAATTGGCTCGGTGGAACCATTCATTCAAAAATGTGCGTCATGTCAGAGCCGAATTCGTGTTCGTAATGTGAATATGATTGGGCAGACGGTGAGTTGCCCTAAGTGTCAGTCTCTAATTACAATCTCGAACCCGCAAAAGATCCATGTTGCGGGCCCGCTCGGTTCCGTTGCAGATTCTCAGTCCATGACTAAGGAGACGTTGCCCAGCCTGGACCAATTTGAAAGTTTAGACTTCTCGAAGCTCGACGAAGCGAACGAATCCCCAGCTCCCATTTCTCTGTTCGACGGTGAACTGACCGATTCCGAGTTGATGCTTCAGCCCGACGAATTGGCTGACACGGTCTTACCCAGCAACACAACTTGGGTACAGCAAGAAAAACCACTGCTGCCATCCGAACAATGGGCTAACCCTGCCACTACGCGGCGGCAGCAGATGTTGATGATTGCCATGGTCGGAATGTTCAGTTTGTTCGTAGCGGTGGGCAGTTTCTATGCTTTTGTGCGTTGGGTTGCTGTGCCTGATCCTGCCGGGACCTCAGCCACAAACTCAGCCAGCCAAGCCGATCTACAGGCTGACCCGCCGGTTGACCAGCCTCCAGCTACTGGTCCAGACTCCGATAACGCAGCATCTAGTTCGCCACCGGCTCCGGTCGGCACAGAGTCCGATCAGAATTCCGATCCCGCGCCCACTAGCCCGGAAATTGCCGCTGGAAATTCCCCAGTAGCCTCCCCGGACCCCAACACACAAACTCAGACGCAGAGTACCGATCCCAAACTACCAGTGGAGAATTTGCCCGAGAATTTGCCCGAGAATCTACCCGCTACCATTGGCACAGGCGCGACGGTAACTTTGGGTACCGCCAATAACCAGCCGATTGCTGCCCTGTCACTTCCGGAGAGCTTGCAGGAAATTGCCAAAATACTGGACGCAACTAAGACGCCGGTGGTTGATAGCTCGATCCCAATAATAGGGCCAGCCATGGATAAGGATGATCCCGATGCGGCCGAGCCTTTCGCTGATCCGAAGAACGAAAATCAGGCTCCGCCCGCAACAGAAATTGACCAAGCACTGCAAATTGAAGTAGAAGGCATCTCGGTAGTCAAACGACCGTTATCCGAAGCATTTAATGTTCTCGCACAAATTGCCGATCTACCGCTGGCTGTCGATTTCGATTCGTTGGCATCAGCCCAAATCGACCGTCGTCAAGTGTTCGACTTTAAGGCGGTGAATCTTTCTGCGGGAGACATCCTTAATGACTTTGCTAGCCAACTTGGTGCCCAATTTGAACAGCGCGCGACGACGGGTCTAACGTTAGTTGCGTCACCCGATCGACTCGTGGAAAAAATCTCGAACTCACTCGATATCTCGAACCTCGAAACAGATAAACAAGTGATTTGGGCGCAGAGCTTGGATGCGTTGTTTCCCGACAAAAAGGAACCTTGGAAGTTGGTCGCAGGCCATATAGAAATTGAGCAGACCAACCTGCACAATCCTCAATGGCTTCAGCTTTCCAGCCTGATTGCCAACTGGCAACGCTTTGAAGCACGCTCTGCGCACGCCCCCTCATTTCCGTTCGCTGCTATCGAAAAAGCGCTTGATCTTAAATTGACACTCAAAATCAAAGAACCGAAACAACTGTGGGTCATTCTCTCGGAAGTATTTCGCGAGGCGAAACTCAATTGTTGGTTTGATTGGCCCAGTCTCCGACAGACAGGCGTGACGCCGCAAACATCCGGCGTTTGTGTAACACACCAGCGGTATCTCAAAGAGGTCTTGCAGGAACTTCGCCGCAGGCATGAATTGGTCTTTGTGATCGACGATCCGCAAACGGTGATCGTAACTACTCGCCCCGGGCGCATTGCTCAGTTAAAAGCTTATATCTTTGACGCCAACAATCAAACTGCCGACCAATGGAAGCAGCATTTGGAATTGGTCGAGCCCAGCGAATTGGCTGGCCTTCCGCCATTTCGCATCGCCATATCGCCAAGCGGTGCCATTGCCATAATACGTTGCGCACGGTTTGAAATTGGACTATAGCGGGTGAGCGGGTTTCAGATCCGACCGCTCCAAACGGATCTGCATTCCAAGGCCTACCGTGTAATTGGTCGATCTAGAAAAAGGTATTACCGAGAATTCACTCCTCCATTTCAGTTTTCAACCATGCCCTAGCAAAGGCCCAGTGGCGTTCGGCGGTGGCAAGTGAAATTCCCAGCGCACTTGCGGCTTGTTGAGTGGTCAGGCCGGCGAAGAAACGGAGCTTGACGAGTTGTGCTTTAGTCGCGTCTTGCGATTCGAGCTTCGTAAGAGCTTCATCCAACTCCAACAGTTTCTCAGGGCGCCTGGCCGCTGGATGATCGATCGCGTCCAACTCGACGCGATGCATATCGCCACCCCGTTTTTGTGCCGCACGGGCGCGAGCGCGATCAATCAAAATGCGCCGCATGGCTTCGGCAGCGGCGGCGAAAAAATGGCCCGTGCTGTTCCATTTCATGCCTTGACCGTCGACGACTTCAACCAATCGCCGATAGGCCTCATGGACGGACACCTGTTTTTCATGGCTGAGCGGTGGCTTGCCGCGAAATTTGTTTTATATGTCGACTGGGCTAAGAATTGCGCTGCGTGGAAATACTGTCAAATGGTTGTACACTCGTGCAATCCATTGGTCGCGATGCTCCTTTTCCTAATCATTCTATTAATCAGTGCGTACTCGGCATTCAAAACCACTCAGGCTCACATCAAGAATTTTCGCATCACGGCAAAATGGCTGTTCCTGATAGCATCGTACGAACCGCCCGCGCCTGACAGCGCCACTTTGCGGTCCAAATGTGGTTTTAAGCCCGAGCTATGTAATCGTTTAACCCGCAGCCAAAGGCGAGGACAGGGGTGAGTTTGGCATTATTATGGTTTTGAATTTACACCATTACGAAAACTCAACCCAGTCCTCGCCTTTGGCTGCGGGTTAAACGAAAAAAGTTGGGCTAACGCAGTTCAGCCATGGTCGAATCGTTATTTCGAGTCAGCCGCGTTCGCTCGAGCCCAAGATCGGCGCCAGGCCGACTGTGAAGGAGAGCTGCCAAGGATAGCTTATGGACTCGGATCATTTTCTCTGCGAGGATACGTTTCGACTGAAGTCTTTGATTCTAGCAGGTGACGAAAATGTCCTTTCCAAGCGATGAGCTCGCATCACTGGATGAGTTGTTCCCGTTGCTTTACGAAGAGCTTCATCGATTAGCAGAAAGGCACATGCGATTAGAGCGTGATCATCATACCTTGCAAACCACGGCGTTATTGCATGAAGCTTGGATTAGTTTGGCATCGAGCCCACATGAGAACGCAGCATCACTTTTTTCGCGCGAACATTTCATGGCCCGGGCTTCGGTCGTCATGCGGCATATACTTATAAATCACGCGAAATCGCGCGGAGCTGAAAAACGCGGTGGGAGCTGGCAAAGAGTTCAATTGGAGGAAGTTGCCAAGGATTTTGAAGAAAACTCCATCGACTTACTAGCGCTCGACGAAGCGCTGCAGCGACTCAAGGGATTGGACGAACTACAATCCAAGCTGGTGGAGATGCGATTCTTCGGCGGCATGAACATGGAGCAGTGTGCTTGCGTTTTGGGTATCAGTGAACGTACGGCCTATCAGGAATGGTCGTATGCCCGCGCTTGGCTTCGCCTGCAACTGTTAGGGGATACCAGCTAATGCAAAACGCAAATTTAGACTGGCTGAAGCAAAAGTCGCTTTTTCAAGTCGCACTCGACCTGCCACCCGAACAGCGCACCGCATTTCTCGAATCGGCTGATGCGAGCAAAGAGATTCGCGCCGCAGTGGAATTGCTGTTGCGTCAACATGACCAAAGCGATCGCTTTTTGCAGTCGCCCATTGCGCAAGCAGACAGTCAATTGGAGGCTAAGCAGCCGCCTGACTCACTTGGCTTGCGTGACCCTCACGTCATGCAATGCCCAGGAGGATTTTGCATTGAGCGATTGATTGGACAAGGAGGCATGGGTGCCGTTTACGCCGCTCGTCAAGCACACCCCGAACGGCAGGTTGCGGTAAAAATACTTAAGCGAGACTTTCAAGACCAGCGTCAAAGACAAAGATTCGAGCACGAAATTGCCATCTTGGCACGTTTGGATCATCCGGGTATTGCAAAGATATATGCAGCGGGAGTTCACGACTTTGGCGGAGGCGACCAACCGTGGTTTGCGATGGAGCTGATTCAAGGCGTAACGCTTAACGATCATCTGCGGTCGGTGAATTGTTCCACGGCTGACAAGCTACAGATTCTAATACAGTTGTGTGACGCAGTTCAGCACGCGCACGACCATGGGGTCATACATCGGGATCTAAAACCATCGAATGTCATTGTGTCGTTCGAAAAATCAGGAGAATCGCAGTCGTCCGACCCTGTGCGTCCCAAAGTCGTGGACTTCGGCATTGCTCGGATGTTAGATCAGCATGCAACTTGCCCCACACTTACCAACGCAGGTGACTTGGTGGGAACATCGCGTTACACCAGCCCAGCGCCGC
>CAZVBC010000467.1:0-5116 GCA_964625155.1 uncultured Pirellulaceae bacterium
CCGACCAGTGCCAGGACTCTTGGTATCAAACGTCCGATTGATAAACTAATAGCTGAAGGGCGCTCATTGAGGTCGCGTCTCGACAGTACACTTCCAAACTTAAAGAAAACTGCCCCCGCGGTTGCTGTAGCAACTGAGCTTGTTAGGAAAGAGAGTATCGGTGGCCACTCCAGTGATACCCATGTCGATAAGGCCATCAGTAGAGTGCAGAGTGTGACTCCCCATAACCAAATAGCTAGCCGCTCTCGGCTTGGTCTCTTGGCTTTGCTGCTGCATATCGCGGTGAACGCAATCACTAGCGTGAATATTAAGAGTACGCCCGGGACACTTAACGTTAGATATGGCCTGTCTAAGAAATTCGCTATCAGCAAGAATGGGATACTCGCCAGAGCCAACAAGGAGACACTGGCTGTTAGTGTCATTGAAAGCCCAATTAGGAACAGGAAGAGTCCTCTCCACAATTCACCGTGCCAAATCCCCGTCGAAGGCGACAGGAAATTCCCTCTTTGCCTAAGCCAACTTATCTCCTCGGGCTCAGGCTGATTCGTGCCGGTTACCGGGATTCTTTCCGACCGTTCCAAGGACGTATTCCTATGCCGCCAAGCAGTCCACCACGAGCCAACGTATCCACCGCCTGAAACAGTGCTCAAATAGTCGAATTCAGGGAGGAGACCAATTTCGCTAAGTCCTTGTAGCACGCCTAGATTGAAAGTTGAACTGCGAATGCCACCTCCGGAGAAGCAGAGAGCAACGAGATTTACCGGCGTATAACCAACGAATGGTTCATCACCGTTGCCTGAGGGCACAACCACCTTCGTTGAAAAGTCACCCTGCAGCGTAAGCTTTTCATCAGATGAACATGCTTCCCGAAACTGATCGCGAGAAAGCTTCTCGCAGGATTTATCGTCAGAGTTCAGGAGGAAGCTTTCGGTTTCATGACTGCTATTCACCTTGTTTTTTTCCGGTGCTGATTGATCAGCACTGTGGGAAAACTTCTTCCGGATAGCATGCAGTTCTTTCGCGAATAGTTCGGCAAAGTCTGAAGTGTTCTGCATGCTCTATCACCGATCTGTTGTTGCGAATTTGGAGGTAGTCTCATTTACTTTCATGCGAGCGTCTCGATTTCGGAACGGAAAGAGAGTTGATGGTTCGGGTTTACATTTTGCTTAAGTGGATTGGTTAGCCTGCTAGGTGAACTGAGCAAGCATTCGTAGCCGCCCTGTCCACCTGAATGGCAATCACGATCGCTAGGCTTACACACCCGAGTCGGCGCCTCCACTATTGAGCTGATGCAATTGAGCAACTAGTCTACCAGCAACCAAGACAAAATTAGTGTTGCGTGCGATTCGCAGATTCTGCTCAACGGTTAATCCATTCTTCAAATCCGAAAGGCAATCTGGATTGTTCTCAATGTACGTTTGCGACGCTCCCCCAAAGCCGCCAAGGATGAAGCAAGGCACTCCTTTCGACTTGGCAAGCTCAAACTCTTTCGGAATGCCGGCACGTCCAGGAACACCAGCCCACCACAAACCACCAATGGCAACAAACGCATTGCACTGAGATGCCATTCTCTCTCTAAGCAGCGACAAGCTAGGGTCGCGTTGGCTTTCATCAAAGCTGGTTTCTGGAACGACCTCAAGATCCGCGTCAAGTTGCCAGCGATCCCAGTCGTTCTCCGAACTTTCATTTCGAAAATAGTTGCTTACGGCAAGATGCAACTTCTTTCGTTTTTTACCCGCTTGAAACTTCCGTGCTTGCTGAAGCAGTATTGGCGTGAAGCTTGGGTGGCATCCGTGAATGATCTCGCCACCGAGCTTAAACACAAGGCTTGAAAACTCATGCACGAATCCAAGAATTCCATAATCAAGCTGGCTTCCCTTCCAGTTCTCCAAAGGATCATCAATGTTCGGATTTTCAGATTCTGATTCTGGAACTGCGCCTGAAAGCCAAATCCTCAAACCCGTTAGATTAATTGAAGGAAGATCTTCAAATTCAGGCATAAAAACCTCCTGTCATGGCGCTAATGCGAGCAACAGCTTCGTTGTAGGAAAGAAGGTCCGTATTCGTCGAGCAAACCTCTGGTACCTCGTGCGATACTATCTCCCTTAGATCCTCGGCCGCTAGTGTGGAGCCCGGATACAAGAACACGTTTCGAGAATAGAGTCTCCGTAAACCAGCGAGTTTTGTTATGCCCTCAATGAATGCCCGAATTCGAGGGGCGAATATCACATCCTCGAATGAGCAGCATGCAAGTAGAGAAAAGCGCCTTGTGAGCTCTCCCGTCTTTGCGTCGTGCAAATACGGCAAGTGTTCATTCTTGCCGAACTGCCACTTCTTCTCTAGAAAGAACTTCTCAAGTTCGCGAAATTGCAAAACACGGTTTTGATATACTCCACACAGGAAACTTTCAACCTCGTCAACAATGTCGCTCACATAACCGCTTGGGATCATAAGTTGTGTACCGGAATAGTTTGACTCGAGTACGGACTTCCGGTGCAGGCTATGCAGGACTCGGAAGCGACAAGCAGACGTTTTTTGAGTCGGCGGGTGAAGCACTACTGGGTAGATGGGAATCATTCGCCCGACAGCCAGATCAACCTCGAGACGTACCCAAGGCGAAGTCACCGAGTCAGGTGTATCTACCAACACTAGTCCATTTGACGCGGTAAGCCGGTTCTCGATTTCCGCTTGAACATCAGCTCCTAGTGGCAGGTTGGGATCGCCATATTTGTCGTCTGCCTCATCTAGCCAAGCGTCATACCCGATCGCCGCGAACTGCTCGTGGATTAGTTTCGCAGACTCCTTACCATCTGATGCTCGATAGGAAACGAAGAGCTTATTTTCCCCGCGTCTGAGCGAAAGGCCTAGCAACGATCCAATTGAAGTGAGGATCTCTTTCTGATCAATGCCGAGGAACCGCGACTTTGTCCCAGAAATTGGCGAGGGTGGACGACCATGGTCTACATCAATCGCTATCGGCAAAAGTGGCACGGATGCTTTCGCGGCGGCCCAGCGCGTAAGCCACTCGGTTCTCTGTGCAGAATCATTGAAATGTGTGTCGAAAACTAAGGCGACGACGGACCCGCTTGGCTTCGGTGATCGCTCGTCAACCACATCAAGGAACTCGAAGTCAACCTCTGTGTACACCTTCTGGATACTTGCTGCCAACGCGTTTGCTTCGGCTTTACTGAAAGAGGCGTAGGCTATCGTAATCGTATGGGTCATGGAATTTATCTCGGAACAGAATCGGAGTAGCTCGCCTCATTTGATCGTAAAGAGCATGGGATGTTTAGTACTTGTTTCGGATAGCAATCGCTTCTTCTACCGCAGCCGCTAGATTGGTTGAGATCCAAGCGTACCGCTCTTTGCTGTCAGTGCCAGCTGGCGTGTAGCATTTCACAATCGAGGACAACTTTTTCGTGTCGCCAAAGTTGATGTAGTCGAAAGGATTGGCTCCTTTAGTGGTTGTCTTGCCATTAATATCTGCGATTCCGTGGATGTAGATTCCGACGATTCCCATGCCTTTTTCCCACGACTTTACGATCTCGTGGTTGATCCATTTCCTGTTCGCAGTCTCGCTTCCAACCATGACGATTGTGCATGACTTACCCTTCATCTGCTCAGCAATCCATTTTTCGATTGCTGCGTTACCACCCTTGGTGATGGACTCCCAGTCATTGTCCTTTGCCGGCTGATTCCCCTCGATCACGCCGATGTTTCGGAGTTTTGCGACCCTCATAACATCATTCGCATAGTGAAAGCTATAGAAGCAGTTACGTTTCATTTTCGTGTCCTTCTGTCTTGAGATTTTAATCTACGATGCATTCCGAGCTGGTTGTGCACCGGTGCGCAACCATGAATCAAACGAGACAAACTTTCCATCGGATGTTTCAATCCACAGTTGCAACTCTCCACGGTTGTTACGTTCCCGAGTTACATAGGGATACAGGCCAAGGTATTCCTGACCATGAAATTTCTCTGAGCGGAGATCTACAATAGGCAGCACCGCTGCCCGGTTACTTGCACCGTCCTTGTAGCCGAGTTCCCAGGGCATCCATTTGGAGTCCGACGAGGTAGCTGAAGTAGCAAACAGCAAACACTTCGACTGATCCATTCGGGTCCGGATTACTTTTGCGGTATCCGTATCTACCTTCTCCCGGTTCAGTTGCTGATCAACAATCCAGTCCACATAGACGGTTAGGCCGTGGCTCTCCAAAAGTGCTTTAATTCTCAGTAGATCTTCCGCACCTAGTGTCTGTGCATCCTTGTAGCTATGCGACAAGAAAACATCGAATTGGTCGATGGACGAGGCCCGAGCGTTTTCCACCAAAACCTGTGACGCAGTTTTTGTAATCGAAACTCTTTTCCGTAATTCTCGCTCAATTTCCGGGGTCCGAAGATCAGCCTTTGTAATAAGCGGCATGTAGAGCTCCTTGCGCCTGTTTGCTGAACACTGTACGCTTTGCCTCAAAAAAATGGCTGCAACGCGCAGCCAAAGCAAAACATGTCGAGATTAGAGCATGTTTTTGCTGAATGTCAAGTGTTCAGTAAACACTTGTGTCTAATCCAGGCCATCGAATAGCGTTCGTTCCTTGCGTTTTACTAGAAGGTTCAGTTTTTGAAGTCGCTTGCGCATAGCGGCCGCTGACACCTGGAAGATCTCCGCCATTGGCAAAGAAGCAACCTCGAATGCTGCATCATCCTCGGCACTCGGCCCAGACTTGTACCTGAGCCGCTTTTGGAGCTCCGCTTCCATTCCGGGCGTGAGCGAATTGCGAATTTCATCGAGTGAGAGCGGATCGCCATGGTTCGTTGACTGGCTGTGCCAAACTCGACGGACCATTGCCTCAGGCATCAAGAGAGAGGCGGCAAACATATCAGCCTGCAGTTCGATAGGGTCGTTATCGCCATCGCGACAAATATAGTTTGGTCGATCGGGATCGTTGGGCAGTAGTGACGTCTGTGTGACAACGCGCTTCTGGAACTTTCGACGGTGTAACCGCCAGTGGCCAACTTCATGTGCAAGCGTGAAGTGATATCTGCCCAGCATCTTCGGATTGCTCTCTGGCTCGAGCGAATGGTCGATACCTACACGTTGCTCTTCCACCCACAACGC
>CAZVBC010000468.1:0-1462 GCA_964625155.1 uncultured Pirellulaceae bacterium
ATCCGAGTGCAACTTACGATCTATCAATTCAACCTAAATGAAGTGCGTGCGGAGCAATGGCAGCCACGAAGCGCGATTACTATGAAGTCCTAGGAGTGGGACGCTCCGCAACTCAGGATGAAGTTGCCAAAGCCTATCGCAAACTTGCGATGAAGTATCATCCTGACAGTAACCGCGATGACAAAGATGCGGTGGAGCGATTTAAGGAAGCTGCTGAGGCTTATGAAGTTCTCAGCGACCAAACAAAGCGTGCACGTTACGATCAGTTTGGGCATGCGGGCGTCGAAGGGCGCGCTGGTGGATTTCAGGACGCGAGCGATATTTTCGAGGCCTTTGGGGATGCGTTTAGCGGGACAATTTTTGAGGATTTTTTTGGCGGCCGATCTCGTAACCGCGTACGAAAGGGAGCGGATGTTCGATGTGATGTGACGTTGGAATTGGAAGAAGCAGCCAGCGGAACTCGCAAACAGGTATCGTTAACTAAACACGGAAAGTGCGGAACTTGTAACGGCAATGGTGCCGAACCCGGTTCTGAACCGCAAGTATGTCAGAAATGTCGCGGGAAAGGGCAAGTTATCCAGTCCACCGGCATTCTGCGAGTACAAACAACCTGCCCGCATTGTCGAGGATCCGGCCGTGTCATTTCCAAACCTTGCCGCAAGTGCGATGGTTCCGGAATGTTACCAAATGAAGTTGTGTTGGACGTTGCTATTCCCGCAGGAGTCGACGATGGCATGCGTGTCCGATTACCGGGTGAAGGACAGGCCAGTCCTGATGGCGGACCGCCCGGAGATGCGTACTGTTTTATTCACGTTCGACCGCACAAGATCTTTCGCCGTGAAGGGAGTGATCTGATCATTCAAGCTCCTCTCAGTTATTCGCAGGTGGCCTTGGGATCCAAACTTGACATTCCGACTCTCGAAGGACGCTTTACTTTGGACATTCCGGCTGGAACTCAAAGTGGCGAAGTCTTTAAGTTACGAGGGCGAGGTGTCCCGGATCCACGCAACGGTTTGCGCGGTGATTTGTTGGTCCAGACCTTTATTGAGGTACCCAAGAAACTTAATGCGAGGCAAGCCGAATTGCTGCGAGAATTGGCTGAGTTGGAGAAAAGTCACGTCACTCCACATCGCAAGTCATTTCTGGAACGCATGTGGGAAAATTTTCGCAGCGAAGGCGAAAGTGAATCCTGAAATACGAATTCAAGGAGTAACAACCAATGGAAACTAGTAGCAGCAATCAACCCACAGACAGCCCCCATCCGCTGAACGATCCAATCGATGTCGAGTTGCATGCAGATGCTCTGGACGCAGCGACAGGCGAAGCAGTTCCCAGCCAGCGGGAAACCAATTCCGGTTCCGCGTCCAACATCGAATTACAGCATCGACTGGACGAGGCAGAGAAAGAGGCATTGCGCAGCCGAGCTGAGCTGGAAAACGCGCGAAAACGTTTGCAACGTGAC
>CAZVBC010000468.1:1472-5111 GCA_964625155.1 uncultured Pirellulaceae bacterium
GACGCTGAACAACAAGTTCGTTATGCCAATTTGCCGCTGGTACGCGACTTGTTAGATGCCATGGACAATTTGAACCGAGCGGTTGAGGCCGCGAAAACCGATGCCGGCAACGCTCAAGTGTTGCTCGATGGCGTCAAATTGGTTAGTCGGCAATTTGCAGATGTACTGGCAAAGTATGCCTGCAAGCCGATTGAATCGGCGGGCAAGCCGTTTGATCCTAACTATCATGAAGCAATTGCGCAAATGCCCAGCCCAACCGTTCCGTCTGGCTGCGTTGCACAAGAGGTTGCCATCGGATATATGCTGCATGATCGAGTAATTCGGCCAAGCCAGGTCATCGTCAGCACCGGTCCAGCAGCATAATCGGCTAAATTATCCACGACGAATTTTCACATTGGTCATAACTTCGATTTTTGAGCCCTGGGAGATCGACCGGATGCCCACCTACGATTACGTTTGCGATGCCTGTGAACACGCGTTCGAGCAATATCAGGGTATCAACGACGATAAGCTGAAGAAATGTCCCAAGTGCGGTAAGAACAAACTTCGCCGGTTATTGGGCATGGGAGCTGCCGTGGTCTTCAAAGGATCGGGGTTTTATCAAACCGATTATCGCAGTGAGTCTTACAAGAAAGCACAAGCTGCCGAGAAGCCTGCCAGTTCCGACAGTTCTTCAAGCGGTGACTCGAGCCCCAAAAGCGATTCTGGTGCTAGCAAGTCAGGTGATTCGTCCGCTTCGAAGTCAGGAGAAAGTGGCACGTCCAAGTCCACCAAATCTTCAAAGAAAAAGGATTAGCCAGATTGGCCTGACAATAACTTTTCCCTTTCGCCAAAAATGTTGGTCGAAAGAACCTCTCGGGCAACTAGGCTTATCTCACAAAAAATTATTTACGCATGAAACAACAGCTTCTCTACCAGCAGTTTGACAATGGACTGGTTCTGCTGGGTGAGCCGATGCCATGGCTCAGGTCGGCTGCGTTCACCTTTCTGCTGCCTGCCGGAACCTGTTATGAACCAGGGCAACTGGACGGATTGGCAGGTATAACGTGTGAGATGGTTCAGCGTGGTTGTGGAGATTTGGACAGTCGTGCGTTCTTGGAAGAACTGGACTATTTGGGAATCGAACGCTCCAGTTCCATCACCACCAATCACACATCATTCAGTTGCGCAATGCCACGAGCCGTGTTGCCACGAGCGATGGAGTTGTATGCGGCACTAGTTCGTAAGCCACACTTGCCCGGTAAACAACTAAACGACGCTCGGCAATTAGCGTTACAAGAGCTGCGTGCGTTGGAGGATGAACCGACTCATCGCTGTTTCAGCGAATTGAAGCGATTTCGATTTCCTATTCCCTACGGTCGCACTGCTCAAGGAACTCGCGAAGGATTGTCCTCGATACGCATCAGCCATGTGCGAGAATTCTTTCAACTGTGCTATCATCCTCGGGGCGCTATACTCGCGATAGCAGGAGACTTTGATTGGGGCGAAGTGTGCCGACAAGTTGGCGAATTGCTAGGAGATTGGCCTGAACTGACGCCTGCGTCATTGCCACCACTAACAGCATGTTATGGTAGCTTACATACCGATCATGCTTCTAATCAAACACATCTTGCCCTAGCATATGATTGTGTGCCTTACGAAAGTCCAGCTTATTACCAGGCACGTGCGCTGGTCGGTGTTCTCAGCGATGGGATGAGTTCGCGGTTGTTTACTGAGGTACGCGAGAAACGTGGGCTCGTATACTCAGTCTTCGCCACTTGCTTTTCACTGGCCGGACAGGGAAGTGTCTTGTGTTATGCGGGCACGACCACGAATCGGGCTGAAGAAACTTTGCAAGTTTTATTGGAAACCGTGCAGTCCCTAGGTGACGGTGTGACGCAAGACGAACTTGATCGTTTAAAAGTTCGCATCAAGAGTTCGCTGGTTATGGAACAAGAGTCTTCGGCAGCTCGCTCCAATCAAATTGCCAGCGATTGGTTTCATTTGGGACGCGTACCCAGCCGTAATGAAGTTTGCATGGAAATCGACGCCCTGAGCTGTCAGAGTTTGTTTGACCATTTTCACCAGCATGCACCGAAGAACTTTTCGCTGGTGACCGTAGGCTCACAACCCTTGGAGTTGCCTAGTGGAATTGCTGACACATAGATCGGGCAACGGCCCGCAAATTATCGCCTTGTGCGATCCGGATGCCTTTACAACATCGTTGGGCTGGTTTGTAGCGACAGGTGCTCGCGACGAAGAAGTGCCGTTAGCGGGAGTCAGTCACTTTCTGGAACATATGGTATTTAAGGGTACCGCGCGACGTACCGCCGAACAAGTCAATCGGGAGCTCGACTATCTTGGCGCGCAATCGAACGCTTGCACTTCCGAGGATGCGACTATTTTTTATGCGTCTGTGTTGCCCGAATGCCAAGACCGTGCCGTCGATCTGCTGACCGATTTGATGAGCCCGAGTTTGGACGCTGAAGAATTTGATACCGAGCGTCAAGTCGTGCTTGAAGAAATTGCCATGTACGACGACCAACCTCCTTACGGTGCCTTTGAACGAGGTATGGAGCTGTTCTTTGGTGCACATCCACTTGCGACTCGCGTATTGGGGACCGCAGAGACGGTTGCCGAATTGACGGTTGAGGACATGCGACAATATCACGCCAATCGCTATACACTCGACAGCATGTTCTTAGTTGCCAGCGGCCGAATTCAATATGATCGGCTAGTCGACCAAGTTGAAAACCTGACGCACCAGTGGTCGCCGAAGCCCGCTCCAAGAAAACTATTGACGCCCAAATATTTCGCGGCAGAAGACGTCATCACGCGCGAAGCGACTCACCAGCAATACATTATCAAAGTGTGGCCAGGTGTCAGCTCAAATGATCCTGATCGGTACGCCTTACGCATGATGTGCAGTATCATCGCGGATGACACTGGCAGTCGATTATTTTGGGAGCTGATCGATACCGGACGCGCTGAAACAGCATCGCTGTATCCGCAGATGTTTGACGATTGTGGATGTGTGGTTGGATACTTGTGTTGCGATCCCCAGGACGCTGATAAGAACATCGAAATAATGATGAACATTATTCGCGACATTTCGGAAAAAGGTGTCACTCAACGCGAAATCGACTTGGCTCGCAACAAAATCGTGGCCAGTTTGATTCTCTCAGATGAACGTCCCAGCAATCGTCTATTTGCCGTCGGCGAATCTTGGCTCACTCGTCGGCATTATGAACCGCTGGACGTAATCCTCAAGCGTTATGCCGCCGTCTCTGCCGACGACATTCAGCGTGTTGCCAACCACACTCTGTCGAAACCTTCCACAACCGTGACCGTTGTCAACGCAGGCTAGTAAATACCGCAAACTGGAAACTCATGCCCAGATGCGATTGAGTATCGCCGCGCGTTTTTATCTGGCTGCTATTTGGCAGTTCTCGGCATTGAAAAACGACGAGCGCAAGAATCCATCGGCACATTCGTCAATTACCATGGTAGACCTTGCGTCGACGTGACACGAATAATGGTGTCACTGCAAACTTGCGCTACACACTTTGTCCTAAACATGAGAGAGTTCCTGTAGAATGTCAAACGTATTCAACGAGCAAAACAATAAATCGGTACAGGATGCTCGCGACGACGGAGAAT
>CAZVBC010000469.1:0-5061 GCA_964625155.1 uncultured Pirellulaceae bacterium
CTAAGTAAGAACAAGTAAGAACCGAGTCCCGCGAGCCTCACAGGGAGTGGTTCTAGGGAGCATTCCTCGCTAAGTTTGGTGAGTGCCAAAGCGTGATGTCAGCAGGAACTAATTGTCAAGCGCATTGGCTCTCTACCGAATCTCAGATTTGAGACTGATCAAGGCGACTACCGGACAGGATGATCCTCTAAATGTGGAGGATTACGTACGCTTGATCCCAACTGCAATGATAGTGGCGAGATCCACCACGACGCTTTGAAGGTTTCTTTGATATTCTTCAGCGCGGTTTGATGTAACACTACTCTCGTCGGCAACGTGAAGCGTGCTTTTGATAACACTGATCCAGGTGTGGAAGCATTCGATACTTTTGTCGCGATCGTAAAGGGAATTGATATGAAGACTGAATCACAGGGCAAAACCAACGCGAATTGCTGCGATGGAAAACTGGTCAAAGTCGCTGGGGACAGACTGACGTCGACCTGTGCTAAAGGCGATGAGCACCATTACACCGTGGCTGCGGACGCCAAGGTGACATGCGACGGTAAAGCAAGCAAGTCGTCAGACCTTAAAGCGGGCTCGACGATTCGCATGACCATGTCCAAGGATGACAAGAACAAAGTGACCGCTATCGATTGCGGCAAGCACATTCCAGAGTTAGCCACCGCGTAGTTCAACTCCAATCCAGTCAAAACCGTTTAGAAAACATTTCTCAAGTCTGAAGGAACAACAATTATGAAGATCAATCAACTCTCCATCGCAACATTGGTGGTTTTATCGCTCGGAAGCTCGCTTGTAGCGCAGCAGCCCGAAGCAAATCAACCGGCTCAAGGAGCCAACCGGCAGCAGCAAGTAGGAAGCTCGCTGACCAAGGATCAAACTTTTGCAAAGTGTCTAGCGATCGCCAATCAGGAACAAGTCACGCTATCTCGTTTTGCTAGTGAAAAAGCCACCAACAAAGAAGTCAAGCAATTTGCAGCAACTTTGGAAAAGGCACACCAGAGCTGTTTGGAACAACTCAATGGGATTTCACCGCAAAGCGAAAGCAAGGCCAATGCGGTCACAACGAATGCAGCTATCGCAGGCAATCAATCTGCAAGCGTTGATTTTCTTCAGTTGCACCAAGAGATTTCAACCCAATGCTTGAAGGATAGTCAGGATTATTTAAGCAAGAAGGAAGGCGCCGAGTTTGATAAGTGTTTCGTTGGAATGCAAGTTGCCAAGCATGCAGGTATGCTTTCAACACTTACCGTTCTTCAGCGTCACGCCTCAGGCAAGCTTCAAGGCCTGATCAAAGATGATCTCGAAAAGAACGCAAAGCACATGGAAGCTGCTGTCAATCTGATGGATCGTCTCACCGCAAGTGATACTTCCAAATTGTCCAATGTCAACGAATAAATTGCGTGCACACGTACAGCGATTGCTTTGAGTTGAGCTCTTCCCCCTGACGCTGTGTTAGGGGGAAGTTTGCGGGGCGTGCTAAAGTTCGTAACTTCTACCCATTTAGATCGAATAGATTCCCGCTCGTCGACTAACCCGAGACGAGTTTAATTCAAGTGCAACAGCATCTCACTAATACGAATGAAACCCTAACAAGGAACAATAGCGTGAACTACTCGTCCGTACTCTTAATGCTGACGTTGGCAATTGCCGGTTGTGACAAGGCAACGCAGACTTCCATCGACAGCGACAACTCGGCAATCAATCAACGCGATCGAAGCGACTCTACCATGACGCCGCTGGATCAGAACGAAAATCAAAATGACATCGACATTACTGCGAAAATCCGTAAGCAAGTCGTGGACACCAAAATGTCTATTAATGCGCAGAACGTCAAGATCATGACTCAAGATGGCAAGGTGACTCTACGAGGTCCAGTCGCAACCGCGGAAGAAAAGACGACCATCGAATCGATCGCTCGCAAAGTTGCTGGCGAATCAAACATCAATAGTCAACTTGACGTCACTACGGCCAAGTAAATTCAATTACCAACACTCACAAAGGAACCCCTTATGGCACTCGCTATATTCTGTACACTCAAAACCACGCTGGATGCTGCAACCGTTGTGGACCGCCTTAAAAATGCCGGATTCACAGCCAACGATATCTCAGTCCTCTTACCCAACACCGACGATTCAAAGGGCTTTGCAGTTGACAACAAAACGAAGTCGCCTGAAGGAGCCACGATCGGCGCTGGTACTGGAGCGGTCGTGGGTGGCGGACTCGGCTGGCTTTTAGGAATCGGCGCTCTGGCGATTCCCGGTGTTGGGCCATTCATCGCCGCCGGTCCGATCATGGCCGCACTAGCAGGTACTGCTATAGGCGGGGCCGCCGGCGGAATCTCCGGTGCCTTGATCGGCCTGGGGATTCCCGAGTACGAGGCCCAGAAGTTCGAAGGCAAACTCAAAGGCGGCCGTTGCCTCGTTTCAGTACACTCGGAAGACTCAGCTGAGACCGAAAAAGCTAAAAAGATTTTTGAACACGCCGGCGCTGAGGATATCTCGACATCGAGTGAAGTTTCAAATGTGGCGAATCGCTAAATCACCTAACCCAGAGCCCCGCGACGTTGACACATCGCCAAAACGTTCCAAACATAATTTTTATTGAAGGAAATCAAAATGCCAAAACTGGAGACTCTTGCGGATGCATTCCATGCCGGACTGCAAGATATTTACAGTGCTGAACAACAACTAGTGAGAGCTTTGCCGAAGATGGGAAAAAAGGCGAGTTGTAAAAAGCTCTCACTGGCTCTTAGCGAACATCTCGAGCAAACCAAAGCGCACGTTGACCGAGTGGCAAGCGCCTTTGATGAGACCGGCAAAGCAGCTAAGACCAAAAAGTGCGAAGCAATGGCTGGTTTGATCAAGGAAGTAGAGGATGCGATGGCACAGGATGCTGATGCCGATGTGGCGGATGCGATTTTGATTGGACTGGCCCAAAAAGTTGAACACTACGAGATTGCAACCTATGGAACTCTGTGTACGTGGGCTGAACAGCTTGGATATCGGAATGCCAAGAAGCTGCTTGGTCAGAACATGGACGACGAAGAAAAAGCTGACAAATTGTTGAGCAAGCTCAGCAAAAACGCCAACGTAGCAGCCAGGTCGTAACTGAGCTTCATTTACCAGTAGACGTTGTGCGACGTGAAATCAGCCTGTAGCTTTTAGCGAGTGTTCGAAGCTGCAGGTTGGTTGATCGATTCTGAGGCGGCAGAGAAATGGCAGACCTGTTGTAATCAGCCTGTGTGAACACCCGAGATTCAAGATTCGGCTTCTTCAGTTGGGCCAAGTTGCCTCGAACGTCACCAAAAACGCTGGCAGTTCGTGAGAAACACGGCTAGAAAGTCGATGTCATCCGATTCCAATCAAACACAGACTACCTTCGCCCGTAAAAAATTCTAGAAATACAACGTCGCAGACTGGTGGATTTCACCAGGGATGATTCGTGGTTCTCTCGATGCCTTGTCTGTCGCCCATCTCGTATCTTTACAAGCAGAGTAAGGCGATCGGAAAATAGCAGATGTTGCTGGACAATGTGCCATGTTTGAATCCCTACGAGTCGTGATCATCAAGCCAAGTAAGTACATGGCAGACGGTGCAGTGGAACGCTTTCGCCGCGGGTTTATGCCTAATAGCACAGTGCCGCATGTTCGCAGTATGGTTCCTTCCGAAATAGATGGTATACGTACAGAGACGTACGCCATCGACGAGTACGTTTATACAGATCTCCAGTACCTCAAGCTACTCGAGCCGACCCGCAACGCATGCACCCTTGTGGCTTTGGTAGGAGTACAAAGCCATCAGTTCCAACGCTCGCTCGACCTAGCGGCACATGCGCAAAAAAATGGTTGTATGGCAGTTATTGGCGGGCCGCACGTAATGACTTGTGACACGTCGATGCTACAAGGACGCGGCGTTAGTTTTGCTCAATGCGAAGCAGAACTCGTTTGGACCGAGATACTAAACGATGCCGTCTGCGGCGAATTGAAGTCGTTGTACGGATCTGGACTGCGATGGCAGGAGAACTTGGAATCTCCCGTGTTAGTTCCACCGAATCGGTCCAAGCTTAGTAGATACATCGTACCTATGCTAGGAGTTTACCCCGCACGAGGCTGTCCATTTCTATGCAACTTTTGTTCCGTTACCAAGATTGCAGGCCGTAAGATTCGCAGCCAGAGTATCGCAACGACTATGGCTAGCTTGCGGGCGGCTAGAGCGGCTGGTGTAAAGGCGATCATGTTCACTTTCGACAATTTCAACAAGTATCCGCAGGCGAAGGAGTTGCTGAATGCGATGGTCGATGAACGACTTGGACTTAAGTTCTTTGTCCAGTGCGATACACAGATTGCCAAGCAGGAAGATTTAGTTGAATTGCTGGCGAAGGCTGGATGCTACCAAATGTTTGTCGGTGTCGAGTCGTTTGATCGGGCTACATTGGTTGCTGCCAATAAAAAACAAAATCGACCAGAGGCATATCAAAGTATCGTAGGTTTGTGTCGAGAGCATGGTATCGGTTCTCATTTTTCCAACATAATTGGATTTCCGCAAGACACTGAAGAACCGATTGACGCGCACCTAGGCGTTCTTCAGTCCATTGCACCCACGTGGGCTTCGTTCTATATCCTTTGCCCAATTCCTGGAACCGAGCAGTACGATTCATTCTTGCAGGACAATTTGATCACGGAACGGAACCTCGACCGCTTCGACACTACTAGTCTCACCTGGAAACACCCCAACCTTTCTGCGGAAAGGCTATCGCAGCTACTTTATGGATGTTATCGCAAGTTCGCTTCTCTAAAACATAGTGTCCAAAACATTCGAAATACTTCATCGCACAACGGTAGAGGAACGTTACTGGAAAAGCTGGGAAGTCTGGCTATGTCTTCGTTCATTCGATACTGTGCCTGGCGCAAAACTCATCCAATGTCGGGCGGCGTCGTGCGAGTGAGACGCGACAGCGTCAGCCACTATATTGAACTCAGAAAGCGTTTGTTTGGTTTCGAGTTAGTACCGTTGCCTAACAGCTTGAAGCTGCCTGTAAGTGAAAGTGCTACGAGTGCCACAG
>CAZVBC010000470.1:0-5050 GCA_964625155.1 uncultured Pirellulaceae bacterium
GGCTGCTGCCTCGAGTATCGGCACCCAGTACGCGTTGACGTACCGGACGTTTCTCCCAATCGGTATTGGGTAACATACGATCCAGCAACGAGCCTGCGACGGTCAAGCGAATATTCGCGTTACGATAATGATCATTGACTGTGCTAGCCACCGCCAATTGAGCCGGTTGGCTGGACAGACTTAAAGTTTGCACTGCTGATGCCAGTGAAGTACGACATCGATGCGTTGGGTCTTCTTCCAGCGTCTCAAGGTCATTCAGTAATTTGCGATAATCTACTGGGCGGACTGTCCAAGGAGAAATCACCGCCGACAGGCGTTTCGGCGCCTCGCCGTTGATAAACTCGCGCTGCGCATCCGTCATCCGCTGCCATTTCATGCGCGAGGTGATTTTTATAGCCAATCGATGCCCTGCTTCCCAGTCTACGTTTTCATGACTTGCCCAAGTTGTCAAATCGTCGAGCAACAAGAATTTTTTCCAACCCTCGGGATCTCCAGTTTTGATAGCATCATCAAGTACATGCGCGATAGCTAATTTAACGTCATGGATGGAGATCGGCGTTGGGCCTCGCAGATCGCTCGGCGCAGTCGCCATGCAAGAACTTATCGCCTCCCAAATCGCCAGGCGACGTTCCAAGGAATAAACGGTTCGCAGTAATCTTGACGCGTAGGTATAGTCTTCCTGCCGTCCAGCATACTCCGTAGCCTGCTGCGCTAACTCATGCAATCGATGGAATTGCCTATCGACGAATTCGGGGCTACGCCCAAAATTGCTGACAATTTCACCCACCTGCTCCCGAACATTGATAGCCCAGTTTTGTATCTCGAATATATCGCGCTGAGAAACCAACAGCGATGTAGGAGCGTCGAGGCCTGAAAGTTCCGCAAACAGAGCACGTGGTTCAGGCAGAAAGTAGTTGCTGTGCTCGTTCGCGGCCAGCGAAGATCGAGCGGCAGTAACTTGCTCAGCGACTTCGGTATCGTCCGACTCGATTGGACGCGCCACCGAAACCTGTCGCATCGGGCTCTCAAAAGCTCGAGTGAGTGCTTCAACGAGGTAGCCAGTGTCGTCACTACCAACATGCAAAGGCAATGCATCAGTCTCACTACTGGTGGGTGCACGTAGAACCACTTGGGCTGCAGGCTCAAATGGCCTCCTCAGCAGACCTACAATTCCCTCACCTTCAAGTGTCTCGACGGTGCCTGTCTCTGGGCGCTGTATCACCGCTCGCTGAGGTGCAGGAAACGCTTCGACGACCGCGATACCTGGATCAAGTGTTAACAAGATTCCACGCGACTGTGTCGTTGAACCAGCATGAAAGCTGGCTTGCGGCAATCGATGAAAATCAAAGCCCTCTTCGCGACGATGTTTCTCAACAGCGGAGAAAACAAGCGTCAATGTGAGCGCCACGGTTGTGGCTGCCACCCATCCGCGATGGCTCCGTTCGACCTGCATGCCTAAATTCCTTTTTCGGCCTACAAATTCTGGGAAACCATTTGCCGAAAGCTTCCCTGCTCGTGCAATTGTTCCTCATTTGATCGGCTGGAATTCAGGAATTCGGCTACTCTGTTCACCTCGGATTGCCACTACACATCAATGCTAGTATCGCTGGGGCAATCTCGGTCGACTTTATCAGTTGAGGTAGTATTAAGCGTTGTGTAATCTGAAACACTTGTTGTAAGTTTAAACTTCGGCCACGCGATGAGTTGGCACGGGGCGTCCTGGACGAAAACTTCGAATCGAGTTGAGGCTCGCAGTCCCATGCAGCTTATTGGCTAGCACTGCAAGCACTTGTTCAACCGAGTTCTTTAGCGAATCTGGATCGACTGCGACTCGCGCGTTAATGATTACTTCACAGTTGGCCGTCGTATGATCACTGGCCAGTGACAGCGTCGTTGGTGATTCGCTGCTGACGAGATTTACTACCGCAGTATTTCCATCGGATTGTCCAATTACTTTCAGATGTGCCGTTTCAGCGCCTAACTGCAACATGCGGTTCTTCATGTGTTCCACTAACTCGACGAGCATCGCGTCCATAGAAAAGGGCTTGGGGGTTCGGATTTGTGCACCAGCGTTCAACCACCCAAGCTCGGCTTCACCTTCTGCATAGATATCGTAATCAACGTCCATGATCGAAGTTCGACGGGGTGCCTCAACCTCAAGCAAGTTCTTTAACTTGTCGAGATTCACGCCCGTACGCGCAGAGATGCGCAAGATTGGCCGATCTGGGTATTGCTGAGCCAGTAAGCCTTCGATTTCGTCAATTTGAGAAGTTGACAATTCGTCGATGCGGTTGATTAAAAGGATATCTGCTTCTTCGAGTTGCTTACGGAAAATGTATTCGGCTTTGGGTGAAAAACCCTTACCGGTCCCCTGCAAGATTTTCAGGCCATGGCTGGGTTTCATGATCACTGCATAGGGACTGATTACAAACTCTTCGCCGAGCATACGCATCATTGGCAGGGCAACCGTAGCAACCAAATCGGTGCAACTCCCTACCGGTTCAGCGATCACCACATCGGGGCGACGCTGTGCACTAAACGAATCAATTGCCTGCGTCAGTCCACCAAAATTGCAACAAAAGCACGAGCCAGCAACTTCAGCCACCGCGTACCCGTAACTCTTCAACAAGTGAGTATCCACCAAGTCCGCCGCTTGGTCATTAGTCACTATACAAACATGCTTGCCAGATGCCTGATACAGAGCTGCTAATTGAGCAATGGTCGTTGTCTTTCCAGCTCCCAAGAAACCACCAAGCATGATAAAGCGTATGGAGTCACTCACCAATGGTCTCCTGGAGATGCAACTTTTGTAGGATCGAAACTACAGATGTTCAAGGTCGCCTCGTTTTCGAATTACCTCTTGCCTTAGTATTGAAAATCCTAGCAGATCCCCGTCTGATTTGAAGAATACAAACGCCTCAGAATGTTAATACAGGTAGTTGTAACGACTGCACAGCCGGACGTGCACTATGATCTTGGCTGTTAATCGAGTATTTTTGGTGCACCACTAATGTGATCGTTCAGGAAAGGGAGCCTTAATGACTCAAATGCGTCCGAATTTGGCAGAGGCCCGTACAAAGATCGTGGCAACCGTCGGACCGGCTTGCGCCGATGAAGCCACCTTGGTAGAGATGGTTAACCAAGGAGTCGATGTTTTTCGCATCAATGCCGCTCACGGTGATCGAGACAGCTTCGCCAAGACTGCCGAAAAAATCAGACGCGTTCGAGAAATCACAGGTGTACCGGTTGCCATCTTGCTCGATTTGGCGGGGCCTAAGATCCGCTTGGGGCAATTGGCACAAGATCCTCTGGACGTTGAAGTCGGACGGGAATTGACCATCGTTCGCGGTGATGTGTGTACACAGTCGGACCAGCTTTGTAGTAACTACAAGCGTCTAATTGATGAAATCGCCGTTGGGGACAAGGTCATGTTGGCTGACGGTACGATCAGCCTCCAAGTGATTGACAAGGACAAGGAATCGGCGCGCTGTCGCGTATTGTCAAATGGAACGATTCGTAGCCGACAAGGCATCAATTTGCCCGGCGTGTCCCTCAGCGTTTCGGCCATGCGTCCTGAAGACGTCGAAAATGCGATCTGGGCTGCACATCACGAGATCGATTTTATCAGTCTCAGCTTTGTACGTAGTGAACAAGATGTGCTCAGCTTGAAGAATCTGTTGAATTCGCTTGAAAGCCACGCGTTGGTGATTGCGAAAATTGAAAAGCGAGAAGCGCTCAAGCGATTGGAACAAATCGTTGAAGCGGCTGACGGAGTCATGGTCGCTCGTGGTGACTTGGGGGTCGAAATAGATGTTGCCGAGACGCCGGTTGCGCAAAAGCGGATCATTCAGGTCTGTCGTGAGAAAATGAAACCGGTGATCGTCGCCACGCAGATGCTCGAAAGCATGCATACCAATCGACGACCGACGCGGGCAGAAGCATCGGATGTGGCCAACGCAATTCTCGACGGCGCCGATGCTTGTATGCTCAGCGGTGAGACTGCAATCGGTCAGTTCCCGGTACTGGCCGTTGAAACCATGAATCGCATCATGGTACACACTGAGCAAATGCTACGTAATCAACCACCTTTACTGCCAGCCAAAACATTTGATCGTGTTCATCCGATCACGTCCGCAGTGACTTTTAATGCCGCCAACATCGCAGAAGCCATCGGCGCAAAGATCGTGGTAATTGCGACCCGTTCCGGCGGCACGGCTTGGGTCAAATCGAAACAGCGAAATTCTGTCCCAACTTTGGGAGCCAGCAATTCACCGGTTACGCTTCGACGCATGTGTTTGTTCTGGGGAATCATGCCTTTGGCTGTTCAGAATATCGATCAACCACAAGCCTTGATCGATGAAATTGCCAAATGGGGACGCGAACACGGGTTTCTCACCAGCGGCGATCGCGTCGTGTTTGTCACCGGTACCGGCGTAATGAACAACACACACAACCTGCTGGTCGTATACGAAGTTCCAGCATAACGTGTACGCGGCCGTTCCATGCGCCTGTGTTCTAAATCCAAGAATCTCGATTGCCAAGCAATAACAAACAATCAAGTCGCGCCAGGGAAACCTGTGGGCAAGTTTAGGCTCAGGTAAGTTGCCTGTCGCAGTAGCAACCTCGTGCAGGTAGCCCGGCCTTTCAAGGCCGGTTCAGTTACGATCCCGAGCATTACGTCGCGTAGCGACGCCATGCGTTCGATGATTGCCGACGATGGAATCTGTGCCACCTTGTTGGCAAGACGAAGAAACTAGAGCAATAGGTTGTTTTAGCTTCTTCTTGCAGCGTGTCTTATCTAAACGTGGCCGCGCGTCCTGATTCTTTTTCGGAATTTGCTCAATTTTGCTGTCCTGATAAACTAAAACACCGAGTGATGAGTTTGTTTGGGGTGTTGAGGGAATGAATTGAGTGCCAGTTCAGAATTCTGACGTTTGGAGCGTTGCACACATGAGAGTTGTCAAAATGAAATTCGTCGCGCAGATTCTAATGCTGATGCTCGTAAGTTGTGTGGCCTATTGCCAGGAAAATACGCAGCGCGAGTGGAGCG
>CAZVBC010000471.1:0-5029 GCA_964625155.1 uncultured Pirellulaceae bacterium
GTACGCCCATGGTTTTGGACAGAACTTCGCGAATCTCTGGCGTGGGGTATGCAGGTTGGCTTCCGGTCTTGCGAGCTTGCAGGTAAGGATGGACCATTTGTCCCTGAATTGGCCCAGGACGCACAATGGCGACTTCGATTACCAAGTCATAAAAACAACGTGGTTTCAAACGTGGCAACATGCTCATTTGGGCACGGCTTTCGATCTGAAACACGCCAATCGTATCGGCTTGGCAAATCATGTCGTAGACAGACAAGTCTTCGCGAGGAACCTCTGCTAGCGTGAGGTTTCGGTGGTAGTGTTTCGCCAGCAGATCAAAAGCTCGATGGATGGCCGACAACATACCCAGTGCCAGACAATCGACTTTCAAGATCCCGAGATCATCCAAGTCATCTTTGTTCCATTGGATAACGGTTCGTCCGTCCATGGATGCGTTTTCGATCGGGCACAATTCGCACAGCCATCCTTGTGTCATGACCATGCCCCCGACATGTTGCGACAGATGTCTTGGGAAGCCTACCAGCGTGCGCACAAGATAAATAAACCGCTTGCCAATTTCCGAATTTGGATCCAAGCCGATTTCTGCGGCGCGATACTCCAGGGAGCCTTCCTCGTAACGCGAGTCGACTAAATTGGACAAAGAGTCGAGCCGATCCAGTGAAACGCCCAAAGCCTTGCCGCAGTCTCGGATAGCCGATTTGGTACGATAGGAGATCACGGTCGCTGTCATCCCAGCGCGATGGCGTCCGTATTTCTCATAGATATATTGCAGTACCTCCTCGCGACGTTGATGTTCAAAATCCACGTCGATATCAGGAGCTTCGTTTCGCTCGCGACTGATAAAGCGTTCGAACAGCAGATCCAGTTCATTAGGGTTTACGGACGTAACACCGAGACAATAGCACACGACACTATTAGCTGCTGAACCTCTTCCTTGGCACAGAATCCCCCGGGAACGCGCAAATCGGACTAAGTCCCAAACCGTCAGGAAATACGCTTCATATCCAAGCTCTTCAATTAAAGTGGTTTCGTGACGCAACGAATCAATGATCTTCTGGGGCACGCCGTCAGGGTAACGTTGCTTTGCCCCTTCCCAGGCCAGTCGTTTCAAGTAGGCGATTGGGCTTTGCCCATCTGGAGCCAGTTCGACAGGATACTCGTAACGCAGTTGATCGAGCGAAAACTGGCATTTGTCCGCAATCTCAACCGTTCGAGAAATAGCCTCGGGAGTATCTTTGAAGAGCTGTGCAATTTCTGGCAGTGGACGCAGATGATACTGCGAATTTGCCAATCGCTCGGCTTGCACAGCTTGGATTGTCGTACCCAACCGAGTTGCTAATAAACAATCGTGCAAGATAGACCTGGCTGGCGCGTGATAATGTACGTCTCCAGCAGCGACCAAGGGCACTTTTGAGCGATGACTCAAGCTTAACAGCCGCGATAATTTGGCTTGGTCATCGACACCACGATGTAACTCGGCCAACAAATAAGCTGATTCACCAAAAATCTCACGCAGTAAATGCAACCAAGCAAGCCAGTGTGCATCTCCGCGCGGATCAAAGTCGATGCTCGGCAGAGCGCGCCCTCTGTTAACCGCCGATATCCCATCGTCGGATTCCCAGGGAGAGTTCGCGAAGTCTGGACGGCTCGGATTCTCGACTTCTACAGAATTATCAGTCACGGGTTGGCGCAGCAGCATGCCAACAACCAGACCAGTATGCAGCTCCAGCAAGTCATTCCAGCGCAGCTCGCAACTTCCCTTGTTGCGGCGCATCCGTCCGCGAGTTATCAATCGGCACAGCCGTCCGTACGCTGCCCGATCGCTGGGCCAAACGACCAGTGGTGGACCATCGACCGGATGCAACTCAGCTCCTACGATCAAGCGCAAGAGTCCATCTTTGGCTGCGGTATGAGCGCGCACTATGCCCGAAAGTGAATTTCGATCAGTTATTGCTAGCCCAGAATAATCGAGCAGCTTTGCTTGCTCGACCAATTCGTCAGCATGGGATGCTCCTTCGAGAAAGGAAAAATTTGTTTTGCAATGGAGTTCTATATACTGCATCTCGTCAGGCCATCAGTCTTGCGCAAAATTGACTTGTTGCTCGAACATGGTCTCGATCGTGGCGAGAAGGAGTGACCGCCGCGCAAGAGGAAAAAATAGGCTGTACGAGAATTAGGACGGCGTCACCACTGTAGTTTATACCATATTCGCTCCACAATTATTTCGACGATTGTTCCGAGGGCAACTTCAATCCACATCGGGGATTTATCCTCATGCCGATGCTGGACCACGCCGGTTGTTGACATCGCAGCTAGCCACGTGAGAGAATCTTTATCACGTTCAAGTTCTTTTTTTCTCGTCTTATTCGCCCCAGAGATTTCGAATGAAAACGCTTACTTGGTGGATCCGCGTCGCGATATTTTTTGCACTTGTAAATGTTTCGTGCGTGCTTGCTGCGGACAAGTTGAACGTATTGTTTTTGATGTCGGATGATATGCGTCCAGCACTCGGTTGTTATGGCCATCCCGTTGTTCAATCGCCGAACATTGATGCACTGGCGGAGAAGGGTCTGCGATTTGACCGAGCCTACTGCCAATATCCTTTGTGCAATCCTTCCCGTACTTCGTTGCTCACTGGCAGGCATCCAACGACTACGGGTGTACTCGATAACACGATTGACTTTCGTGCTGTACATCCGGAATGGGTTTCATTGCCTCAGTTCTTCAATGAAAACGGTTATGCCAGTTTGCGCTGCGGAAAGATTTTTCATGGCGGATTGGATGATGCCAAGGCCTGGACCGCTGGCGGAGATCCAGCTCGACCTGATCACTCACCGCGCAAGCGACCGGATGCAAAAGCTCGCGTGGCACAATCCGATCGATTCGTAACACTTGAAGGAGACGGGCAATCACACGGAGATTACAACGTCGCTGAACGAGCAATACGATTCCTCAACGAGTATCATGACCGCCCATTTTTTCTCGCTTGTGGGTTCGCCAAACCGCACAGTCCTCCAACAGCTCCACAGCGATTTCTCCAATTGTACGATGCGGCGAAGCTTTTATTGCCAGCAACGTTTGCGGCTGTGCCTGCGGCACCTCGCGGTTTTCCATCGATCTCGATTACTCGTAACAGTGACTTATTCATCGATCGGCCTGCCAGCCCGGATGAAGCTCGACAGATGTTAGCTGCCTACTATGCCAGTGTCTCTTGGACTGACTGGAACGTTGGACGAGTTATCGCTGAACTCGAAAGATTAAATTTGCGTCACAAGACGATCATCGTTTTCTGGGGTGATCACGGTTACCATCTAGGTGAATTTGGAAAGTGGGCCAAGCACGGCTCCCTTTTCGAAATTGGGACGCGCGTGCCGCTCATTATTTCCGTCCCAGGGATTAAGGAATCAGGTAAGGCTTTTGACGGCCCGGTGCAAACTCTCGATTTGTATCCTACGTTGGCTCAGTTGTGTGGCCTTACAGCTCCGAGCGGAGTCGAAGGACACAGCCTTGTTCCGCTACTTAGCAATATCCAATCAGCGTGGGACTATCCCGCATATAGCGTTGCTGGAAGTGCGAGCAACTTAGGTGTGGCAGTGCGCACTCGACGATTTCGTTACGCTCAGTGGACTGGCACGAACCCTGGTGCCATGCTGATCGACGAACAAGCGGATCCTAACGAAACCAACAACTTGGTGGAAAATCCGACTTATGCGACAACTGTTAACGAGTTAGCAGCACTCGCGAATCGTCATGCCGCAAAATTGTCCGTGGCGAACGGACGATGAGTTCATACTAGTGTAGACAAGACGCCGAACCCCTGAGATTTTGGGCGACTTAGCCCATATCGTACTCAACGTATGGTGCAGACGGATCATTTCCGCAGGCAATGTGCAAGCGACCGCGAGCTGGTTCGGCCACGATCGAGGCGACTGTGATGCCAGCCGTAACCCAATTAGCTTCCGGATGATCCGTTTGAGCAGTACGGCATATCCCGCATGGGCTATTATGTTGATCTCGCAAAATGGATTTGCAATTATCAACGGTGATAGTCCCGAACGACTGACTGATCAGTTGATTGATACGCTCTAAGCGAGTGAACGAGTCTTTGGCTGAGTTCTGAAAATTAATCTGGGTTGCGTACTTTGGACTCAGGAAGTGATTTGAATGGCAAATAAATCCTCTGCCACTATCGTCGATGGTTTCCTGTCCATCGGGTGTTGCTTCGATGTCGAGAATTTCTCCGTGCCCGTCACACAGGACGTAATTTCCGCTGGCCCAAAATGAAGTGCGCTGCAAAAGCCTTTTTATTTCGACCATTGTGGAACACTCAAGAATCAAGCGTTTGGGAGGATAGTGCGGCATTCCAAATCGTGCGGCTGGGCCACCACCAAGATCGTTGGCAAAATGGCCCACTCCCAAACTGTTGATACCGTGATACCCGATCATGCCACCAAACGTCCACATTAGCGACTCTGGTTTGTCAGTTGGCTTTAGGTGTAGTACATATCCCAGCGGGAGTGTGGCAGGCAGTTGGTCACTGTTCTGGCCGATAAGCACCTGCTGGTCACGTGTTCCTGATTTGGTAATTGCAAATGCTGTACAACCACCATCATTACTCATCGTCAAAGCGCCCCGAATATTCACAGCCAATGACTCGGCATAAGCGATACCGGCACCTTCGGCCAATCCTCGCAGTTCCTCGATCAAGTGCGGGCTGTACTGCTGAAAGAGGGATTCAAACTGCATTGCGCGATGTTGAACCTGAGGCTTAGTGAGTTTCAGACTACTGCAAATATAATCGATGTGTTGCCGAATCTGGCGCTGTGCCTGTTCTCCATGTTGTTGCCCCAACTGCCGGTAGGATCCTTGCACTCGATAAATCGGAAAGCACTTCATCGTCAGGTTTCTCTCACGTTAATGCTGGCGATGCCCCCAACGAATCCTGCAAAGTGGATTAAGTTCTTGCGAGCTCTTTGAGACACTCGATGCCACGCTCAATGGTTGAATCGGGTGCAGCATACGAAATTCG
>CAZVBC010000472.1:0-5009 GCA_964625155.1 uncultured Pirellulaceae bacterium
CGAGCATTCCGACCAAAAAATTAAGGGCCGCACCAACTGAGCAAACTCCACTTACGCCGACATAGGGCAGTAGAAACCACGGAGCGAGCGCCGCACCAAAAGCGGCACCAAACGTGTTGCAGCCATACAGCAGGCTGATTGATTTCGAGGCGGTTGCACTCTCGCGAACCAGGGCGCCGGTCATCATTGGCAAAGTCATGCCCATCAAGGTTGTTGGCAGCACCAGAGTCAAAATGTGCAAGAGAGTTGCGGTCCACAAATTGCCATAAGCCCAACCAAAACGCTGATACAAGACACTGTAGAGAAGAATGGGGCTGAAGTACGCGTACGCCGCGACGCAAAGCTCTAAACCAGCGAATACTTTCAGTGAGGTTCGAGGAGTTAGCCCGCGACTGAGCCGAGCGCCGAGCAAACTTCCTAGCCCAAGCCCCAGCATGTAGGCTGCGACGATAATGGATACGGACGCCGTCCCAGCTCCACTGTGCAGAACTAGCAGGCGTTGCCATACTGTTTGATACAGCAGGGCGGGCACTCCGCTTAGGAAATAGAGCAACGACAGTCTCAACGCAGTATTCTGGGCCGCAGATGGCTTTTCTGCGGATCTCTTAGCTAGATTTCGTCTGTTGCGCTGCGGTGATTTCATGGAATAGGTTGAGTAGGGTACAGCCATCCATGGCAAAAGTTCGAGCCGTCCGGTAGATATGTGGTTTGCATTCTACATTGCAGGCCGAAGAACTCGAAGAGATGTGTGGCCGACTTGCGAGATTTAAAAAAGCTGGCGCTGTTCAACTAGTATTCTTGTTACTTTTGTTCTGTTACTTGGCGGATGGGGCCAGCGACTGTTTGCGTAGATCGATAATACGCTGTGCATCTTTGGGAGTAAGGGTTGGGTCAACAAATTCGGCTAAATCTTTTAACGCGACAACACGATATTTTTCCGATGCAAGATGATGCATGTACGCTTCAAATCTATCAACAGCAGTACTGACCCAGTTATGCGCGGTGTCGGGAACGCCGTGAAATTGTAATACCGCGATGCGGCCAGCGCGGGCCTGTGAAACCGCTCGGATAAAATCTGCCAATTCCCACTTGGGCTTGGCATCTCCGGCTGACGGGATCAAATAGGGATGGTCCAGTCCAGGTTCGAAGGCGAACCCCCAACCAGATTCGTAGGTATGTTCTGGCGCTCCGCCGCGTCTCGCGAAGAGGATGCCATGCTGGCGCAAAGTCTCGAGCGCCAACAGGCTGGTTGAGTTGCCAGGCCAGGCAAACGAAACTGGTTTGGGAATTCCGTTTTCGACACAACGCGTTTCGATGCCGGATAGTTGTTCTGACAATTTACCAGCTGATTTGTCACTAATGCCCAAGTGGTCGCGAGTGTGGTTTCCAATTTCAAAACCGTCACGATGTAATTGAGCGATTTCTTCCCAAGTCATATAGTCGCGTTTGTTGGTCGCGAAGTCCCAACCCTCAGTCACAAAGAATGTGGCGCGAAATCCATACTTCAGCAAAATTGGCCGGACAGTGGTGAAGTGAGTCTTGGCGGAGTCGTCAAACGTTAGCACGACCAAGCGGTCTGGTATCGGTTGGCGATTGGCCGATCGTGAAGTTTCTTTAGCATCATCCTGTGCACAAACAAACAACGGCCAGCCCGTGACAGCGAGACATATTAATACCCAACGCCATGCTTCAAATCGTGACAGCAAGTCGAATACTAACTTCAACATGTTCTCCTTGTTTCTGGAAAACCAGCAACATTTTCCCAGCCCAGGCTATAGGCAATTCAGATTAGACTTAATTCGTCGAGCGCCATCGGACCGATCGAAATGATAACCAACCGAGCACTATCCTCGACGTGTGTTTGATGATAGCAAGTTTATTCGAAAAGATGGTGAGTACTGTGAAAGGACCCTCGTTTTGAGTTCGCATTGTGCAGAGCAAGAACGATTGGCACGGGACGCTGCGGGAGCTGAGAATTGGAGGCGTTGGGGAGCGTATGTCAGCGAACGGTCATGGGGCACTGTTCGCGAAGACTACAGTCCAGATGGAGAGGCATGGGACTTTCTAACCCATGAACATTCTCGTTCCAAAGCTTACCGATGGGGCGAAGACGGCTTAGCGGGATTCTGCGACCGATACCAGTTGCTGGTCTTTGCGCTGGCACTGTGGAACGGAAAGGACCCCATCTTGAAAGAGCGGTTGTTTGGCGTGGTGCCCAAACAAGCTAACCATGGCGAAGACGTCAAAGAGTATTATTACTATTTGGATGCGACTCCTACGCAATCTTACATGAGATACTTGTACAAGTACCCGCAGCAAGAATTCCCGTATCAGCGCCTGATTTGGGAGAACTCACGCCGCGATCGCCGGGAACCAGAATTTGAACTCCTGGACACAGGTATCTTTGATGACGACCGGTACTTTGATGTTTTTGTGGAATACGCCAAAGCCTCACCGGAGGACATCTGCATCAAGATCGAGATTTTCAATCGGGGACCGGAAAGTGCATCGATTGATGTTTTGCCTCATCTTTGGTTTCGCAATACTTGGAGTTGGGGACCGCGGCCGACAGCTCGACCCGAGATCCAAGCCATCTCTGGCAGCAACCATATTTGCGGCCTCGTAGCTGACGATGCCAAAGCAGTACCCTTGCAAAACTTGCTCCAATCTTACCGCTTGGGGCGAAGGTATTTGCACGCCCCAGCAGGTGCGGAGATTTTGGTGACCGATAATGAATCGAACTGTTCCAAGTTGTACGGAAGACAGGTACGCAGCCACAGCAAATATGTGAAAGATGCGTTTCACCAACATATCATCCATGGCGAAAAGACAGTCAACCCAGAGCAAGTCGGTACCAAAGCCTGTTTGTGGTACCGTCAAGAAATTCCCTCGGGCCAATCATGGATTTTACGTTTGCGATTGGCCGATCGTTTTCTACCGGACGCGATGGAACAAATCGATGCGGTAGTATTGACTCGCCAACAAGAAGCAGACCAATTCTATGCGAGACTACATCCTCCCCGCGCGACAGCAGATGAACGAACTATCCAACGCCAAGCTTTGGCCGGACTAATATGGAGTAAGCAAATCTATTTGTTCGATGTGCAAAAATGGCTCGAAGGGGACAATCCAGACGTACCGCCACCAGCCAGCCGTCACAAGCTGCGCAACTCGCACTGGAGGCACCTCAACTCGATGCGCATTATGAGTATGCCCGACAAATGGGAATATCCCTGGTTCGCTGCTTGGGATCTCGCTTTTCAGTGCATTCCCATGGCGTTAGTCGACCCAGAATTTGCCAAAGAGCAACTTTGGTTACTGTTATTCGAACAGTTTCAGCATCCCAATGGCCAGATACCAGCATACGAATGGGAATTCGGGGACCTGAACCCACCGGTGCATGCTTGGGCGGTTTGGCGCGTGTACAACATGGATCGTTTAAGGGCTGGTCGTGCGGATCGCGATTTCTTGGAGAAGTGCTTTCATAAACTGCTGATCAATTTTGCTTGGTGGGTAAACAAAGTTGACGCCGAGGGGAATAACATCTTTGAAGGTGGCTTTCTCGGATTGGACAATATTACAACTTTCGACCGCAGTAAACGCCCTACAGATGGCTCGACACTCAAGCAGGCCGACGCCACTGGTTGGATGGGGATGTTTTGCCTCAATTTGATGCGTATGGCATTGGAGTTGGCAAAGGAAAATTCCGCCTACGTCGGCCTGGCAACAAAGTTTTTCGAGCACTACGTGTATATCGGTTCGGCGATGAAAAACATGGGAGGCCGCAATTATCAATTATGGAGTGAACATGATGGGCTGTTTTACGACGTATTGGCTTATCCCGATGGCAGCTTTCATCGCTTCCGATTGCGTTCGCTGGTAAGTCTCATTCCGCTATATGCGGTTGAGCGACTGGAAGAAAACTGGGTCGAGGCTTTTCCTACGTTCAAAGCGAATGTGGAGTGGTTCATTCGCAATCGTCCGGCACTCGTAAACGCGTGTATGACTAGCCGAGAAAACTCGACGGGGAGCGTACAGTTGCTGTCGTTAGTCACTGAATCACAGTTGCGGAGAATCCTCAGAGTCATGTGGGATGAAACTGAATTCTTAAGTCCCTTTGGGCTTCGCAGCCTATCGAAAGCGCATTTGCGCGATCCATATTACCATGCGGGCGAATGTGTACAGTACGAACCTGCCGAAACCAGCACTTGGCTGAAAGGTGGCAATTCAAACTGGCGCGGACCAGTCTGGTTTCCCACGACATTCCTGATGATCGAGTCGTTGCGCAAATTGGCGAGAGTTTATGGAGACGATCTGTTGGTAGAATACCCAAACGGATCCAAGCGGCAATTGGGCACTACTACAGACCAGCCAGATCCTTCAATGATATCGATTAACGAGATGGCTGCCGGTTACGCCAATCGCCTGATATCACTATTCGCTCGAGATGCTAATGGCCGAAGGCCTGTTTTTGGAAATCGGGACAAGCTTCAGCGCGATCCCTACTGGCGCGACTGTTTGATGTTTCACGAATATTTCAACGCAGAGTCAGGTGAAGGACTGGGGGCATCGCACCAAACCGGCTGGACCAGTTTGGTGGCGTGCTTGATCGATGAATGGCGAAGGTAAACAGTCACTTTGTAACGCAAAACGAGCGACCAGTGTTTACAGCCAAATTTATGGGATTGGAAGGGCTAAGCTCATGTTGAGCCAATCGAGTTGCGACTCGGTAGGAAGCTTGCTCTCCCGTTTCTGCGAACCCAGTTTCTTAGCTGTAACAAATCGCCATTAACGCTATTGAATCTCAAACTTGAAGTCGTTCTTTTCACCAGCTTTCACGTCAGCAGTCAGTTTCGAGGTGGTAACTTCGAAGTATTGCCACGAAATGCGACTCTTTCTCCCTTTGGACATATCGACCATTTCACCACTGTTCTTGTCGATATAATCGTCCTGGGTTGGCCAGGTATCTCGCAACAGCACTTTGTGCGAACCAATGGATGCGCCATCCT
>CAZVBC010000473.1:0-5009 GCA_964625155.1 uncultured Pirellulaceae bacterium
AGCGCCATTTTCAGCGCCGTTTTGACTCAGCCGGAACGCATAAGGCGTCCGGTGTTTAGCCATGAAATCAAGGCTAATTGGCAGGCCAAAGGGCGTTCACCTGACTGAATCGGGCGCTGTTCAATTCGGCGACATTTTATGGGCAACAAAAGGACAGCAACATGCCGACAGTCGGAATGAAACCAGCGCTCTGGGAGATACTGCTGCAACATGGGATCGTTTTTTTGATATGCATCGTATTTCCAGGTCTGACTACGATGATTGTGCCAGCAACATGGCTGACTTTTGTGCGCTCAGGGGAAGTGGTGCAATGTACTACACGAACATGTGCATTTTTTGTTGTGCCGTTTAAGACGCAGAGAGTCGACTCGGTCACGCAGATTGAATATCGCGAGCGTGCTGGAAGATCCGAGCGAAAGCGAGAGTTTGGCCGCAACAAAAACGAGCGAGTTTATGTAGAAGGGGAAGGGACTCTACAAATCCTTGGAGCCGGCGATCAAATGGCGGAAGTAAGTGTATCGCCAGCCAGTTTGAAGAGCGTCGTCGAGAAATCAAAAGCCTTTTTGAATTCAGCAGGCGAAAACTCGAAAACGATTTTCGTCATCGCCAATTGGAAATTTGGTGGGCTGATGGGAGGCGTCCTCTCTCTGTTCACCTTACTGTATGTCGTAGGATACTCTCTCGGTTTCTTGAAACTGGTATTCCAGGCAATTAAGCGGGCTCTGCCCACGACTTAGCCAGCTCATCCTCAGGCGTCATCTCTTCGCAAAAAACTCAGCGAGCAACCCATGACAAACTTTCTTGATGAAGTGTGCCGCCGATTGCCCGGGCTGCTGCACGTCGTGATGACCTTGATGGCTATTCCGTACGTGTTACTTGCTACTTTTTTTGTGATGGTCGGCCACGTGGCTGCGCAGCGAGGGCTGTGGGCAATTTTGGACGCTGTGTTGCAATCGTTCAATTGGTTTGTCACCTGGGGCGCCATCGCAATTGGTGTCACTCTATTTACAGTTTGTGGTTTAGGCTTGATAGAGTCGGTGCGTTGGTGGGCATCTCTGGCGCTGGCCCTGTTGATGGCCCTGTCGTTAAGCATCTTGTTGTTCTATCGGCCCTCTTTTCCCGACTTTGGCGAGTTTGTGTTCCTCGCACCAGGTTTTTTGATTCTAGCGATCTGTTGCTGGCGACTGATTTATTACAAGTAACGCTTGGATTTTGTCACAGGCCATGTTTCGCCGGGACGGAATTTTCAAGTTGCATTGGGAGTCCAATCTTGAAAATGGCAACTCTCATCGCTTGGTCAGTTGGTTACAATGGCAGTCCGATACGTAGCCTCTTGCCGTGCGTACTGTGGAGAATGATGGAAATGACTGTTGACTGTGTTTTACCTTCGAGGCGGTCACTGATGACTGCTTCAATAGGGGTGATATTTACTCTGTGTTTGTTTGTCTTACCGCTGGTCGCACAAGCCAAGATTGAGAAAACTCCTTTTGCGGTTAACGGCAAGCCCGCCTTCATTATCGCAGCAGCTCAACCTGCGCAGGGCCAACCTTGGGTGTGGTATGCACCGACACTTGGCAAAAATCTTCCTGGCGCAGGCCACGAATGGTATTTCGAGCGATTTCTGGATAAGGGAATCAGCATTGCTGGCGTGGATTTAGGTGAGGTCCGTGGTTCGCCCGCAAGCAATGCACAGTTCTTGGAATTCTATGATGAAATGGTCCGTCGCGGCTATTCCGCCAAACCGATTTTGCTTGGCCAGAGCCGAGGCGGATTGATGATGCTCAGCTTTGCTTGCGAGCATCCAGATAAGGCGGGCGGTTTTGCAGGAATCTATCCAGTTTGCAATTTGAATAGTTGGCCAATGGCAAATTCTAAGTCCGCCACGCTGGCAGACTATGGTTTATCCGAAGAGGAAATGCTGCAGAAACTGGCGCAGTTCAATCCCGTCGATAGACTGCAGTCACTGGCAAAGAACCGTGTACACATGTTCGCGGTTCACGGAGACAACGATGTGGTTGTACCTCTAGATCTCAATAGCGGTTTGCTAAAAACGCGTTTTGAGGCATTAGGTGGATCAATGACGATTAAAGTTATCGCGGGCGAAGGACATAAAGTTTCTCCTTCGTTCTTTGAGTGTCAGGAGCTGGTCGACTTTGTTTGCCGAGTTGCAATAAACAATCGAAACGATGGGGCGAGGCAGTAAATGAACTTTACCGAGAGAATGGCTCATAGAATGCGCAGCCAGTTCATGGCAATTGTAACACTAGTGTTAGGATTGTTATGCAATTCTCGGGCTGCGGAGATTCAAGATGCCGAGCGTTCGCGACCAAACGTGATTCTGTTTCTTGCCGACGATATGGGTTGGATGGACAGTGGAGTTTACGGATCGCGATATTACGAAACACCGAATATTGATCGATTTGCACAGCGCTCGATGAGGTTTACAAATGCCTACTCGCAACCTTTGTGTTCTCCGACTCGAGCAAGTTTATTGACTGGCCAGTATTCTGCGCGACACAGAATCACTAGCGCAACGGGGCACATGCCCCCACAGCTTCCTGACCACATTTTCTTGCAGCCAAGTGGCCCGGCCACCCAGCCGATGCTTTTGCCCGAGAGCAAGAATTATCTAGAGCCATCGCAGATTACGCTCGCCGAAACTCTCAAAGGAGCTGGTTATCGCACGGCCCATATTGGTAAGTGGCATTTGGGTTTGACTACTCCGCATTGGCCAGAATCGCAGGGATTTGATGTCACCTTTCATTGTCATCCTGATCCGGGTCCGCCAGGAGCATACTTTTCACCTTACCATGTTGCACCTAACGGAAACCCAACAGGCAACCAGCGCGTGGGCAATATTACCGACGGTGCGCCGGGTGAGTACATCGTCGATCGGCAAGCCACTGAAGCGGTGAATTTCATCCAAGCCAACCGAGATGCCCCTTTTTTTCTCAATTTGTGGTGTTATGGCGTGCATGGCCCATGGGGTCATAAATTGGACTACACGCGTCGGTTTCAGTCAAAAAAAGATCCGACTGGACGCCAAGGAAACCCGATCATGGCGTCGATGCTGCAAAGCGTTGATGAATGTTTCGGCCGAATACTCGCTGAGCTCGATCGCTTGCAGCTCGCTGACAAAACTATCATCATTTTCACGTCAGACAATGGAGGCAACGTCCACAGCAACGTTCCCGGTACTGCGAAAACCGCCAAGGGGGCGAAAGCTCAACAGAGCTTGTTAGCCGATTGGCGCCAATGGGCAGGAGATTTACCACCCACGAATAATTTTCCACTGCGCGATGGGAAGGGGACCTTGTACGAAGGTGGTACCCGCGTACCGTTAATGTGGTCGTGGGCCAATAAAATCACTCCGGGCTCGATTTCCGAACAAGTCGTGGGGCCAATCGACATCTATCCAACTCTGCTGAAGTTATTGGATATCGAGAAACCTGCACGACAACACTTTGATGGCGCCGATTATTCACAAGTGTTGTTTGCTAACACAGCACTTGAGCGCAGGGCATATTTTAATTATCACCCACACGCAGGCCAAAATCGTGCGGGAGGTGTCTGGGTACGCAGCGGTGACTTTAAGCTTTTGCGCTGGTTTGGAAATCCTCCGTCGTCTGAACTCTACAATCTGCGAACTGATATTGGCGAGTCGCATAATCTGCTTGCCGATATGCCAGAGAAAGTCGCAGAACTCAATTCGCTGATCGATGGTTTCTTGCGAGAAACAAACGCAACCTTTCCGCGCGCCAATCCACAATATCAAACAACGGCTTCCACCGGAGTTGCTACGCCTCGCGATCTTACAGACTGGAAGCAGCGGCAATGTACGGCCACAGTATCTAACGGTATCTTGAACGTAACGAGCAGGTCTACGCCAGGAACGGCATTTCTGGGGTATGCTGCAGGGCGCATGTCGGGACCGGCACGAGTCACTTTGCGTGTCCGTAGTGCCAGTGGTGGTGAAGGCAAAATAGATGTGTTACCTCGTACCGCTGCCGAGCCATCAAGTGTCTTCAGTACTCCGTTTAAGATCAAGCCTGGAGATTGGCAAGATGTACTTGTGGATATCGGTTACTCCGGTTCGCTAGGGACGCTTAGACTGTACCTACCCGCCAGCACGTCGCCCATTGAGATTGACGAAATCCGCATCGTACCGACAAAAGGCAACGGGCGGTCTTGGGAATTTGAAACAGAAAAGTAGGGTGATGAATTTACCTGTGAGACTGGAAGATTGCCGAGCTGTAAAGATTTCTCCACTAGGTCAGTGTGGAGGTTCCATTCGACCACCGGGGAGCAAGAGTCTAACGAATCGAGCCTTGGTGTGTGCTGCGTTAGGCCAAGGCGTATCGCAGTTGACAGGCGTTTTGGACAGCGAAGACACGCAGGTCATGGTGCAAGCCTGGCAAAATCTCGGTCTGGACGTTGAAGGCGAGCTCGAACATGGCAATTTAACTGTGCATGGTTGCGGAGGCGATCTGAAAACTAAGCGAGCCAATGTGTTTGTAGCCAACAGCGGAACCACGATTCGGTTCCTCACTGCCGCATTGGCCGCTTGCCATGGTCAATTCACCCTGGACGGTATCCAGCGCATGCGTGAACGGCCGATCGGCGATCTGTTGCGAGCGTTGGAACAACTGGGAGCTAAGCTAGCGAGTACCAATCCTGTCAACTCGGAATGCCCTCCGGTGTTGATCGACGCAGTGGGTTTGCAGGGTGGTGTCGCGCGCGTGGCTGGGTCCATCTCAAGCCAGTACCTGTCGGGCTTGATGATGGCTTGTCCCTTGGCGCGCGGCGACGTACGACTTGAAGTGACTGGTACCCTAGTATCAGTGCCATACGTCGAGATGACTCGCCGCGTGATGGAATCGTTCGGTGCGAAGGTCGAAGGGGAGCCTACCGGCCCCATCAAGATCTCAGCCAGTCACCGTTATCGGGCTACCGTTTATCAGATCGAGCCGGACGCTTCGGCAGCTAGTTATTTTTGGGCAGCGGCCGCA
>CAZVBC010000474.1:0-5003 GCA_964625155.1 uncultured Pirellulaceae bacterium
CGAAGACCACCTCTTCGAAGATCTTGGCAATCGATAACGAAGCGTTTGGTGCAGACTGGAGTTGAGCGGAATAATGCGGCTCGATGTGAAGTCAGACTTACCCTTAGTGATTGGTAGCTACGATTTATTGTTGCGCTCAAGTAGACGTGCAACAAGTGCAACGGGAGCTCACTTACTGGGCAGTTTCGCTCAGGCACACCATGCATGACACGTTGCGCCAATTTGTTACGGCGACGGCAGGTCGCTTCGGAGTTAGGCTTCGCGCCAAGGCAAGTTATCAAGGGTCGCAGGGGAAAGTGATCGTCAACGCCAAGTTCCTTTTTACGATTGCCTCGCCGCGATTAAGAACTTCGAAAGGCGTGAGCACTTGGCCGAGTTTCAGAAGTCAGCCATGGCCATTTTGTGGATGTAATTCTGCCGGTTTACAGTGAACGTCTACTCGATAAATTCCCGACGGAAGGATTTCGATGGAGACGAAAAGTCTGTATTGGTTTCACTAAGCGTCAGTGAGCTGGAAAACACATTGCCGATTTCTGAGAGATCGGCCTACGGGCCGCAATTGCTGGTCAGACTCGGAATGTGCAACTCAGTAATTCGGTAACTTATTTCAAAACGATTTCTTAGGCATCCGCATTGGATAAGCTTAACATCAAGCAAGTTGGAATTCGGAGGGCACGGAGTTTGCGGGCGTGATATCACGTTATTTTTTGAACATTGTTGCTGTCCGCCGGTGCTTCCGCAGGATAAAACTGGTGGATTTGGCTTGCGGCTAGTCATTAGGTGGCGATTGCCGAGATGCGGCTATTTTTCCTCCTCAGACATTTTGAAGTATATTGGCGTAGAGCAAAGATAGCTGCCTTTGTAGACGAATGGATTTCGCTCGCGAAACTGGCGATTGCTGCAAACAATCGCAATAACGCGGACAGGCCTTTTAATAGCTGCGAAGAATTCTAATCACTCCAAGTATGCGTTTGCGACAATGAAACCGACAACCCACTCCAAACTGTCTGACTCCTCAAATTCGAAAAACTCAAATGGGAAAGTACCCCGCCGCACGAAAGCCGGCGATGTTGCACCTGCCCACACACCTACAGGCATTGAGAATTTCGTGGTGGATGAATCTGTGGCTGCGGCTCGTGAAGCGAAAGTGGCTGCGATCAAAGACATTATCAGCTCCGTTCCGCCTCACGATGTTGGCACTTTGGAAAAGGTGCTTGAGGCGATTCTTTCAGGCGCTTCGACTGATGACGCTGCGTTTTTGCGAGATGCGATGCTTGCAAGAAGTGGTATTGATGCTCCACTGCTGGTTCAACCGGACGACGAATTGTCGCCGGATTGGCGGACTGGTGGATACCCGTACAAGAGTTTGATGTCGCGGCGCAACTACGAGAAGCAAAAGTATCGTTTGCAAGTCGAGCTACTGAAACTGCAAGCTTGGGTGAAGAAGGCGGGTCAAAAAATCGTCATTCTGTTCGAAGGTCGCGATGCGGCTGGTAAAGGGGGAACGATCAAGCGGTTCATGGAGCATCTTAACCCTCGTGGTGCAAGGGTAGTTGCACTGGAGAAACCGAGTGACGTCGAGAAGGGGCAATGGTACTTTCAGCGCTACGTAGAACATTTACCGACGGCTGGCGAAATTGTCTTGTTTGACCGTAGTTGGTACAACCGCGCCGGAGTCGAGCGCGTGATGAGTTTCTGTAACATGGATGAATACAACGAATTCATGCGGCAGGCTCCTGAATTCGAACGCAACCTGGTGCGCAGCGGTACACATTTGATCAAGTTTTGGTTTTCTGTCAGCCGCGAGGAGCAGCGGCGGCGATTTCGTGAACGCGAAACTCATCCACTGAAGCAATGGAAACTTTCTCCAATCGATATGGCATCGCTTAACAAATGGGACGAGTACACAAAAGCCAAAGAAGCGATGTTTTTCTATACGGATACGACTGACTCTCCTTGGACAGTCATCAAGTCAGATTGCAAAAAACGCGCGCGTCTAAATGCCATGCGTTATGTTCTGCACAAGTTGCCCTATGAAGGAAAATCGCTTGAAAAGATTGGTGCTCTTGACCCTTTGCTAGTCGGTCGCGCCAATGTCGTTTATGAACGTGGCGAGCATCATGGAGAAATCGTCAGCTAGGCGTCACAAGAACGAGCTATTTTGGTACTAGGGCGTTGAAGACATCAGCAGGCCGCGCGATCCAAGTTGCTTGAGATTGGTTTCCAGGATTTGGCCTAGTAATTCTCGAACTCGATCAGAGTCATTCACAGCGGTTCCCTGTTCATGCACCACTAACTTTCCTATGTTGACTTGTTCGACGAGAAAGTCAACCAAGGCTTCGCGGTCATGGGCTCCGTCCAATCGTTGCAATAGATGGCGTTGCAGGTCGCTGACGGAAACAGATTGATGCCAGAGGTTGGTGATTTGATTGGAAGCGATCGCTTGATGTCGCGCCAAACGCGTGGCCTGGGGGGAAGAGGATGGTTCAATCTCCACACTCGGAGCCCGGACCGACAATTCGACGTGAGTCGTGGCATAACATCGCAGAAGCGGTCGCGCGATGGTTTCGCATTCCCGTTGGACTCGTTCCGCGTCCAGAACCAGCGGCTTGGGATTTAGCCTGCGCCGAGCTGAATTGACCAAATCACGGAACTGGACCGATCGTGGCCATATTTCGGCTAAGTGCAACATAGCAGCTTTGACCAGGGGTTCGGAAGTCGTCAACGTGGAGCCAGGTCGCTGGAAGACCGTTGGCTCGCGCGAGTGTACGTCGCACTTGTCCGCAGGGCGAGCATTCGAGGCCACGTACAAATCGTAGATCCGATCCGGATTCATATCGCGATCCAGTCGAACCCCTTTACGACACAACAACGTCTGCCGGAACATGCGATTGCGCACAAAGTCCATGTACTGTTCCATGCGCACTACTTGGTCCTCTTCCTGAGTGCTTTCCTTCGCGCCGCGAAGCTCACTTCGCTCGTTTCCAATGGTGTGCTGAAAATCCGCGCGTCCCTTACCCTCTAAATCGTCTGCATTTTCGGCACGCACATCGCTCAGCGAACTGGCATTTGAATTGCGAACTGAACAGAACTCATGCAGCGCGCGTTCAACTTGAGGCGAAAAGTTGCTGGCCGACATGCTGCTGAAATCCGCTTCGCCAAGATATTGCAATCCGGCTTGGCGTGCACGATTTGCGAATTGATAGAAGTACGCTGGAGAGTTATGTTCTTCCAGGAAGTCGTGATAGAGATAGTAAGCGGGTTTTTCTTGCAGCAGCTTGAGTTCGTTCGACAGTAGCAGGCCGTATGGATTCTCTTGCACAGGCACAGTCTTGGCTAGAAAGTCTACGAGCGCGCGAGATTCGTGGACTTGCGTGTCGGGCGAGTCAAAGAATCGTGCGTGGTAGACCATCACATCGCGAATCATGCCGCGAAAATGCCAGCCGGGATAGGTGTTGTAGCTGATGTACCCCACACCATTTTCGTTCAGCAGGTTGGCCAACAGCCACAACATCTTGTCTTGTACGGCGGTTGGCACCCAGGAAAAGACTCCATGCGTGATGATGTAATCAAATTTCCCCAGCGACTCGTCCAAGTGCAGAATGTTCGCATGTCGCAGCTCGATATTGCGCAATCCCAGTGCCGCGACGGTTTGCAAACCTTTGTCGATTGCCTTGCTGGATGCATCCACTCCGACGAAGCTAGCTCCAGGCAACTGATCCGCCATTGGGATCAGATTTCCACCACTGGAGCATCCCAGCTCCAAAACTCGGCATCCATTCGCATCAGCCGGATTCATCCCCAACAACACCCCGATCGTCGCCAACCGATCCGGATGCGCTTGCTGAAATGGATAACTGTCGTATTCAACGGTATCGTAGGAAGAGTACAAGGCGGCATCTTTCATGAGTCGCAAACCCATCGATCGGCAGCTCTCTGGTATTCGGAAAGCACTGGGACACCAACGATGATCGAATACCGCTTCAGGTTACGGAATGACGAACTCCCTATTTCACTCATAAAAAGTCACCGGAGAAAAGCTGAAGCCTTTGAGTTGCTTCGCCAGAACTACGTCAGCAAATCCCTGAGTAGCGTAAATTCCTTCAGGAGGAACAATCTTGGTGTAATCAACCGTCACCATGGATGCCGGCGGTTTTGGCCAGTTTAACTTAAACAAGAACTCGCCATCTAATGACTTGGGTTTCACAAAAATCTTGGAGATCTTCTTTGGCCACTGGCCGCCTGGAGAGTTGTCTCCATACCGAACCTCGCAACGCTCACTATCGCAAATGTCAAGCAACCGCGTGCAGTTGTAGACAAAATACGGATCACCTTCGACGTCGACTGGAAAAAGCTGCCCGGTGTCTTCCAAAATTTCCAGAAGCTCATTTCTGGCCTTACTAGAAAGTATCAAGGTCGTTACGAAACCTGAGCAAGGGGGACAATCTCCGGCTCCAGCGGCGTGACGTCGATAGACATCCTCGATGTCGCGATCTTCTCCATGACGGATGGCATCCTCATAATTCTCCAAATCTTCTTCGAGCGTCCTGTAGCGGAAGCCCAATTCTGGAGCCACCGTGATAGGCTTGCCCCACATGAAGGGACCGTCGGCTTGCCAGCCCTTCAAATTAACCAAATATCGAAAATTCCCACCTCTACCCGATACGCATATAACTTTTGTGTCAATTGTTTCGAAAACCTCCATCTTGCATTTCCCGGCCAATCTTTTTGATCTCGTCTTTGATCATGTCTTTGTCACCAGCATGCTTTTGAATCCGCTTCAGAATCCTGAGGTATGTCTTGAGCTGTGTTTATGGGAAACGGAATAAACCATTATCTTGCACAGGAACAGTCTAGGCTAGAAAGTCTACGAGCGCGCGAGATTCGTGGACTTGCGTGTCGGGCGAGTCAAAGAATCGTGCGTGGTAGACCAACGCTCTTGGTGTAGCAACACAACGTGCAGGTTATACCAATACGTTCCATGTTCCGTCGACCGAGCCAGC
>CAZVBC010000475.1:0-4996 GCA_964625155.1 uncultured Pirellulaceae bacterium
TTATCTCGCACTTGAGAAAATCGGCTACAGCCGTCCACCTCAGCGTCCAAAATAGCCCCTGTTCTCACTGACGGATCGCCTCAACCCACTGAGCCAAATTGGGCTCGTGGGAATGATCGAGTGAGTGATCACTCGAAGTTGATGGCCTTGTGCTGAAGTGTTAGAAATTTTGGCATGGTAGGGGAATGTATTTGCGCAAGATTTGTTCTTCGCTTGGAACAATTCTCACGTCAATATTAGATTTTTAACAGCCCAGCCCAGTGAACAGTGAGAAGCTAAGAATTTGGGTTGGTGGAGTCGTGAGAGCAAGGTTCTCGCCGAGCCGCCGCTTAATTGGCTCAGCAAGAGTTTTGGCGTCCCGATCTTTATGAATACCCTGCGATGACAATTACGCTGTGGCGAAGCACGTGCTTGCCAATTTCTAGAACAGTCGGTTGTAGCCGTTTAGCGCGGCAACGCGATAAGCTTCGGCCATGGTAGGGTAATTAAACGTCGTATTCATAAAGTAGTCTAGAGTGTTGTATGGGCTGGGCTGTTTCATCACGGCTTGACCGATATGAATGATCTCGGAAGCGTTGGGTCCAAAGCAATGTACCCCCAGCACTTCTAGTGTGTCGCGGTGAAACAGCAGCTTTAACATGCCAACAGTACGGCCGCTGATCTGCGCTCGGGCCAGACTTTTGAACTGTGACTGGCCAACTTCATAAGGAATTTTAGCTGACGTGAGTTCACGCTCGGATTTGCCAACGGAGCTGATTTCTGGGCTGGTATAGATACCGGTGGGGATATCATCCAATCTCATACATCCGTACGCCGCGCAACCTGTAATATGTTGCGCCGCGGCTCGCCCCTGCATATATGCAGCGCTGGCAAGAGCAGGATAGCCGATCACATCTCCAACAGCATAAACATTGGGACACGTCGTTTGAAACGACTCATTGACTGTCAATGACCCGCGTGGACTGGGAATGACTCCAATTTTCTCCAGGTCCATATTCTCGGTATTACCATTGCGTCCGTTAGCCCACAGAATGATATCGGTCTTAAGTTGCTTTCCGGAATCAAGATACAATACGACACCATCATCGAGTCCTTCGACTTGCTGGAAGGATTCATTGTGGCGGATCAAAATTCCTTGGTCACGCATATGATACGACAAGGCATCGATGATCTCATCGTCGAGAAACTCAAGTAGCTTTTCACGTGTGTTGACGAGATTGATCTTGATGCCCAAATTTCGGAACATCGAAGCGTATTCACAACCGATGACACCTGCTCCATAGATGGTCATCGATTGCGGTCGCAGTTTCATTTCTAAAATTGTGTCGCTATCGAAAATTCGGGGATGTGAAAAGTCGATATTGGCGGGACGATAGGGCCGGGAACCGGTCGCGATGACGATAAACTCAGCCTGTAATTGAGTACCGTCGGTAATTTCCAGAGTGTGAGGATCGATAAATTTAGCGTGCCCCTTAAAAACCGGAACGCTATTGCGTTCGTAAAAAGTCTGCCTCATGGTCTCTTGCTTTGAGATTACAGACTTGCTGCCCGAACGCAATTGATCCAACGTAGGAGTAAAGCGAATGCCCATTTCCTTAAGTGCTGGATTATTGAGGGCTTCCATCACCGACTGAATCGAAAATCTCAGCGACTTGCTAGGGATCGTACCCCAGTGCGTGCACCCTCCGCCAATTCGCTTATAGCGTTCAACGACCGCAACCGATTTTCCTCCCTTGGCCGCTTGCATGGCCGCGCCCTCACCACCCGGGCCGGTACCGATTACAATCACGTCGTATTGATTCTGGTCCATAAACAAATCTTTGTGAATTCACTTGCGCGCTGTATTTACATTAGGGCTTGTCGTAGCAAATGCTTCGGCAATTTGTCCGATGCTTCTGCAAAAACTGTGGTTCCACCGGTGTAAAGCGCACACTCGGGAATTTGCGCGTTATTGGGTTTCTGTTGTCAATTCTGGTGTGCGGCCTCGAATTCTTTTAAAGAGTTTGTAAAAAATGATCTCTTGCTACCGTGCGGGGTGGCGGTAGGGTAACTACGCAATAACCAGGTGCCTGTTGCGGGAATTGGTACATACATGTTGATGACAATGGGAAACCGCGATGCACGGCGCCAATTTCAAAACTTGGTATCGCCAGAACCAGTATGGCTGGACACCGGCATTGATTGCTGAGGGGCATCGGCCAGGCAATTTCAAGCCGCCTGCCGAAACTCTGTCGGCCCTCCATCAAGAGTTGCTCGCCAGCAGTATCACCCCACCCAAACCGACTCCTCGTACCGATCGTAAGGGTTATCACCAGTGCTGACGGCCGAGATCTGTCGTTATCTCAGCGCTGCGACCGTTACAACCACTACAGACTGCGAAAGTTTGTACGACAAACAGATAGTCTCAAGGAAGTAGAAACGCCTTGATCGGTTGATGGTTGTTTTCAAGCTACATTTTTCCAGAAAAATCTCTCTATCGAGAACAGGCTTGCCACAACTGACTTGCGCGCAAGCCACTCGATAATATTTTCAGGTAAAAGGCGTGAGCGGTGATGGCAAGCGAGGCAGGTACACTCGATTCGCGGCAAGGTGCATTTGCACCACCAGAGACAATCGTCGTGCGTCAGATCCTTGATCCGCGACAATCCGCTCAGCCAAATCAAAGCTCCTCGGCAGCCACCGCGAAGAAGAATCATAAGATAGACGAAGCGCTCATCGAGACCAAACTGGGAATTGTCGCGGGTTTATATTACGCACTGCATGCGAGACACATGCCGACATCGGCGCACTGCTTGCGAGTTGCGCTAGCGACTTCTCGTTGGGGCATCTATTTGCGGATGAGTGACGAAGATCTCGAATTACTCGAAGTGGCCAGCTTATTGCACGATATCGGCAAGATCGGCATGCCCGACCGCATCCTGCAAAAACCTGCACCGTTGGACAAAACAGAGCAGTCGATGGTATCGCTCCATCCTCGCATCGGCGTCGAAATCTTGCGCGCGATGGGTGCAGATTCCTCGTTGCAGAATACTATTGGGCGAATTGGCGTTTGGTATAGCGAATTGGCTAATGAGCCGATTCGGGATGAACGAGAGACCCGGCTTGCCCAAATGATTTCGGTTGTCGACGCTTTCGACTCCATGACTACCGAACAAGTCTATCGGCGCGCATTCAGTCAAGATCAAGCGTTACTGGAATTGACCAAACACAGCGGCAGACAGTTCAATCCCGAGCTGGTAACGCGCTTCGCCATTTCGCTTTCAGACACTTCTATTGAAAATGCTCAACGCTTGCGTAGTCGATGGATGGCTGGAATGGGCCATGTCAAACCGACAGCTCCTTCCCAATTCGAACGAGTGACGACCCTCAATTTGAACGCTGCTCAGCAGTCGCTGACTGATACTTTTCGCATGCAGATGCTCGACACACTGAACGTGGGAGTGGCGTTTTTCGATGTCGAGGGAACGGTTTTGGAATGGAATTCCAAGTGCCAGGAGATTACCGGTCACTCGCGAGAGACCATGCTGCAAATCGCCTGGAATACAAACTTCCTGTCGATGCGTGACGCGAATGGACAAAGGATCGCAGAGGTAGATTGCCCGGTGAGACGGGCTTTGAAAAAGCACAAGAGGTTCCACGGTCGCCTGGAAATCGTCCGCAAAGATGGGAATGATGTTTGTATCGAGGCCGAGGTCGTACCAGTCTTCAAGCCTGATGGAAACCTGGCAGGCGCAGGTTTCTATTTCCATGATGTCACTTATCAAGTCGACATGGAGAAGCGGATCGAGCGACTACACAACCAAATCCACCGAGACCCGCTCACCAACGCTTTTGCTCGCACAGAATTCGATCGTTTTCTCCCGGATTTTATTGCGGAACACCAAAACCTCAACAAATCAGGTTGCATGCTGATTTGCGAAATCGATCGCATGATCGAACTCAGTGAAACCCACGGTCAAGCAGCAATTGACGAAGCGCTGACCATACTTGCAACCATGCTGAAGCAGGCCTGTCGAGAATCCGATTTCGTGTCGCGCTACAGCATGGGAGAGATCGCGATCTTGTTGTCTGGATGTGAGTTGGAGCATGCATCCAGTATTTGCGAAAAGGTCCGCATATCTCTCGAAAACCGCCCATTAGCTTCCATGCGCAGCAAGTGTGTTACCGCCAGCTTTGCGGTATGCCTGGTTAAATCCGACGATAGGGACTCCACTCTGCTCGAACGAGCTCATCAGACATTGATGCTGGCAAAAGAAAAAGGTGGAAATCAAGTACGATATTCCAACACGGAATCCAACCCCAAAAACCCGGAGAGTACAACAAACCGTCAGTGGCTAAACTGGTTCGGTTCATCCAAGCCCGCTGAAATAGTCGCGCCTGTGTTTCGCGGTTCATTCGTCACTGTGGTTCCGTTGGAATTGGCAACCGAAAAGGTCAACGGGCTGGTCGAGGAAATGAATGGCAAGATCATTCAAAATCACGGCCTGCAAACAGTCTTGGAATTCGATCCAACCGATACAGGCCTTAAGATCATCGGTAAAATCAGGAAATCTACTTTGATTGCGACGATCGCATTGGCTGAGATCGAGGTACGGGGTAACCGAGATTTTGTCCAAATATGTTCCGTCTTTGACGTCGAGATTCGTTCGAAGAACGCCCGTGAACGGCGAAGTGAAGAATTTGATCAACTTGCGCGCACAGTAACATGGGCGATGCAAAATTTTGTTATGGCCAAGCCCTTTACTCAATCATATGCACAGCGCATGAGGGTATTGCGGGGCATGTCTCCTAAAGTGCACGCCGAATACATTCCACCGGAAGATGCGGAATTGTTCAACTAATTTGCTATATCGATAAACCACTGCGCCACCTTAGCTCTCCAACATCCTTAGAGGAACATAGAGCAGGTTGCCTTGGCAACTTTGAAAAAAACGAAGGCAATCTGGTCTTGCACAACTTAAATGACGTTGTGCCGCAGTATTATAAAACGGCCTGC
>CAZVBC010000476.1:0-4993 GCA_964625155.1 uncultured Pirellulaceae bacterium
ACCTGCGCGCCAGTGTGGGAGATGGTCGAAGGGAGACGCTGAGTGAATTCCTCGGTTTAGTCACTTGTCCTCCTTTCGCGGGCAATTCTATTTCTGTCACAGTACTATCGAAATCACATCGTTTTTGATGCCGACCGCCGAAGCTGGTCAATCGAGGAGAGCGTTTAACGTCCGCTGAATCGAGCGGGGTTGCGTGCCCTAGACTATGGGCCCAACCCTAGCAATTATCGCATAGCGTTGAAAGAGCGCTTAGGTTTGGAGTAGAATTTACGCCACTTTGCAGATCACACTGCCCCCTTCTACGAACCTATTCGCATTGAGGAAATGTCCAATGAATAAGCAGATCCGTCGTCATTTTATTCAAGCTTCTGCAGGTGCGTTGGCCGCCGTACCGTTCATGGATCTTTCGCGGCGAAGCTTGGCTCAAGAAGCCGCCAAGAGTCCCAACCAACGTCCAAAAATTGGATGCATTGGCACCGGCGATCGGTGGAAGGCAGTCGTGTCACAGGCTGTCCAATTTGGAGATGTCGTGGCGGTCTGCGATGTGGATGCTAGTCATTTGGACGAAGGGCATGACATGATGGTCAAACATCAGACCAAGTCCGGCAGATCCACTCAGGTCGATAAATACAACGACTATCGCAAGTTACTCGAACGGACGGATTTGGATATCGTCACGGTTGTCACACCCGATCATTGGCATTCTAAGATCGCAATCGAAGCCATGCGTGCAGGGAATGATGTCTATTGCGAGAAACCCCTGACTTTGACGATCAACGAAGGCAAGCAGATCATCAAAGTACTGGACGAAACCAAACGAGTCTTTCAAGTGGGGACACAACAGCGAACAGAAATGGGCAAGCGATTCATACAAGCGGTCGCTGTAATTCGCTCGGGGCGCATCGGCAAGATCCGCAAAGTGATCTGCGATATCGGTGGAGCACCCACTTGCGGTGCCATTCCCAAGTCACCGGTTCCCAGCGGTTTAAATTGGGAAATGTGGCTTGGCCAAGCTCCACTGGTCGAATATCGCGCTGTCGAGCAACCGGGAAATCGTTGGGGGAATTCACGCTGTCATTACGAATTCCGATGGTGGTATGAGTACTCCGGCGGCAAGATGACCGACTGGGGTGCGCATCACGTCGACATCGCGAGTTGGGCCATTGGAATGGATCGCTCCGGACCAGTCAGCGTTGAAGGTTGGGCTGAGCATCCTGTCGAGTTCGTAAATGGCATGCCGCAGCAGGACGATCGATATAACACGGCTTCGAAATTTGATGTTAAGGTCATGTGCCCCAATGAAGTTGAAATGCACATTGTATCCAATTCGCCTGATGGAAATGGGATCCTCTTCGAAGGTACCGACGGACGCTTTCATGTCAGTCGCGGATCGATGAAGGGTGCCGTGGTGGAGGATTTGAAGACCAATCCACTGCCGGAGGATGCGTTAGAAAAAGTGTATGGCGGTCCTATTCCGCGCATGCACTTCGAGAACTTCATTGCCGGCGTGCAAAGTCGTCAGCAACCTATTTCGGATGTCTACAGCCATCATCGCGCCATGACCGTTTGCCATTTGGCAAACATCGCTATTCGGCTGGGCAAGAAGATCAATTGGGATGCCGATAAACAAACGATTATTGGCGATCCCAGCGCCGCTCAATGGCTTGGGCGCGAACAACGCAAAGGATATGAAATCGACGTCAGCATTTAGGCCGTTTGACCAAAATGCGATTGTTCCCTGCTGGCGATCAACGTAGCCAATTGATCGTCCGATGATTGCTCAAGGGCGATTGCCAGCAGTTACGTCAAGCCCTCGATTCGATCCACGAAAAGCGTTTGTCCAGACAAAAGCAACTTTGACTGGACAATAGGGAGCACTATGACCATAAGGCCATAAGGCTAAGACATGCAAAGGCGCGGCAGTTTGGTGTGTAGCATGTGCGACCAATGCCACTATCGCACATGCGACAATGCGGCAGCTTGACGTGGCAATTCAAATGAAGTTCTTGAGATGCTTTCGCCTTGTCACTGGTTAGCGGAAGGGGTATGCTGCACCCTTCCCGAGACTAGTCTGATGAGGCGAAACAATGGCTACCGCAGCAGCTTCTGAACCGAAGTATACTCCGCATCGGATTGGTTACCCTCCGAATCTGCGCGATCGTTTGATTTGGCCGTATGTAATCACATTTGTTTTTTTTCATCTGGCTGCGTTGTTGGCTTGTATACCGTGGTTTTTCAGTTGGACCGGTGTGATTGTCGCAATCTTGGGTTTTTATGTCTTCGGGACGTTGGGCATCAATTTGTGTTTTCATCGACTGTTGACACACAGTGGATTCAAATGTCCGAAGTGGCTTGAACACTCGTTGGCCATATTAGGTGTTTGTTGTCTACAAGATACACCGGCTCGTTGGGTCGCGGTGCATCGACGTCATCATCAATTCTCTGACGAGCCACCGGATCCACATTCTCCACTGGCTGGTTTTTTCTGGGGACATATGGGGTGGTTGCTGCGAGTCAATTCGGACCTGGAGCGAATGGACCTGTATGAACGTTATGCAAAGGATATTTTGCGAGATCGTTTTTACTTCAGGCTGGAAAGAAATCTAATGTGGGTTTGGATCAATTTAGCTCATTGGTTAGTGTTCTTTGTTGTTGGTTTTGTCCTGGGAGCGTTTAACGAAGGAACGTGGTTGGCAGGCGTGCAGTTTGGCTCCAGCCTTTTGGTTTGGGGAGTTTTTGTCCGAACTATCTGTGTTTGGCATATAACTTGGTCAGTAAACTCCGTGGCACACATCTGGGGCTATCGCAATTACGAAACGAACGAGAACAGCCGCAACAACTTTTTTATTGGCTTGTTGAGTAATGGGGAAGGTTGGCATAACAACCACCATGCCCAACCTCGTTGTGCGACACATGGACACAAATGGTTCGAAATCGATATAACTTGGGTGACCATTTGGATGCTCAAACAAGTTGGCTTGGCGTGGGATATCGTTGGCATCAATCAGCGAATGTCAGAAAAAATGACGGTCAAGGAATATTGAGCTCCATCACGATACGAGCCTTCTCTATACGACGCACTCTTCAGGCTATATAGTTGTCACGCGTCAGCAAATATCTTTTCCAGATTCTCATAGTGAGCCGCATTGAGGAGTGAGCCAATGAGGGGCATTTTTGTAAATGCCGTCGTGGCGATTATGTGTTTGACCATAGTTGCGTATTTCCTGTTTCCCGGCTTCTTGTGGGCTTGGCTGGTGATCGGGCCTGTGATCGCACTGGGGACCTTCGACATGGTCCAGACCAAGCGATCCATTCCGAGAAACTTTCCGGTAATTGGACACATGCGCTATTTGTTGGAGCTCATTCGACCGGAGATCCATCAGTATTTTGTGGAGTCCGATACAGGAGGCGTTCCCTTTGATCGAGATCAACGCTCGCTGGTTTACCAACGAGCTAAGGGAGTGCGCGATACCATCCCATTTGGTACCAAGGAAGATGTATACGCAACAGGTTACGAATGGGTGAATCATTCGATGGTTCCCTTGCACCATTCTTTCGAAGAGATGCGCATCACCATCGGTGGCCCAGACTGCAAACAGCCCTATTCTGCGAGTCTGCTGAATATCTCAGCGATGAGTTATGGTTCGCTCAGTCAAAACGCAATTCTTGCACTCAGCCAAGGAGCAAAACTGGGGAATTTCGCTCACAATACCGGTGAAGGAGGCATCAGTCCGTACCATTTCGCTGGCGGTGGCGATCTGATTTGGCAGATCGGCACGGGATATTTTGGTTGTCGCACTGCCGATGGTAAGTTCTGTCCTAATTTGTATCGCGAAGCGTCTGTACATCCTCAAGTCAAAATGATTGAGCTGAAGTTGTCTCAGGGTGCCAAACCTGGACACGGTGGAATTTTGCCGGCGTCAAAGGTTACTAAAGAAATCGCCGAAATCCGCAAAGTGCCTATGGGGCGAGACGTGTTGTCGCCTCCTGGTCACTCTGCGTTTTCAACACCAATGGAGCTGTTGGAGTTGATTGCTCGCATGCGAGAATTAAGCGGCGGCAAGCCGGTTGGATTCAAACTCTGTGTTGGCAAGCGTCGTGAGTTCCTGGCAGTCTGCAAAGCCATGATTAAAAGTGGAATTACTCCCGATTTTATTTCCGTCGATGGTGGCGAAGGAGGAACCGGAGCAGCGCCTCTCGAATTCTCCAATCATATTGGCGCACCTTTGTTTGAAGGGTTGATCTTTGTACACAACGCCCTAGTTGGTTATGGAGTGCGCAAAAAAATCCGCATCCTGGCTAGCGGTAAGGTGACCAGCGGATTTGGTATGCTAAAACGCCTATCACTCGGGGCAGATGCATGTTATTCCGCACGCGGTATGATGCTGGCATTGGGGTGCATTCAAGCACTCAAATGCAATAGCAACCACTGTCCAGTAGGAGTTGCCACACAAGATCCAAGTCTTACCGTCGGTTTAGTACCAGCAGCAAAAAGTGTACGTGTTGCCAATTTCCACCGTGAGACGATCGAGAGTCTGTGTGAAATGCTGGGAGCCGTCGGTCTAGCCAGTTCGTCGGATTTACGACCTTGGCACATCATGCATCGTATTTCTCCTACTGAGGTAAAACACTACGGTGAGATCTACGACTTTCTCGAAGACGGATCTCTGCTGCGCGACCCGCTCCCAGATTCCTATCGTCGCGCCTGTGAGTCGGCATCCCCGGACACATTCGCACATCTCAGTTGAGCCAATCAGCCCCTGATGCTTGGTGGAAAAGGAATCATCCTGAATTAAGTTCCGGGTGGCACATTCTGATGCCTAACAAGAAACCGCGCCATTGGCCGATTTCTCCGAGATACGTAATACGATTTCCGACTCACTTATGCACAGCGAAACCGTAACTGACAATTAAATGGACAGCGCCACTTTGCGCTCTAAATGTGGTCTTAAGCCCGAGCTCTGTAGTCGTTTAACCCGCAGCCAAAGGCGAG
>CAZVBC010000477.1:0-4991 GCA_964625155.1 uncultured Pirellulaceae bacterium
GAGACGCGGAAGCTCTACGACGAAATTGTGGAAATCGAACGGACGCTGCAATCGACCAGCCAGTCTGAGAGCAAAAAACCTCTATTCGACGTTGCCAGTTTTTTGCAGAGGATAACCGATTCCGGATTGGGTGTCGTTGAATCTTTGGCAACGGAATCAGGTTCAGAGTCCGAACCTTCCAAGTCACTTTCAGATCACCTAGAGGACTACGCTCTTAAAGAAAAAATCGGTCAGGGTGGAAGTGGCACGGTTTATCGAGCCAAACATCTGGTTCTAAAGACGACAGTCGCAGTCAAAGTGCTTCACGAGCGAGCATCACTTGAATCGGAGGCTCGCTTTCGACGTGAAATGCGAGTGATCGCAAACCTGAAGTCGCCGCATATCGTGAAGGCCTTGGATGCGAGAATCGTTCGAGGGAGGCCCGTTCTTGTGATGGAGCACATAGACGGGCAGACACTGAGTGAACACGTCAGTCAACGCGAGGGCCTCGATTTTCGATCTATTTGCAAACTACTGGAGGAAGTCAGTCTTGGGCTTGCCACCGCCCATGCTGCGGGAGTGGTACATCGTGACATCAAGCCGAGCAACATCATGGTCGATCGCTCCGGAAATGCCAAGATTCTCGATTTGGGGCTGGCATCGATCCGTCACGCACCTGCGGAATCGGACCTGCATTCGAGCCAAGGTAGCTCGCTAACCAATACGAGCAATATGATGGGAACGATCGACTTCGTCGCTCCAGAGCAAGTGACCGACTCCAAACACGTTGACTATCGCGCAGATCTATACTCGTTGGGTGCCGTTGCCTATTGGCTGCTGGCAAAGGAAGTCCCTTTTCCAGAGAGCAAGTACAAATCGAGAGTGGCCCGCCTCTTAGCAAAAGGAAGTGTTGTGCCGAGCGAGCTATCAGCGATTGATTCCTCGATATCGGCCGAGTTGTCGGTTCTCGTCTCGTCCTTGCTCCGAATCAATCCGCACGAACGACCAGCATCTGCTGAGTGGGTAGCTCACAGCTTCAATCACCTAGCTATGATTTGAGATTGAGACGCGCCAACAAATCCAATTTAAGAATCGTTCCTAATCGACTGATTACAGGATTCACGTCCGTTGTCCAAAAGTGACCGAAACTGTTGTCAGCAACCTCTGGCGTCACTATCATTGAGTTAAGCTTCGGGTAGTTGGCGAGAACTTCGGGCGTGATCTTGCCTAGCTATCCGAGGCTTTTTTCAATTCTATGGAGTGTCGTTCTTCGAAGCGATCGTCCGGACAGGAAGTCTGTTTCTCGTTCAATCGAACTTGGCTTCAGTCTGCAATAGAATTCGCATGGTTGTTACAGGTTCTAGCAGTCCCTCACCGAATCGTAGAACAGCTATCGCTCCATCAGGAAAACAGCAGCAACGAATGAGTGGCTCGATGACTTTGAACATTGCCCATGCATCTGAACCATAGGCATACATCGCAACGAACTCACGTTCGAGTTCGTATCCATCAAATTCGCTTTTTCCAGAATCCTTTAGGCATTTGCTTAGCGGCTCGTAGAAGTCGTCGATTGCATCTGCAAAACCAAATTCGAAGCCATACGGAATCTGTACTATGACCGCATGTTGCTCAAGTGTTTCTCTGTCCTGCATTTTGCCTCCAATTCGATCGTATACGATTCGTTACGTAGCAGGTTATGAGCCCGATCAGCAATTCGGTTGCATCGGTCACCCAAGGCAGGCTAGACCGAGATTCGTTCGACGATGTTGCGAGTGACCTTGCGTTTTCTTCGATCGTAAAGCCGAGTGGTTCTTGGGTCGGCGTGGCCTGCTAAGTGCTGGACGTCTTCAAGTGGAACTCCTTGGTTGAGCAGGTCGGTGATAGTCGTAACCCGAAATGAATGCGGTGAAAACCGATCGGACAGTTTTGCCTTTTGGCATTGCCGCTTGACCATTCTGGCGATGTCATTGGCGGTCATTGCTAGAGTCGTTAGCTGATCTGTCTTGCCCTGCACCGTGCGAAAAAGTGGTGCTGTTTTACTTTCAACGTCGGCGACCACAATGTACTCTTGGAGAAACAGCTGTAGATCGTGTCGACATGGAATCTCACGAGACTTGCCACCCTTTTCTGCGAATCGCAAGCACCACTGATTGCCGACATCGTAAAAGTCGTTTCGCTTTAGTTTGACAATAGCTCCGACTCGGACGGCAGTGTAGACGAGAATTCCGATGATGGCCCGATCTCGCAAGCCAACGGTTTTCGTAATGTCGATCGAGAGAAGCAGAGTTCTAGCTTGACGGACTCCAATCTCAGGAGTCTTTCCTTCGATGACTTGGAGTTTCGCTCCTCGAACTGACGATGCTGGATTGAGTAGGATGCCGTGTCGATTGACGAGCATGTCGAAAAAGTGTCTTAGGGCGGCAAGATGGAGCTTTTGGGTTGCGACAGAGACCGACATTGAGTCGACATAGTCTGCCACATCGCGTGGCATGACATTGGCGAGTGCGATTCCGCTTCGCTCGCAATGATTCAGAAACTTGGTGGTCGCATGTTGGTAGTTCTTTCGAGTCGAGCGATTGCGGAGCCTGCCGTAGATGAACTCTTCCCAAGCAAACTTGGCTGAAGCACCGGCTTGGGCGATCAGAACTGGTACATCGCTTGATTGATACGGCAAAAGCTCGGTATGCCTCGCAGCAATTTTCAGATTCGAGTCAGTCATTTTCTCCCTTAGTAAATCGGTATTCGAACGAGCATTCGTTTGAACTATCCCATCGCAAATACACTTTTCGATGCTTGCCCAAAATAGCGCACGACAACGTCCTTTGTCCAGCACAAACGAACCTTCAAGGCAAGTGGTCGTTTTGGCGCAAGTGGAGCGGGCGGACGAGGGATTTACGATTGAATTGCGTGGAAAATGGGATTGGAGGCGAGTTGGCCTAGGTACAAACTGAGTAGAGTGCGGAGTGAAGGCAGGCTAATTGGTCAGGCCGGAGTTTTTCAGATGGTAAGGCCATGCGAACAGTCCCGTTACTATAGGCGGAAAGGCCGATGCCGTGATTGCGGAATTGGGCGAGCAACTCGTCGGGATTGGTTGGGCTGAACTGCTTGCCGCGTGATTGGGCGAGTAGAATTGCGGTTTGAATCGAGTCGTCGAGCGGCATGGTCTCCCATCGGGACTCGCGAAAACACTCGACCAAACCGTGGCGATTCGATAATCGATTTTGCAACTGTTCGCAGACGTGTTGTGGTCTGGCATGGCCAGAGGCCAACGCGCCGCAGGCGGAAAGCATCGGAGCAATGTCGACTGTTTCTAAATACCGATTGAGTTGGCCTCGGATGATCTGTTCCGTAAGCTGCAAGAGCGGATCGTGGCAATACGTGACATGGTCACCGTAATTGGAAACCTGTCGCAATTGCGCTGCGACATGATTTGATTTCACGGCGGCGACGCCCATCGGTAAGTAAGCTCCGAGCCATTTGTGACAACCTGTGATCAGCACATCCGCTGATTGCATCGGGCCATCGACCGGGACGTGGCAAAATGCTTGAGCGGCATCGAGCAACACGAACCTCAGTTCTGCATAACGACGAATCCTCGCGACCAGATCTTCAATGGGCAGCCCAATACCGTGACTGCTTACAACCGGCAGAAAGAAACAATCGCAGTTCTTCTTGACGTAGTGTTCCGCGAGTAAGCAGCTCATCTCGATGGCGTCCCAGCCGTCCAAGATGATTCGATCGGCGAGCTTGATATGAGTAATCGTCGCACCGCTGTTGGCGGCTTCTTCGTTGACGATCGCCTGCCAAGCTGGCCAGTTCATGTCGCTGGTCAAGACATTGCGACATTGGCGGAACATCAAGCGGGCGGCTATGCGAACCAGCTTCGCGGACTGGCTTGCTAGAAATATCTGTCCGTGATCATCCAGTCCGAATGCGTCGGCGAACATAGATTGCAAATGGGCAACACCTCGCCATCGGCTGAGCATCGGAAAACGTCGGCGAACAGAGTCGTGCCAGACTTCAGCTCCGTCACGCAGAAAATCGAGCGAGTACAAAGATGGATCGTCAGCGGCAAGTTGAGCAAATTCGCATTGCACTTGCAATGAGTTGGGACATGCTCGTCCCAATCGCGCCGTGTCCAAATAAAAACGCATTGGAAATTCCGCCGATGTAAAGCCTGACGTGTCCTTCGCGATCTTATTCTTTCAGCTCGAATCGATCCAGTAGTGTTTTGTATCCGATTGCATAAACTTCCAGTTTGTCCCAATCCAATTCAGCTTGACGAACAGCTTTTTGGTCGAATTTCAAGCTAAACCTGTGCGTTCGCTGAAAATCGTCGGATAGTTCCTGCGTTCCGACCGCCAGTTTGCCATAGATGCCGAAATCGCGAACCAAGTTTGGCTCAGTACGGAGATCCGACAGCCGTGCCAACCGAATCCAAATTCCATGCACGGATTGTTCGTGAATCCACTGCCGCAATTCCTCGACCGGCATATCCATGCCTCTGGGCCAAAGCTCATCAGCGATGATGACGATACGTTCGACATTGACAATCTGTTCGTCAATCAGTTGGAAGTTGAGTTGCATGCTACCCAGGCCTGGAGCATCTTTCCAATACTCTGGATGTCGAACCAGGGCCACTGAGCGATAGATGAACACAGTCGGGTCTCGCAGCAACTTTTCGTAAGCGATCCGCCATGTCTCCGTTTCGGCAAAGTCGATTTGCCCTTGAGCAAGTTCGTTGGCCTCGGTCGTCATTTCGTCCAGTCGCTCAAGGGCCAGTTCGCGATACACAGCACAAAGCCGCTGACTAACACTCAGTAAGCTTTGCGATAGCGACTTATATCGTTGATAGACTTCGTAGTCACGCGACAAATAGAACGGCGTTTCCAAAATACTGACGGACGCATTGTCAACAGTCGGAATTCGATCCGCGCCGATCGCGAGTAGGAGGCAAAGTAGCATGCCGAACCACAGCATTTGGACTGAACTGGTGGCCAGCAAGCAAACCA
>CAZVBC010000478.1:0-4952 GCA_964625155.1 uncultured Pirellulaceae bacterium
TCTCCAAGCTGCTGCTTGAGGCGGCGTAGAATGCGGGAGCGGCATTGGCGCACCGCTGCGGGCGAAAGGTTCAGCTCTTGGGCGACGATGTCCGTTCGCTGGCCGTCAATCGCGGTGCGCACGAAGGCTTGCCAAGATCTCGTCTCGAACTCCGACTGAACTTGTCGCAATCCTCGTTGCAGCAATTGCGAAAGCTGGTCGGCATCGGACGGTTCGTCTTCCAGAATTGAGGCGTCGTCCGCCAAGCGGTTCCAGTGGAGTTGAGCTGTTTCGCCACCGAAGGCTCTGGGTTGCTTAGCCGCTTTACGTAATTGATCGCGAACTTTATTACGGGTCACCGTCCACAGCCAATTGCGAAACGCGTGGCCCGATCCACTGGGTCGATAGGTGTGGATCGATATCGATACAGCCGCAAATGCTTCTTGAACGCAGTCGGCCGCAGAGTGTTCGTCCAACCCACATCGTAAACACCAATGTTTCATCAACGGGCCATACAGGTCCACTAACTCTCGCCACGCTTGCTGGTCGCGCTGTCGAGCGCGAGCTAAAAGGCTTAAACGGGTGGCTGCCGGTGAAGTTTGTGTCGTCATCATGTCACACTGGTTTCGTTTATATTGCAGTGGTCCAATCATCGTAGTCTTACCAGGGTGGCAATACCATGACGTCCAATAATTGCTTTCCAGCCGAATCGTTGAAAAACTACTTAGTCGGTGAATTGGACGACTCCCTTGCCGTCGATATCGAACAACATTTGGCCGCTTGCCCGGTTTGCGAGCAAACCATTGTGGACTTGGAGAACGAATCGGACACGATTCTTGAATTGCTGAGGTACAAGAAAGTTCTGCTAGGTAACGAAACGGCTGACCCAATCCCGGAGCCGAGCGTTTTTGTGCGAGCTTTCGAAAAATCCAAGCAAATAATCGTAGAGCCTGTTAAAGGCGAAAGCGACGGTGATCGGTTGGGCCGCTGGTTGCCGCAGTCGAGCGACTTTGGAGCGTACGAACTGCTCAAGCCGCTCGGACGCGGCGGCATGGCGACTGTCTTTCTTGCTCGCCATCGCCAGCTCGGCAAACAAGTTGCAATCAAGATATTGCCGGTAACGATCGGATCCCAGCAACAACCGGCATTGCGGTTTCAACGCGAGATTCGGGCCGCTGGAAGTTTAAATCATCCGTCGATTGTGCTTGCGACAGATGCCGGTGATTTGGATGGTTTGCATTATTTGGTGATGGAGCACATCGACGGTCTGGACCTCAGCCAGCTTGCTCGCACGGTTGGTCCGCTGAAGATATCCGACGCTTGTGAACTGTGTCGCCAAGTTGCATTAGGGCTATCGCACGCGCACGCAGCGGGCATCGTCCACCGCGATATCAAGCCATCGAATTTGATGCTCGACATGGTCGGGCGCGCCAAGATTTTGGACTTTGGGCTGGCCCAGCTCAGTTTGTGGGACGAAGCGTCGGCGGAATTGACGACCGTCGGCCAGCTCATGGGGACGCTCGACTACATGGCTCCTGAGCAGGCCGAGCGGTCGGGGTCGGTCGACTATCGAGCTGATTTGTACTCGTTGGGTGCGACGCTGTTTCGATTATTGTGTGGTCGCGCACCGCTGGCGGCTTCTCCGAATTTGTCGCCGCTGGAAAAACTTCGCTTACTGGCCAGTCATGAACCGCCGAGCCTGGACACTCTTAGGCCCGATGCACCACCGGAGTTGGTCGAGTTGGTCGGAGACTTGCTCGCTCGTTACCTCGACAGTCGTCCGGCTAGCGCAGCCCATGTCGCCGAGCGATTAGCAACTTTGGCCGACGGCGCCGACCTAGTCGCGCTGGCCAGGACCGGCAAGGAGGCTCAGGCGATTGCGGAGAAAGCTGCCGAACGTCCCTCCGAACCACAGCGAATTGCTTCAACGAATCAGCGTTCGGTTTCATCTTTGCTAACATCACTTTCCAAAAACGACCAGCCTCCAAAATCACGTTGGCGGTCATGGAAAGTCGCGGTGGCGCTAGTGCCGTTGCTGGCGTACGCCGGAGTCTTGATCTTTTTGGAAACGCAGAAAGGGCAGTTGGTCATTGATTCCGACGTGGCTGACGTGCAAGTCACCCTGCATCAAGATGGCCGCCCGGATCGCGAGATCACTCTTAAGCCAGGCAATACCACCACCAAACTGTACGCGGGCAAGTACGAAGTCACGATCGCTGGCGCCAGCGACTCGATCACTCTCGAGAACGGCAAGTTTGAAATTCGCAAAGGCGAAACCGTCATCGCTCGAGTGGAACAAAAGAAGACCGAGAAACAGCAACCAAGTCAGTCGAATGCAGGACTCAAACAGCCTGACAATAATTCTGAATTGGTCTACGACGGCAAGACGCTCACCGAATGGTTTGCCCAATTAAAGCGTGAGCGAAGTCCCGAAGCCATAGGCCAGTCTCTCGCTGCCATCCGTTCGCTAGGTAGTCCCAAAAATTCCAAGCAAATCACCGAAACGCTAGTAGGCATTTTGCCCGAACTAAAAGGCGATACGAATGTTCCAAGTGACAAGGGTGACCTCGATAAAAATAAATGGATACCAATCGATACCAGCGTGTTTTCAATTCTAAGTGTATGCAATCCAGGGTCGGCCTATGGACAAATGGTCGCGAGAATATTAGCGACGTCAGATGCGCAAATCCAAACTCGAACGATTAGGTATGGTCTTGGCGTGTCCTATTCTCAGGTACAACCGGTTCTTAATTGGATTGAAGACAATGTGGTAACCGGCAATCGAGCGCTGAGCCACGATTCCAACCAAGCATTGCTCTACGTTTTGAGAAAATATTCTAACTTCACGCTTCAAGGAATTGATTCTGTAAAGGAAGCGCACGCGTTCAGAATTCTGAAGCAGTGGAAAGTTGCCGACAATGATTTCTGGCTAGCGCGGCCTTTGGAAAGCGGGGGTCGTTTGAAAGCTTGCTTCCGAGAAGAAGTCATTAAACAAGCTGCTCAAACAATCCTAGATCAAGCATCGCATTCCGCACACGTCCTTCAAGCTTCTATGATTATTGGAGGTACCACAGATGTGGATTTAGAATCTCTGGGAAGCGACCTGTCTTACTCTTTGAAGGTCGCACTCGCTAATCGGTTGATCGCGATTGCGGCCAACGAAAGTCGGTTGCTCAGCCTAATGAAACACGAATGGGGCCCCCCTGATTCCTCTTACCTACAGACAAATTCTCAACCAGTAATAATTGAGTTGCATCAATCCTCTACACCTCTGTATGAAGATAGCTTCCGATTTGTATCCGAAACGATCGCCTTAACGCAGGCAGCAAAGCGATTAAACTCTGTTCGGCAATCGGGAGATTTGTTCTTGGCAGCCGAGAAGTCCCTCCTCGGTGTGACAGAAAAGCATTATGCTCGCTTTATTGACCGTATCAAAGCTGAGCGGGTACGCCCATGGCGCTTACACATCGGATGGCCTAATTTAAGCGACTTAAAGATTTCAGGCGAGAACCTATCGGACCACACGTATGTAAATATGCATCCTGTCCCAATGCGCCAGGACGAGGTTTTGGGCTTCTTAGTTTACATCAGTGCAGCCGGGCTTGCTGGGGGCAAGCTTGACGATCCGTGGAAAAGTGTGGCCACCAGTGCATCAAATGCCGAGTTGGCTGCGGCGCCGAGTGGCTCAGCACGCAAGTCACCTGCAACGACTCATTCGCTTAGCGGCGTCGCCCGTTCTCCTTTTTCTGTAGATCGCGCAGCCATACCTGATATCACGGGAACTGGGCAATGGAGGCGCCAGGGCTTGCAACCAAGTCAGTCGAATGCGAAACTCAACCAGCCTGCCAATAATTCTGAATTGGTCTACGACGGCAAGACGCTCTCAGAATGGTTGGCCCAATTAAAGCGTGAGCGGAGTCCCGAAGCGCTTGGCCAATCACTTACCGCTATCCGATCGCTGGTCACGCCCGAGACATCCAAGCTGGTCACCGATGTGCTAGTTGGAATGCTTCCCGAACTGAACGGCGAGATCCTGGTTCCACAGGAAAAGAATGACACGGACAAAGATCGCTGGCGACCGCTGGATTCAAAGATCTTCGGCATTCTGCGCACCTGCAATCCTGAAAAAGCGTATGGCGAAATCCTGGTGAAGTTGCTGGAAACAGATAGCAATCGGATGCACATGCGAGTTATCAAAAACGGTTTGGGATTTGATTTGTCGCGAGTGAAACCTGTCTTCGAGTGGCTGGAAAAGCGAGTCCTTCCGGGTCAAAGAGTCTTGAGTGACGAGGCCAAACTTGAAATCGTTGCCACACTTGCCGTGTGGGCCAAGGACATGGACAGGATGCTCGAGGCGAATAAGTCTAACGCTGATTATCAAGAACTCTGTGCATATTCCATGAAGATTCTCAAGGCATGGAATTCTGCAAACAGCAAGCTTTGGTTGTCTGAACCTGTGCCGGAAGACCGGACCGCATGGTCTGTTGCCTATCGAACGGAAGTGATCGATCGCGCCGAGGCAACGCTTTGCAATTTGGAATCGCCACCTGCGCTGGTCGCTCAGGCCGCCATGATACTGACGCAATTGCCACCTGTGCTTTTTTCCCAAATTGACCGCGAGCGTCGTGAGAGACTGGCAACTGCAATCAATGCGCGATTCGGCGCGCTGGCCAAGGACAGCGGCCGATTGTTGAATCTCTCACAAGTTGAAAATGGTTTTCAAAGGCACGTGGTGCCAAGGCATCTGAAAATGAGCGGCATGGAATTGCATTTCAGTCATATGTGGAATGGTTCGCGCTCAACCAACGTTGCTTTGTTTGCCTCAGAGACCATTGAGCTGCTAGAGCTAGCCACGAGGATGAAGCGATCTCCCATTTCCAACCCCGCCCTGGATTTCCAAACTAAATCCATCTCCGACGCAACAGAAAACGAGTTTTCTCGAGTTCTTGGCGTATTCAGTGGAATTAAAGCAA
>CAZVBC010000479.1:0-4951 GCA_964625155.1 uncultured Pirellulaceae bacterium
ATGACGACTGTTGCGAGAGCCATCATGGTCAATGCCGTGCGAACTGGCCGTCGAGCCAGATTCCGTACACCGTATTCCCAAGGGAGAAGCATGAATTGACTAATACATGTAAAAGCTGGTGGCTACAGCGAACGCTGCGATGAGATTTGATCGCACCGTTGCGGTGCGTTCAAAACGATTTAGAAGCTCAACTGGTCGGTGCGTGTAGTCGTCACCGACGTTCGAGACGGCTCAGATCTGCCAAGATTGGTACGCTATGCGCGCACTGCGACCCGAGAGAATTTGTCCAGCGTGCTCGGACCAATGATTACCAAGAAAACCCGTCGAATGTAATGGTACCGGAGCTGCGAATTGAATTGGCAGAATCCAGCTAACGGCATGTTCTGAATCGGGTAACTCGACAGGATTCGATACGACTGCTCCTTCACAAATGCAACTCTTGCAGCTGCAGTCTTGGTCATGAGGCTTCGTATCATTAGAAGCTGGAATTTCCTCGCAAGGTGAGCAGCAGTCGCAACATGCGCACACATCTTCAACACCGAATGCAGATTGCGATGCGCTCGCAATGCAGCTCAGCGGGCAAGTCAACAAGTTGACGATCAATAGCAACACAAAACAAGGGGATTTCATGCTTTTAGGATAGCTCCTTTATCCATCAACTGCAACCTCGGAGGAACTCCATCGCTTGAGACCACCCTTCAATCCCAATTCAATCCCAATTTTGGGAATTCGAAACTTCCTGGATTTTCCATCAACGCAAATGCCTTTCGAAGCAACGACGGCCTTCGTCCGACGGGGCGAAACAGATGGTTTTGGCCGTGCAATCCCTTCAGACAGACATTCCGCGTCAAAGGTATCGGGCAAAATACCGGTTTATTCCACCCTCCCCGTTTCGATCATGAGCTACGGTTGGAATAGGTAAAAGGTTTTTTGTTCGATTAGGAATATTTCACATGGCTGGTTCGCTTAAAACGGTAGTGGTATTCGCGATAGTCTCGATATTTGGCATTACGGCATCGAATGCAGCCGAAAGCTCGTTTGCTCGTCCGCGAGAAAAAGGGATTACTCACAGCGATTCTGCGCGCCACCGAACGCATGGCCATAGCACGAAGCACTCTACAGACTCTAAGAACAAAAAGGTTCAACCGGCCAAGCTACAAGTCGCTTTGAAAAAGTAGGCTGTATGGAAAAGTCATGCACGTTTGAAGCAAGTCTTTAGAACTTTTGTTGTTGGAATTTAAGTCTCCGACCACGTGCCAACACCGAGCTTTTTGTGGCAGTGTCCTTTTAGATTGTCGCTGCCACAATATCTATTCGAACCAGCCGACAGCAACGCAAGTAGATCCTACCTGTCGTCGATCCGCAAACGCGGAATCTGCAAACACAAGCATCCCGATGAAGTCGAGTTGAATGCCGTGTGTTATCGAAATGACTACCAAACGAAGGTTCACAGGCTTGTGAGAGGCGGCTTTGTTTGATTCTATTCATATTGTTTTAACTGACCAGCATTCTCAAAATGCTGTCAAAACCTTGTGGATTTGTTGAAAGCTACGCCGGAGGGAAGAGGAAGAGTTAGATTTGTCGAAGAAAAGGCGAATCTGGCGCACCCTATTTGCTAAGATCTGAAACTATCCACGGATGTGATGTCTATTCGCATGGAGGCTTCAAAGCTTTGCGAACAGGGAGAGTAAGATGAACAGGATCTTTGGTAGTTGGGCAATTGGGGCGTTGATGTTGGGAATGACTTCGAGCGCTGCTTCTGGACAGCATGTTCATTCGGTGCCGCATACCACTACACACTACGATACTGTCCGGCATGGCGGCCACTATCACAATGTGCCCCATACTACGACCCATTTTGACAACGTGGTTCACTACGGTCCCGACTACATTCCTCACACAACCACGCATGTGGATGCAGTTCGTCACAATGGACATGTCGACTATGTTCCTCACACGACAACCCACCTTCACCCGACTTATCCAGGTAATGGCGTGTTACTCAACCCTGGTGAGCGAATCATCTCCTCGACTCCAGTTATTCCTTCGAGCCCGATGGTTATCACTCAACCACCGCCGGCCACCCTTTCTTCATCATCGATTGCAGTCCCTGGTCAGTCCACAGTTCGAGTCTTGAAGCCGAACGCGATGCCATACACTGGTCGTGGCGTGAAGATCATGATGCCCGCGGAGCTTAACGCATCCGTCAACTATTTGATCGATGGAGCCCGCGACGGCGAGATCCGATCGGGCGAAGAACAATTGCTGAGAGAGAAGGGCAGCTACGAGATCCGTTTTTCCCGAGGTGAGACCCCTGATGGCCGGGATCTGGGCGAAGCAAAGTATTCGATCACTGAGGGAAGCTATAGATTCGCTGTAACGCCAAAAGGTTGGGACTTGTTTCGAGAAAGGGAAGTAGACAATGCTTCCCTAGTGGCACCTACAACCAATCGATCTCCGAAGAAAAACTCATTGCCTTCTCTGCCAGCGGACACTCCGATTGTTTCTAGCGGCAATTGAAACGACAAGTATTTGCCGAAGGATGCGACTTCTGCACCTTGAAGCTGCCAAGATTCAGCCGCGCGGTTCTTTCCGTCGGCTGAATAACGAACGCGTAACGAACCCGAGGCATCTATCCTCCAAAACCCCAAACGGGATTTGCATGCATTCTCAGCTACGATCGATAGGCAACGTTTAAGCGTTCTGGCGAAAATGGGAGATTCAAATCCCGACTCGTTGGGAAGCTTTAACGATTCAGACATCCTTTCTAAGTTTGCTGGTTCGGCCTGTCGATGAATTTGATGACGTCGTAATTCGCGATGTCACCGACTAAAAGCAGGGAAGCGAAGTTGTGTTTTCCAGACCAAAGGGAATCTCGCGATGGATTGTGGCGTTTTTGCTGCTGTCTTTCTGCTTTCCTCAATCGGTCTGCATGTCTTGCTTATTCTCGACGTTGACGACAGCACATTGTGACGCTGCGAGTTGCGATTGCGAGCATTCATCCGAATGCAGCGACAAATGTCCATCTGAGGAAACTCGCCACCAACCGTTAAGCGACCAATCAAGTTGCCCGCATTGTGCTGTAAAGATGTTGAACGTCGCTTCGGCTCATCTGAGCGATGCTCCAATATCAACGTCCTTATGTAGTTGGATATCGACGCAGTTCACACAGTTTGAAAATTGGACTAGCACTACGCGTTCGATGATTCCTCGTCCTCCTGCTACAACTCTTCAACCGTTCCATACTCGCATTTGATCGAATCGTCGCTTGTCATTGTATTGATAGGTTTGGCGTTTCACTCAATTCTTGGACGACGATCAGATGAAGACACACTTCTTATGGCTTGCTCTAGCCTCTACCAGCGTCATGCTTGGGTGCGCGACGACAGGCAATCGAATCTCAACAAATGCATCTGTGCCGTCAACTGCAATTGCGTCTAGGAACATAGCCAAACCGGCTCAATCGACGTCTCAACCGGGTACCGAACCTTCCGTCGTTTTAGCGGCGAGCAGCGAATCCTCCGAATCATCAAGTGTGGTATTCGCTGCAACGGAGCCCCTAAGCGGTGATCCAAGTGCAGATGCTGTTGCGTTCAGCGGGGGCGAAACCACTCTCGATCAGCTAGTTGATCTTGCGCTGGCAAACAACCCAGCCATCAAGGAACTTGCGGCAACCACACAAAAAGCAGCCGGTTTCCGCACTCAAGTAGGCTTGTATGCTAATCCAATTGTCGGGTACCAAGCTCAACAGCTTGCCGATCGTGGGACGGATCAGCACCTATTATTCGCCGAACAAGAAATCGTCACTGCCGACAAGCTCGGGCTTAATCGCCGCGTGCAAAATGAAGCTCTTCGTTCGCAGCTTCAAGAGTTGGAAGCTCAACGTATTCGCGTTACCACCGACATTCAAACACGGTACTACGAGGCACTGGGATATCAGAAACAACTGGAGCTTATCCAAGAATTCCGCAAGCAGCTCGACAAAGGCTATGACGTTGCCCAACTGCGGTTGAAGGCTGCCGAAGGATCGAAGATTGACGTCCTGCAAGCCAAAGTCCAACGCAGTGAGATCGAACTCGTTTCCCGCCAAACTCAAGCGAAGTACGAAGCGACATGGCGAGAGATTGCTGCGATTGCAGGCGTTAAAAGCCTTCCTCCTCGAACTCTCAGTGGGAGTTTCGATCAGAACGGAGATATTGTTCAGTGGGAAGAAGTCGCTACCAATCTAATAGCGATGAGCCCAGAGTATTCAGCCGCTCAAGCTCGCATCAGTCAGGCTCAAGCAGAACTCAGCCGCCATGGAGTTCAGGCAATACCCAACGTAACTGTTCAATTGGGTGCGGGAGTCGACAACGGAACCAATTCAGGAATGATGAACTTACAGGTCGGCGCTCCAATCCCAGTATTCAACAAAAATCAGGGTAACATTGCAGCGGCTCGAGCTGAATATTGCAGAGCCGTGATGGAATCGCAGCGCATTGAACAATCGATTCGTGCGCGACTTGCGGCCGTATCTAGTGACTATCAGTCAGCGTTAGAGGCGTCGAAATCCTATAGCACTGATATTTTACCGACCGCTTCAGAAGCATTGAATTTGGCCGAAGCTGCTTATAAAGCTGGCGAGATGGACTTTATCCAGGTACTTGTTGCTCGACGCACCTACTTCGAATCGAACCTACAATTGGTGAATGCTCAGGCGCAATTGGCATCTTCAAAGGCGAAAGTGGATGGCTTTGTCTTAACAGGGGCGCTAGACGCTGTCATCGACCGAAGCGGCAGCGATGCGTTGAGAGGTCTGACTTTTAGCCAGCAATAGTCAAGGGTTTTGATTTGTCGATCAAAGCGTGTCTTATTGATAACAGAGAAGTCAACATGACGACAAGTCGGACAGTCGTAATGCTTAGCTCGTAGGTACGAGCCACGTTCTCCAACTTCTGTACCAGTGAAAACA
>CAZVBC010000480.1:0-4950 GCA_964625155.1 uncultured Pirellulaceae bacterium
AGTCGGCAAGTATTTACCTTGGACCGAGTTCAAGCGGAGATCCTCCAACGGACCGACCCTAAAGAGTTTGCTGCTAGGGAAGCCGTTGGATACATCCACGGTGCCGAAGTGAGTCGACCAGCAGTGATGCCGATCAATACGATTGTAGCCGGTTACGGAGTCTTCGAATTTCTGTGCCGTGTTCATAATTTGCGTGATGAGAGCAACGTTGGCTTTGCAAGCCAGCGATGGTCACTTTCAGGTAGCTTCGTGGCTCGCGATTCGGACGGAGAGCGATGTGGAGTTGTATCCAGGAATCTGGGCCGAGGAGACATGCGACCCTTGCTTGGGATGCCGGAACTTTCCAAAGTAGAGGAGGTGCATCGTGTCCATACTTAGATCGATTTGGCAGTGGTTGCTATCATGGTTCGCTGTCAAAGACATCGTTTGGAAAGTTCGATTGATTGACGACAATCCGATCGATCTCGAAGACCACTGCGTCTATTTAATCCGAGAGGACGAAGTCGTTTGGCAAGTAGAACTAAAATGTCCCTGTGGGTGCGGAGCCCGCGTTCAGCTTCCGTGCGTTCAAAGCACTCATCCGCGATGGAGCTACTCGATCGATTCCAAAAACTTGATCACTGTTCGACCATCGGTCTGGCGAACAACTGGTTGTCGAAGTCATTTCAGCATCGTGAAAGGTCGCACTTACTGGCACTGAGGTTAACCGCTAACGACAACATGGGGAGTGTCCGTGGCTAGATAGTCGATCGACACCAGCACGATGTTGCAGGAGCCCTTCAACCTCGATTCCTGTATCGTGCAGCATTGCGGCTATGGTTCCTGCGCAAGCGACATGGGCACTTCGCTTGCTCTTCTTCCCGAGCTTCACTTGCCGCGAGGATGATCGACAAGGGTAGTTTAGCGAACCGATTACCGCTGGTCGGACACTTTCCAGATTACCGCAACACTGCTCCGTGATTTGAGTGCACATTACATGGCATCCCTGAGATGCGAACGAGCGAATGACTTCTGGTCGAGGGTGCGAGTGTTGATTCCTTGTCGCAACTGAAACGACGACTACCTTTGCTCCAACCGCTTGTTGAGCGAACCAGTTTAAGTCGGTAGAAGATCCATGCATTAGTCCTCCATGGTGTGGCATTGTCAAAACCTCGCACTCTAACTGCTTGTTGTTTCGTATGCGGTATAGGTCTCGCCATTGAGCGTATTCCGAATCGGAAGCAAACACAATCTTCTTGCCGGCATGCCGAAGTTCCAGGATAGCACTCGATTGATTCGGATTGCAGGCTTCGTGTTCCAACAAGCTCTGACCACCCAGCGGTGCTAGTGCAGCAAGCACGGTCTGTCCATCGTCAGAGATCCAAAGTGGCTCAGGCCGACTACTGCTCACGATTGGAATGCACTCATCGTTTTTAAGTTCTTTCGATTTGAGTAGGCTAACGAGATAACGGCCTACCGCACGCTCTTTGAATGCCGAATCAAAAACGTATGCCACCTTTCCAATTGCGTTTTTATAAGCGACGAGTACTCCTGATATCGGGTCGGATTTGCTGTTGGAACGGCGATTGGTAGCGACACCTCCATCATGGTCCGAATGGCTATGCGAAACGACTAACAGGTCGATGTGCTGAATATGGTTGAGCTTCAAGAGCCGGAGAGGAAGTTCTGGCGAGACACCAGCATCGATTACGATCGCCCGCTGGTTGCCAAGAAAAATTACTTGACAACTACCTTGTCCCACATCGACAAAAAGTACCTTTGCCAGCGACAATTCTTAGTCCCAATCTAGCTGGCTCGACGACGCTCTACCTGCCTTAGGTCCAAAAAGCTCCATTGCCTCGTCCTCAGTCACATTGGGTAGAGCTTTCATTGGGAACGCAGCAGAAATCCCCAGCGGTTTGAACGTTCTGGCATCTCGCAACACAATTGCTTCGAACGACTGTCCAGTTCGAAATCCGACTAGCTCGCTTGGGATGTGTTGACGAAAAAACTTCGTCTTCTTGCCGTCTAACCATCGAACGAAGTAGCGGTTTCCACGAATACCTTCCAATTGGCCAAATGCACGGATCTTAAGGGGCGCAGAATACCGTATCGCGGTCAAATCGAAGTGGCTACCAAGCACACTCCATGCATACGACTCGTTTTCGTTTCTCTCGAAGTCCTGAAGTGAGAGCAACCTCTGGATCGCTCGATCCACTTCAAATTCCCAATCCTTTCGGGCAAGGACGATCGATTTTCCTCGACCAATGAATTCGATTCCATCTATCTTTCCCTTTAGCCTAAGTAGCTCCGACGCAAAGAACCGCCCTGATGATTGGTTGAGCGGTGGTTCGTACTGACCGTGGAGGGAATGGTTAACTCGGTAGGCCACGTCACCAACTTGAAATCCCTCGATCATCAACTTTGTGGGGTCCTGATAGAGTCGCTCCTTGCCCAAAATGCTTCCGTGGAAATCGTGAAATGATTCGACGATCTGTACGTTCGGTTCCAGGTGCTGACAGTCCAATGCGATCATGTTTGTGATTTCCTTGATGGTTCGAATAGTTCCCATGTCCTAGGAAGACAAAAACTATGGAAGCAAGATTTTAGATACTTGTGTGCGGCTGTAAGTTGCGACCGAACGGAGTGCTCGCTCGAAGGAGTCATGCGTGTGGTCCGGTGCCAATCGACTCGAAATCTCACTGACTGATCTTCTGCTGGCATCGTCTGAAAGGCTATCTGCGCGGTATCGGACGAGTCTGGAGGAATCAGGTTTGCTGACCAACTCAATTGCCAAGTCTCACCGAAAGGACTCGACTTGGGCTCTCCCATTCCCTGGAAGTAGTCTGACAGCGTAATTCGTCCATCCGCTGGCAAAGGGATCTGAATCAAATCGACGTAATGAAGTTCGATCGTGTTGATGGCTCTTGCCCCAATCGATTGTGTAAACCGTTTGAGTATCTCCTCAAACGATCTTAGTACTTCCGTGAAACCTGGATAGGCTGCTGCATCGGTTCTCATTCTGCTGACAAGCAGATCCGTTTTCCCTACCTGGACTATCTTGCTTCGGTCCGCGTTTCGAACTCGAAAATAGCGGGGTTCGAGAGTAAATTGCAATTCCTGGTGGCGTTTTCCCTTCTTTTTGACACGCTCCACTCTAGGTGGTTCGGGCAAACTCTCGATGGTATCTAGTTCAGGAGCAAAAGACTCGAGGAATTCAAAGGTTCCTGTCCATTCCCAAGCGTCTGGGGCATCTGTAGGATGAAACGTCGCGCGAATCCAAGCCTCGATTATGGGAGGCTTCCCAAGCTTGAAGTCGTCGAGTTCCGTTTCTTGTGACATCCCAGTTCCCGGCGAGTACTAGCCAAATGGCCAACATTCATCAATCAATGCTGCTAATGCGAGAGCGAATCCGCATTACATTGTAGCACATCGCCGAAGGCAGCGTACGCCAGGATGATTGAACACAGCCACTTCATTCATCGGGGCCGCATGTTCTGGTGCAACCCATAGCTCAGGCAATCTGTATCGATTGTGCGGGCCATGTGTGGCCAATCAAACCGAAAAAACGGCATAATCGTTACTTCTGGTGTCCATTTGATCCGATCGAAGATGAACAAGTTTCGTTTTGTTTATCGAGGTCGCGATATGGCTAGCAAACCCATCACACTATCCGCTGCATTCCTATTTGGGGCGGCACTTGCCAACCATGGGGTTTCGCAAGAGCCTAGGTCATCATCCTGTGCCAACTATCCGATTTGCGATTCATCTTCACTTGGCTGCGATGAGCTACCTAAGACATCGAAGGCGTCGAAAAAGATCTGTGACTTTCGATACCGAACGCCTGCCATGATCGGTGACTTTTTCGGTGGCACTCCAACACAGTTTCGGGCTGATGCAGTGCTGGACCGCCTGATGGTCGTGGCTGATGATCTCGATGTACCTGGTGTACTGCCAGGAGGTGGGTCAACACTAACGTTGGTCGAACCAGGACCGGTTGGTGTGTTTAGCACTTCCATAACTTCCGTCCAACAACTGCAATCGATTTTTCGGGCGAGCGGTGTCATTCCGGGGGCAACTCTGGTCGGAACCATTAACGACAACGCATCGGCTACCACCATCGATTCTATTTCCCAAATCCAAGCCCAACTAGCATCGACCGGCCTTCCCTACGACATCATCGTTCTTCAGCAACCGTCGAATAGCTACACCAATGGAGTCGCTGGAGTCTTTGCGACTCGAAATGCGATTCCTGGAACAACCACCTTTGATGCATCGACCTCCGGTGGATTGTTGCAAGGTGGAGCAGATACGCTAGCCGGCGGCGAAGACCTCGACGCTTTCTACTTCTACAACTACATCGTACGACTCGACACTCGATTCGCTGACCCAACGAGTGGTGGAGTCGGACGATTGAAAATCGCCGAAGGGGGAGCGATTCTCCCAACAGACCGAGTTTACTGTCGCTATAGCCTCGTCCACAATCCGCAGTATGGCTCACGAACGCGAGATCTAAATCGCTTCATCCCTGGCATTGAAAAGACTTTCTTCGATGGCCTGACATCGCTCGAGCTTCGGGCTCCATTCTCAACTGATGCGATCTCATCGACCACGTTGGACGGTAGCCAATTTTCCAACGGATACGATACCCGTTTTGGCAATCTCACCTTGTATGCTAAGGCTCTGCTCTATCAGACGGAATCCATGGCATGGACGGGAGGACTTGGCATCGCCCTTCCGACTGCACGCGATACTCATGTCAACTATGCCAACGGGCAATCATTGCTTTCCATCGAAAACAACTCAGTTCATCTCCAGCCTTTCCTGGGCGGACTTTACACACCCTCGGAACGGTTCTTTGCCCAGGGATTTGTTCAACTCGATGCTGCCGCCTCAGGGAATCGGGTTCTCATGAACACAGGTACCGGATTGAATCGAGTAGGAACGCTTACGGATACCAACCAGATCTTC
>CAZVBC010000481.1:0-4936 GCA_964625155.1 uncultured Pirellulaceae bacterium
GAGTATTTCATGACGAACATGCTCGCTGAGTTGGCTCGGATGACTCAAGTACAGAACAGGATCTCCCTGCGCACGAAAACAAACCCCCTGATGATTCGAAGGTAAGAAACCGGCCCCCCACAGGCGCGCGTACAGCGGATCATCCGGCCTCGCAGCACTCCCGCGCGACAGCAAGACAACATACGTAGGCAGATCATCGTTTTCACGACCAAGCCCATAACTGAGCCAGGATCCAAGTGAAGGCCGACCTGGAAGCTGACTTCCAGTTTGCATGTAAGTGATTGCAGGATCATGGTTGATCGCCTCGGAATACATCGACCGCACAATGCATAACTCGTCAGCATGCCGTGCAAGCCGAGGCAACAGCTCGCTGATCCAGGCTCCACTTTGTCCATGTTGGCGGAATCGATAAGACGAGCCAATTACTGGAAAACTCTTTTGATTGCTGGTCATGCCTGTCAGCCGCTGTCCCTGGCGGATCGAATCCGGTAACTCTGTGCCGGACAATTCACGCAGTCGCGGCTTGTAATCGAGTAACTCGATTTGCGACGGCCCACCATGCATAAAGAGTGAAATGACTCGTTTGGCCGTTCCAAAATGTTTGCTCAATGGACTTTGGTTGACGGTTGTCGCCGGTAATGCATCTGATTGAAGCAGGCAGGCCAGTGCGGCTAGTCCCACACCGGACGTCGTTCTGCTGACCAGCTCGCGCCGCAACAGAGTTGCCGTATGCTTCACATCACGCCGAAGCGAGTGGTCCAAATTACAACTTGGCATAACTCATTCCTTAGTGATGGCTTCGTCGAGATTCAAAAGAGTGTGTAATACAACCGCTAAGGCGGCGGTCGCTGAAGCCTGATCTCTTAACTCATTAGCCTGCCGACGTTGGTGCGAGAATTTGCGAAATTCACCCACTTGTAACAGACGCACAGCTTCCTCGGGCGAAGCAACAAAATGCTTATACTGCTGTTGAAATAGACTCTGCAAAGTAACCAATTCAGTCTGGTTCGGGTAACGATTTAGCAACTGTCGAAAGGCGACTTTAATCAGTTCAGCATCAACCCGTGTTGCAGACGAACTTTCTGCCGCACCCCATTCATTAATCGATCGCGTAAGTTGTTCGGCCCACACTCGCGCCGCTTCAACATAGGTCGGATCATTCATCAATACCAGCGATTGTAACGGCGTATTAGTGCGCGAACGTGCAACGAGGCAAGCCTCGCGAGTCGGTGCATAACAGATTAAAGCAGCCGGCGGCGGGCTTTGTCGCTTCCACAAAGTATAAAGACTGCGCCGATACAGTCACTCACCGTAATCCTGATCGTTTGTGTGGTCACCATTGTAGGAAACCGCTTCCCATAAACCTGGCGGTTGATAGGGCTTGACCGAAGCACCTCCCAATCTGTTGGACAACAAACCGGCGACAAACAGTGCTTGGTCACGCACCGCTTCACCTTCCAAGCGAAAGCGCGGACCACGGCCCAGCAAACGGTTTTCAACGTCTCGCTCGTAAATTTCCGGCGCGACACGTGACGACTGGCGGTAAGTTGCACTGTTGGCAATTCTGCGCAGCAAATACTTGGTATCCCAGTCACTGCGTTGAAAGTCGATCGCCAACTCATCAAGCAATTCCAAGTGACTTGGCCATTCCCCTTGAGTACCCAGGTCATCGGTGGTTTTAACGATTCCCACACCGAAGATCTGGCGCCACAAGCGATTGACTGTCACACGTGCTGTCAGGGTATTCTGTGGTCCAACTAACCAGCGAGCGAAATCCAAACGATTGTCCAAACTGAGGTCGGCTTCGTTCGATTCCAAAACGGTATGAGTGGACAATACTTGCGGAATACCGGCTGTGACTTCATCACTTGGTTGGTCGTATTGCCCGCGAACCAGCACATACGTCTTGCGCCGCTCGGATTGGTCTTGCATGACCATAGTTGTTGGTAAACGCTTTTCGAACGCCTGCAACTGAGATATTGCGCTCACCTTCTCCTCATAGACCTTCCAATATTCTGGCTCGGAGGACTTGAGAAAATGCTCGAGCAAACGTTGCGATTGAGCGGCACCAAGCTGGTCGGCCTGGGTGCGCAGTGCACTGGCGAGGCTCTCGCCGTCTACCCAGGCTGTCAGCTCCTTAGGCTCCAACTTGCGAGCAAAAATGTTTACTTCGTCGATCAGACCCACAAAACCTAAACTGTCACTCCGTCGACCGACACGAAATGGCTGTGAATTCTGAATCGAACCACGCAGATTGTCGTATTCGATAATCGTAGCAACACTCTTGCCGTCGATGAACATGGACAACCCTGACGCTCGTCCAGAGCCATCATAACCGATTGCTACGTGTTGCCAGCGGTTGGTTGCAACGGGAGCAGACGAACGCACTCGAATAGCGTCACTTTCCGCTCGATGATTTAAATGAGCGACCAACTTTCCTTTCTCGTACAGCAGATCGAACCCTCGCAGAAATTGATGATCATCGGTTTTGGATATAATGCACCCCGCACTACTGGCCGTCGGAAAAACCCATGCACCTACTGTGAAAGGCATCGACGATTCGAAGCTGAATGCTTGCTCGTTTGAGTACACCGCATGTGCATAACCGTCCAACTGGACCGCGCGCCCGTTCAGGCTCGTTCCGTAAGTCAACGCTCGATCTTCAGTACTCGCCAATAGAACACCTTCATGGGCCGCAGGCTGACGCACATCTTTTTGAGAGGACGACGGAAGTGGGGCCGCTTTGGAAACCGAGCCAGGCAGATCTTCTTCGAAAGAAAATCGAGCCAACAAACCTGTTCGCTTGAAACTCTGTATCGTGGAATCAGCAGTCGTTTTCCACTTTTCAAATTGCGTGTGCACTCGCGGTTCGATCGCTTGCCATGCTTGTACCGCCTGCTTGTTGTGGCTGTTCAACTGAGCTAGGCGAGTCAGTTGGTCGTCGGTGGGTGTCGAGATCAAAGGCTGGGAATTGCCTTCTGTTTGAATATTGCCCTTTTCCGGAACTTGATTGAAGAAGGACAGCATCCGGTAATAATCGTGTTGCGATATGGGATCAAACTTGTGAGAGTGGCAACGAGCGCAGTTTAACGTCAGGCCCAACCAGATCGTCCCAGTCGTTTCCAGTCGGTCCATCACGTAGGAAATACGATACTCTTCATCAATCACCCCGGTTTCGTTCGTCGCCGTATGATTGCGATTAAATGCTGTCGCAATCTGCTGCTGGAGCGTAGCCTTGGGGAGCAGATCGCCAGCTAGTTGCTCGATCGTAAATTCGTCAAATGGCTGATTAGCATTGAATGCATCAATGACCCAATCCCTCCATCGCCACATCGTGCGTTCGCCGTCGACAAAATATCCGTGCGTGTCTGCGTATCGCGCCGCATCCAACCAGAACTGGGCCATCCGCTCGCCATATCGTGCTGACGCCAACAACCGATCCACCAGGCGCTCGTAAGCATCTGGCGCTGGGTTGGTTACAAAACTATCCAGCTCCTCGATGCTGAGGGGTAACCCGGTGAGGTCCAACGCGAGGCGGCGAGCTAACATTTCGCGCGTGGCTTGGGGAGAAGGTTGCCAACCTGCAGTTTCTAATCGTGCCAAGATCCAACGGTCCAGCGGCAATCTGGTCCAGTCTATTTGCGTCGTTTGAGGCGGCACATGAATTCGGGGTGGAACAAACGACCAGAAGGGCTCGTATTCCGCTCCTTGCCGTATCCACTCTCGCAACAATTCGATTTCACTCGACGCAAGTGGCTCACCAGATTCTGGAGGCGGCATGCGCAATTGCGGATCCGCCTCGACTAGACGGCGCACTAGTTCGCTGGCGTCAGGATTCCCTGGTCGAATAGCCGCGCGACCTTCGCGGACTGCCGTAGCCGACTCTCGTGAATCCAACCTCAATTCTGCTTGCAGTTGCGATTGATCGGGACCGTGACAGCGAAAACAACGGTCAGCCAAAAGTGTACGAACTTGCCGATTGAACTCGATCTTCGACGGTGATTGTCCCGCTGCAGAAAAGATCCATCGCTCATGTGTTGCAAGTACCAGGATAGCAATGATGAACAACTTCGGTATCGTCGATACCCGTATCCCAGTCGGCCAATACATTGCACAAACTCGCTGTTCTATCCCATGCGCCCAGCCGTCAGAACCTTACGTCAGTAGCGTAGTGTCAACTTTCGCAAAGTGCAAGCGCTGAGCAGAGGGACTGGTCTGTGGACAACATCAGGCCTGGCAGAACACACTCGCAGAGTAACACATAACATGCGGTCACTACACGCACTCAGAAATTGGCTAGTGCTTTGTCACAGCTTAGCTGGGCAAAAGTAAAATCCCCGGGAGCCGGTCGCCACGAGCTTTGCAGCTTCGAGATCTTAGGCCACGCGAACCGATGGTCGAGCAATTTCACGTTGTGATTGAACCCAGTCAGAACATTGCTGGATAATGCACTGTCGATCTTCCCACAGAAAAGCCACGTGATCGCACTGTGGCATTAGCTTCACATTCACTCTGCCGTCCGTATTCAGTTCGGGAAACATCTCACCAAACTGCCGTTCATGGTTAAAGTAATCCCTGGCACCCCCGGTATAGATTAACATCAATGACACTTGCCGATTGATCAGCGATTGCAACAATCGCTGGGCTTTGTCACGAGTCGGAAACTCGCGGATGTCATCTCCGCCGATCATCGAGTTTGTCGGCAATGTATTCCTTTGGAAGAGTCGATGTGCAAGTTTTTTCCATTGCTGCCACGAATGGATTTTGGGTAAGTAATGCTGTACGCATCTGCGCAGATAATACGCTGGCGTGCGAAAGCCCAACCCATCCAGCAACACGGCTCCGATTACGCGTTCGTCGGCTTGGGCAACGTATAGACTATCATCGGCACCTGAGCACAGCCCAAAGAGGACGAATCGGTCAACTCCGAACTCCT
>CAZVBC010000482.1:0-4922 GCA_964625155.1 uncultured Pirellulaceae bacterium
GCGACAAAACGCCAGCAACCTCGCTGGGCGAACGGCACACCGCCCCCAGGCTGTACAACTTCCAACAGGAAATCAATGTGTTGGTCGATGCGCACCGGAATAACTATGAGGGCAGCGTTAAAAGGATTCTCGGGACGTCCTGCTTCAATGGCCACCGAACCTGCTGGGACAAGTACGGGTTGCCCCTCCGACAAGATGCAATTGATGATTCGGGAGTGCGTTTCACTTGGCGCACCATCGCGGCAAACTAATTCACTCGGGAGGGCGTGTTGGGCGGCAAGTGAAACCATTGCTCGCGTGTCGACCCGCCAGACTGCTGCACCAGTTGCCCCCATCGACAAACAAATACGAGGGAGCATTCCACTATAAAATTCTGGCGGCTCAATCCTTCTATTCGCCAATTCGGCAATTTCTGCTACCAGTGCCCGGATCTCAAGTTTCGTTTGCTGTACTTGAGGAGTATCAAGACTAGCCACGCCCAACATCGAGTCGGCACCAAGGCCGTTCGCCAATGACGCAGTGACGGTTGAGGTTGCTGTCATCGATACCATGACGAAGTATTTCTCATCGGTTGGTCGTAGAGTACCATTTAAATGCCCCTGTCGCTCTGTCGACGATTGTGACTCAGACAGGCCGTTGCCTAGTCAGCATTTTTTTTGCAGATCAGGAATAGCAAAGTTGGACGACCACGACAACATCGAGCAATCAAGCCCCAGCCAATTTGCTAGCTATCTACCGTTGCTGGCAATGGGACTCGGCTTTGAGTTTGGTTTGGCGTTCATAGCGTTAGGATTGGGATGGCTCGTCGGACCATGGCCATGGATCAACGAAGCTGGTCAGGAGCTACAGCAAAGCGATTATTTGTACGCTCTCAGGATGATAGCATTGGGAAACTTATGTGCCCTGCCAATCATATTGTTGTTGATACTTGCCGATCACAGTGATTTACCCTGGGCTCGCAGTTTGGAAACCCAGACGCGCGGAGCGTTGGGAGGTTTTATCGCTGATGCGCCCGTGGGCATGTTGCTCGCAATCAGCGTTGCTGCTGGCGTCGGTGAAGAAATGCTCTTTCGTGGCTGGCTTCAGCGTTGGATCTCCATTGCTCTTGAGGGGGTTCCGTTGAGTGACATCGTTGCCATTGTATTAGCCTCAGCCATTTTTGGATTGTGTCACGCTCTGAGCTGGAAGTATGCGCTCGTAGCATCGGTAATGGGTGCCTACTTGGGGATAGTGCTGCATATGTCCCACAGCCTGTTGTGTCCTATCGCGGCACATGCAGCATACGATTTTCTAGCCATGTTATGGATGCGCAGTCGTTGGTCACAGCGCTCCGGCGGCTCAGTTCGACGCACAAACTAATTTGTTGAGGTAAACACTCGCCGAAGGTGTGGGGATCGGAGGAGTTGAACGAGCCGCAGAGAGAGTTGACTTTAGCTTCTGCGAAGGACTTGAGCGGTGAAGGCTGGCTGCGTGACAGGGAATCTTGGGTAAGAATTACGAACTGTCGGTAGTGCAAGCTGTGGGGCTGTGAGTGGCCCAGTTCGAAGTTGCGCTAACTGAGATTCGTTGAGGGTTCATGGTAGGAACGTTCGCTGTTGGCTGACGATGTGCCGTCGTTGGCTCGACCGCAGACGCTACGCACGAACTTGAACACGTTGATGGTACTCGGAGTCGTTGATCACCCGGAAGGTGCACGCCGACAACAACGCTTTGTCGTCAAGGATCATGATCGATTTGAAACTCGACAGTACATTGTCTTTCGGCAAATCCCCTATTCATTTGCGAGACACATAACAACATCCGGAACGCGTTAGCCTCCGGTTTCCGATAGTCGATAAATGCATCAGAAAGAAGCGGACGCTAAAGCGTTTCGGCTGATTGGCCTCGCTTTCAATGATTTGAAACAGTCATCGTAAGTGACGACGCCTTACGCATCACCGCCAAAAAAAATTGCGGCAGTGGGCAAGCACTCGGGTGTCACGGTAAATTCTCAGTCGCCGGGTGCCTTAGGCACGAGGAAGCTCAAATGATGGGCGCAGTGAATTAACTGTAGCCGTTTAGCTGAGTCAAGGTCCATTTCGCCAAACAGAGGTGATGGGAACACTTCCCCTCGGTAGTCTCGCATGCGAGCCAATGTGCCGCGAAATTGATCCATCGCAGTTGCATCTTCTGGAGAGGGTGGATGAACCGTTTCGGGCATCGTAGGCATGCCATTCTTCATGGAGCCACTTGCGAGAATCTTGCGAAACTGCGACTTTCCCATGGTGATCTTCATCAGATATAACATTACGCGAATCGGCAAGATTTGACTTGGAAAACCGTCCAGCGGAAACGTCATCCAATCATTCAGATGACTACAAATCTGACCCAAACTCCACTTACCAGTTTGTGTGTAACCTGTGGTTTGTAACTTTTCTAGTTCCGCCAAGACTTCATCGAAAGAATGGAAATGCAAATCTCTCCGCTGTAATGAACTCATCGTAGGCTCGCAAGTACGCAATAGTGCAAAGGTGATTCTGATCCGATAATCCGCTCAGCATATCGCCATCCTTGGCGTCAATAAATCACCTGTAGTACAGATTTAGCTGCTGGTACCTGTCAGGCCTCGAAGGCATCCGATTGTGATGCTAAGATCTGTTGATGTTCATTACACTTTGGCTGTCATGCGGTCGGCAGTTAAAAGCATACTGGATTTAGGCGGCATATTATCTTCTATGAATGATCCAAGATCGGCATCGCGACTGTCACCAAATGTGCTGATTGTTGGGGCTGGTTGGATCGGACAGCAGATCGCTTTGCGTATGGCCGTATTTGGCGTTCGCGTTCAACTTTATGATTCTCAACCAGACGCGTGTCAGCAGGCAATGGGCTGGATGCTCGCCAATGAGCAAGTTTATATGGCGGCGCGCGCCGCGCTGACGAATCGACTTGGTATTGCGAGCGACCGCGAGAGCGAGGTGGAATGGAGGCAGAATGTATCAATCGTTCCGGCGCTGGATTTGGTTGAATGCTCGCCCGATATTGTACTGGAATGTGTTACTGAACAAGTTTCAGTTAAGAAGAGGGTCCTGCGCGAGCTGAGCACGCGTTTTCCGTCTCCCACGATTATTGCTTCGAATAGTTCCTACTTCACACCTTCCATGTTATGTAAGTATGTAACGGATGATGCAAGGTTTGCGCATTTTCATTTTCATGCTCCACTATTTCGCTCGACCGTGGCGGATGTTGTAGGTGGCCCCAATACTGCAGCTTCGGTCATCGGTTACCTGACTGACGTGGCCAAGATGATGGGGCAACAAGTGATGCTGTTGCGACGCGAGCATCCAGGTTACGTAGTCAATTGGTTGTTGCAATCGCTACTGCGTTCTTCGCTTGAGTTGGCTGAAAAAGGAGTCGCTGAACCAAAAGATATCGACGTCGCCTGGAAGCTTGTATCGGGCATGCAGGCTGGTCCATTTCAGCTCATGGACGAAATTGGATTGGAACTGATTCATCAAGGGCTGAGCAATGCTCGCTGGGCACAAACGCAAGCGAATGCAAACGAACAGTTACTCGAGTTCCTAAACGGCCTGCTGAGCGCCGGTAAATTGGGTCGCAAAAGTGGTTGCGGGTTTTATCAGTACGACGACCAGGGAAATATCTGTTCAACTAATCAACAGAATTCCATGTCGCGTTTGCCGCCTGATACCCATTGACAGTACGAGTCAATCCTCAACAATATTGTCCTTTGCCAGCGCTACAGCAAAATCAATTGCTGGACAGCGCCGAACTGCGGGTGTGGCGGAATTGGCAGACGCGCTAGATTCAGGTTCTAGTGATCGCAAGGTCGTGGAGGTTCAACTCCTCTCATCCGCACTTTGTTTTTCTTAAGCTTCGTTTTTCTTAAGCTTCGTTTTTATTGAGCCCTCCTTTCAATCTTCACGTTCTGCTTCGACTCATGTCGCAGTTGGTCGGAAGAACATAAGCCTTTGCGGGAAATCGTTTAACCGCGTGCCCATCGGGCTGCGCGTACTAAAGATCGCCTATTCCAGCATTACCAGGCACCAGCCTCTGCTCCCTTCGCAATTTGGCGATATTCAAATAGAGAGATCCGGAGCAACTGAAATTCCAGGCTGTTTCAAGGTAGAAGAGCATCTGTTAAACGCTCAAGTTGATTCATACCATCGGGTGTGTACCCTTCCCAAACTTGCGCGATATTGCCCGTTCGATCGACCAATACAGTTGTTGGGTACCCGAGTTCACCATAGGTAAGGAGTTTGCCGATTGACAATCGAGTCATTCCTGTTGGATCGCAATACGTGGCCATTTGTGGAGATTGCTTCGACAAATAGTCTTGTGTCTGCGACGCAAGTGATTTGAGATCATCCTCGGGACCGCCCGAACAACTGACTGATAATAGGACAACATTCCGATTATCTCGGAACTTTTGTTCGACTTTAGCGAAGCCAGGGAACTCGAGCCTACAGGGTGGGCACCATGTTCCCCAAAAGTGCAAAACCACGACTTTTCCGGCTATTTCTTGCTGACTAACGAGCGTCTTCGTATTTACCAATGGCTGCAATTGGAGCTCTGGCAAAGGTTGTCCTATGGCTGGACTGCGTCTCGGTTGGCCTAAGCGAGCTAGAAAAGAAATGCCTAGGACCATGAACAACAGACACAGCAACATGTGCAAGGTCGAGAACGATTGAATAAGTTGCGTCAGGGTTTTCAATCTTGACTCCTAAACTGTTGTTTACACACGTGAATGCGTCGATCATCTTTGCAATGCAGATTATAACGCGGCAAGTGAGATTCGGTTTGCTCGTCGGAATCACCGAACAGATCAATTCTAGAACGCAGTGAAAACCCTAACGGGAGCTCAGGCAATATAGACAGTGAGCGGAAGTTGGCTGGGAAACAGATGTTTCTAATTCCTAGGTTTT
>CAZVBC010000483.1:0-4922 GCA_964625155.1 uncultured Pirellulaceae bacterium
TTGTTGCTTGGCAATGAAGTTTCTTGAATTTAATGCTGAACTCGCTTGAATATAATTACTCGCCAGCGGTTGGCGACTTGGATTTTCTGTCTTTGGCTGAGCTAGCGATATTGCGCCTACCTAGGCTTCATCCCGACCCAGTAGCCAGAATCCCAAAATTCGCACACCACCAAATTTCCGCGTTTTCGTTGGGATATTCGAATTTCCCACTTCGCCAAAGCAAAAAGTTGGGCTTAATAAGTCAATTGTTGCGGACATACTGGACATACTTCTCAAACCACTCGACGTTGCGTTGCATGCAGTCGAGTAGGAGCTTTGGTTCTTCGATGCTGTGTGGAGCCCGCGGATAGATAATCATTTTGGTTGTACAGCCTTGCCGCTTTAGCGCACTGTACAATTCCTGGCCTTGGGGCAAAGGAACTCTCAAGTCGCGTTCGCCATGTTGTATCAGCGTGGGCGTGGTCACACCTTTGATATGGAACATCGCTGAGTGGTTTCGATAGCTATCCAATCGGTCCCAAAATTCGCCCCCGAAATAATCTGGCAGAAAACTTGGAATGTCCGCGGTGCCAGTAAAGCTTACCAAGTTCGTTACGCCGGCACCCACGCTGGCGGCGCGAAAACGATTCGTTTGCGTGATGATCCAACTGGTCATGAAGCCGCCGTAGCTCCAGCCCATTACGCCGAGTCGCTGAGGATCAGCAACACCCGTGGCGATCAGATGTTCGACTCCCTGCATCAGATCTCGATAATCTCCGCCTCCCCAGTCACCGTAATTTGCATATCTGAATTTCTTTCCGTAGCCGCTGCTGCCACGGGGATTGGGACGCAGGACGGCATACCCCTTTTCTGCAAAAGTCGCTATGGGATACGGGTTTGCGGTTCCATCAAAGTTCCGTGCAAATACGCCCATGGGGCCTCCGTGAATTACCAACAACAACGGATACCGCGAACCCGTTTGATATCCGACAGGATAGGTAAGCAAGCCTTCGATTTCAAAGTCGTCAGTCGATTTCCATCGAATTACGTCAGTCCTTGTCAATGACTTGCGGTCAGCAATTGCAGGTTGGATGTGACTGACTTGAACCGGTTGAAAACTGTCGAGCTTGGCACAATAAGCTTCGGGAGGTACATCGAGATTCTCCCACGCAAATCCAACGTGGGTTCTTGAGGCATTCAAGTTGAAGCCGCTATTCGACATGCCAGAAGCTTTACTGAGTGGCCGGATTTTTCCTGTGCGATCGATCGACATCAGACGCAAATTCACTCCTTGCATTTCCGCAAAGAGGATTTCGTCTCCCTCACGCGTCCAGCCCACGATTTCTGAATATCGCCCAAATCCGTCTTGAGTTTCGGGCAAAACCTGCTGGTTTGAATTGCCCAAAGTTGCGATGGCGATCCGGCGAGTGCCCGCCCACGAGGGAGGAACGTCACTGATTGAAAACGCTATCGATTTTCCATCAGGAGCAAATGCTGGCGAAGCCTCAGCAGCAGCCGTTTGCGCCAGCGAAGACACAAGACCACTTGGATAATCGACTATAGATAAATCGGCGCTGCGCCAGTGGTCTGGATCGGGTGATTCGACGTGCGCAAATACGATCTTGGTACTGTCCGGAGACCAATCGAATCCAGCACGACCTGCCCGAGCTAATTCGCCAGCGACACTCCGATTGCTGGGACTGTAAGGTTTTAGATCATTTCGCGAGAGAGGTTCAGGCAGCACGGGCACAACAAAGAGCCGCAGGTGTTTGATGTTATCGTCAACGACTTGAGGATCATTCTTCGTACGTTTCCGATCTTTCTCTTCTGCCGTTTCGGCGTCGAGCGCTGAGAAAGCAATTAACTGGCTATTGGGAGACCATTTGTAATTACCGATATCTCCCTGCATGGCTGTTAACTGTATTGCTTCTCCAACAGCATCGGTCCGCAGTAACCACAAATTTTTCTTGGACGATTCACCGGTATCGTCGTTTCGATTGGAGAGAAAGCTCAGCCATTTTCCATCGGGTGACCATTGGGGATCATCGGCTGATTTGGAACCGTGAGTAATCTGTCGTTGGTGCGAACCGTCGACATTGGCCAGGAAAATCTGAGTCCGATATTCGCTGATTTCATCTTCCATGATAGCCGAACGCACAGCCAAGGCCACCATTCGGCCATCCGGCGAAACCTGGACGCTACTCACTCGCTTGACAAACAGCATTTGTTCCGGAGTCCAGACGCCGGACGGTTCTTTTGCTGCGTTCTGTAAAAACGCAGATTGGCCAAAGGTTGCCCACAAGGCCATCAAGAAAAGTGGCCAGCCAAGTTTAAAAGTCTTATTCACAAAGCGACGATTACCCTCGACTGACGCCAATAGATTGCAGAAGAGCATTTAAGCTTACTTTCATCAGACTCAAATTGGATCGATCGTAACACTGATCCAATATAAGCGATGCGAGCAAAAATTCGACTAAGGGAGTGGCATTATGGTCGTCAGGCGACGCTTTGCGGAATATGCAAGGTGAATGAGGTCGACCATGCGTAGCGATTCGAGTCCATTGCGAATGCGGGAAAGTCAGCTACAAATTACCTGGGTTGCGCGAGATGATTCGGAAATTCCGATACAATGCAAGTTACTTAGGTGACGACTGACTTCTTGGCGGGCGTGAGAGTGCTGTACAACATTCAACTGCTCTCCGAAATATTACGATGAGATTCGCTTGTCGGTTACTAATGAGGCGTGTATATGCTGGACGTTTCATCTCGCAAACATTTTTCAGATGGACTTGTTTTCCGGTTATTGCGCATCATGTTCATCTCCGTTTTGGGTGCAGGAATAATCATCGCAGGACGATATGCCTACGAGTTGCGAATCGAACGACTGGAAGCAGAATTTAGCCAGCGCGGCCAGCGTCCGTTTAGCCGACCGGGGCGGAATGCACCGTATATTCAGTCAGTAGATGCCGTAGTTGCAAAGATGGTCAAGATGGCTGCGATTAAGCCCGACGATGTGGTTTATGATCTTGGCTGTGGAGACGGGCGACTGGTAATTGCTGCTGCTGTGAAACATGGCTGTCGCGGGATCGGATTTGATATCGAGCAAGCCCGCGTCGATGAAGCTCGTGAAAATGCCAAGCTGGCTGGAGTTGAACATTTGGTAGAAATTCGCCAGCAAGATATTTTCACGGTTGACATGAAAGAGGCCGACGTGGTTCTAATGTATTTATTACCTTGGATGAATCGCAAGTTGATTCCGCAACTTGAAATGATGCAGCCAGGTTCGCGGATCGTTTCTCACGAATTTGGTTTGGGGGATATTGTCGACGTTCCTGCCGACAAGACTGAGCAAGTCACGCTTGAGGAAGACGATTCCGTACACGTTATTCATATGTGGCAGATGCCACTCAAACGGCGTTTCTAACGATAGGCTGGTAGCGTGAAAGTCCCGCGAATTTCATTTTTATCTTGAGAGCTGAGTTTCTATCTTGCGCACGAAGTTTTTTGCCGTCCTAAACATTGTTGTTTTGCTGTTGATCGCACGCGTATCGAATATTCTTCGAGCCGAATTGCGACCGAATATTCTCGTAATCGTTGCCGATGACTTGGGGTATGCAGATCTGGGATTTCAAGGTTGCCGAGATATCAAAACTCCGCATCTTGACGAACTCGCACAACGCAGCATCCGTTGTTCCAGCGGATATGTTTCACATCCTTTTTGCAGCCCCACGCGAGCTGGATTGATGACGGGGCGATACCAGCAAAAGTTCGGGCACGAGAACAATCCAACTTGGTTGCCAGAGGATACTGTCGCTGGACTGCCCGTGTCTGTAGCGACATTGCCGCAATTACTCCAGCCTGCAAATTACCGCACGATCGCCATCGGCAAGTGGCACCTTGGAGCTCATCGACAATTCCATCCTAATGCGCGAGGGTTTTCGCACTATTTCGGATTGTTAGGTGGAGGGCACAACTACTTCCCCGCTGAGATTGGCAGCGCCGAATACAACATCCCCATGGATCGCAATGGCCAGCCAGAACCGCTGGACGGCTATTTGACGGACGTGCTTGTGCGCGAAGCTCGACGAGCCATCGCGGGAAAATCAGACCAGCCTTGGTTTATGTACTTGGCATTTAATGCTCCCCATTCTCCTCTGCACGTCACGTCAGCATTGGCCAAACGAGCCGAGCATATCGCGGACGAAACTCGACGCGGGTACGCAGGATTGGTAATGAGCGTCGACGATGGTGTGGGAGCGGTGATGGCGGAACTTAGAAATTCGAATCAACTCGATAATACGTTAGTTTTTTTTATCAGTGACAATGGTGGTCCCGTGAATGTGACTCATGCCAATAATGGACCGCTGAGAGGAGCGAAAGGACAAGTTTACGAAGGAGGCATCCGCGTGCCATTTTTGGTATCCTGGCCTAGCAAACTGGCGAAGGGAGTAGAGTACAAACAGCCTGTAATCTCTCTTGACATTTTTGCAACTTGCCTAGCAGCCGCGCAAACTCCAGCTCTAGACCATGGCAAGATGGATGGACGCAATCTCTTGCCCTATTTAATGGGTGAGCAATCTGGAGCTCCGCACGACAAATTGTTTTGGCGCACTGGCGGAGGAGTTTCGTGGGCCGTACGCAGTCAAAACTGGAAGCTGCTGAAAGTTGACCAAAAGGAAGAACTATACAATCTTGCCACGGATCTAGGTGAGACCCGTGATTTGGCAACTCAAGAAACCGAACTCGTAAATCAATTGAATGCAGCATACGCCCAATGGAACAAATCCAATGTCGAACCATTATTTCAAAGCCCCGGTGGAGGGCGAGCTAGAAAGAACCCGGGACCAGCCAAGGTGACTATACAGGATTAGGTGATGATTATGAGTCCAAAGAAACTTCCACGTGTGGCATTTACCATGGGCGATCCAGCGGGGGTTGGGCCG
>CAZVBC010000484.1:0-3657 GCA_964625155.1 uncultured Pirellulaceae bacterium
TGGGTGCCGCTGCCTTCTTTGCCTTTGCCACGTCTCTTCCTCCAGTAAACGGAAATTAGGAAGGCACTCTCTTCAAAGCGATAACAGCCACACGTTATCGCCCGTGCCTTTCCAGAATCTAGAAAACCCTCTTCGCCCCGAACACCACGTCAGCGGTGGCCACCGCTTGTGTGACATTCACGCGGTTCGAATCCGGTAACCTACGTCCTTGGATTTATTTGTACGGTGTGTATCAATAATTGCAATATCTTTTCGACATTTTTTTCACACTTTCTCGACAATTTTTCAACAAGCCTACTTTCGATTGCAAAAACAAATCGGTATGCAGCACATGGCTGAGCATTTTGGTTAGCTTCTTTTGCATTCAATAACGACCATAGAACTGAAGCATTTGCCAGTTGCCGACTGCCAACATGATGTACATCAGTGCACAGCCCTGCTGGCCAGTTTGCATCGACCACAGCGCGACGATCACTGCGCACGCCAGCGATATAATGTAACTGGTGCGGATGGCATCGCGGTTGCCAAACAGCAGTAACAGGTTTTGCATGATGTTGCCGCCATCCAGCGGAAGGACTGGCAAGAGATTCAGGAGTGCCCAAATCACACTGGTCGTAATCATCATATTGAAGATCGCATAGACCACCGCAGATGTCGGGAGCTCTCCCGCAGGCATGACAATTCCCAAATAATTATCTATGTAGTAATCCAGCTCAAGTTGCAGTCCCATGGCGCGGCCTGCAACATAAAACAACATCGCTAGCGCAATTTGTGCACCTGGTCCTGCTGCTGAAACAATGATCGAATCGCGCGGATGCAAATTCGAACGATTGCGGGCACCACTCCAAGCGATAAAAGTATCTGGTATCGCTAAGCCACCAAAGTGATAAAGTACGATGCGACTGTGGATACCAAATGATCGCATGGCAAACGAATGCCCCAATTCATGCACCAGAATCGAGAGCAAAACCATGGCGGTCCAAATCACTAGCAACATCGCTGCCCCTGGGCTATCCAGGTCGATGCTCACATAGCTTCTATCCAACGACTGCGCATATCCCCAGCCCAGAACAATGGCCGCGATCCAAAAACCCCAAGTAATGCGAACACTGAACCCTAACAAGCTGAAATGTAAGTCATAACCACTGGCGGCAGGTTCTTGCAGCATCGCCGGTCTCACTTCTTCAAGAGATATTCCTTGAAACGCATTGACCAGCAGTGTACGACAAAGAAACCTAGCCGTCGATCGCAGCTCTACTGATTACCAGACCGCTACGGCGTGCACTGTTTTTTTAGCTGGATCTTTCGCACGGTTGCGTGGTATCCTTTTTTTCATCGCACTTTGCAGAGTTACTCCTCTGGCAAATTGACTCACGCTCTAAAAGGAATTTACATGATCGTGCCAAAGTATTGGGCCGAAGCGCGTGTTCGAGGACGGCATGCCAATCATCAAATCACCGTCAAGCGCTTTGGCTGGTCGGATATCAGCCAGCAAGACGCGCTCGATCAAGCGCAAGGACGAGCACAGGCCGCCTATGCACAAATAATCTCCGGCTAATCTCCGGCGAACAGCTTGTACTCCGTGAACGTAAAACCGCATACAACGGCGCTCAAGGAGTTCCTATCCGCGAGCAAATTGTTGCTGAGCACGGAACTGCAATCGTCACTCGCAACGCATACGGTGCCCTGTGCCTCAACGTGCCTGATGTCCTCTTTGCAGATATTGACTTCGATGACTTGCGGTCATTGCCGAGTATTGAAGATCTGCAGGCCATGTCCCTCGTAGCCAGTATTCCGATCACGGTCGTCGTAGCGTTAGTGTGGCAATCGCTGACAACCGCGATCTTGGTTGCCTGCGTATTGGTTGTTATTGCCCAGTTGCTGCGACTGCTGCGCGTAATAATTGGCGATCGCGAGTCCTCAATTGAAAGGCAATGTATCAAGCGTATCGAGGACTATGTCGAATCCCATTCGCATTGGGGTATTCACGTTTATCGGACTCCCGCCGGCTTGCGATTACTAGCCACGCATCGCACATTCGATGTGCAAGAACCTGAGGTTGCCGAGTTCTTTAAGTCTGTTAAGGCAGATCGAGTCTACGTCCGAATGTGCATGAACCAACGCTGCTTTCGAGCAAGAGTCACTGCAAAACCTTGGCGAATTGGCATCAAAACCCACATAACGCCCAGTCCAGGTGTCTGGCCGATCTCTCCAGATCGGATGCCTGCTAGGCAAAAGTGGATAGCAAGTTACGACAAATGTGCTTTGTCCTACGCTGCCTGCCGATTTGTGAAATCAATTGGCAATGGGCTGATTCACCCAGACGTTCAAGAAGTCAGAAGACTCCACGACGAGCTAAGCCGTGCCAACAGTAGTTTGTCTTTGGCATGAACGGAACTAGTAAACCAAAGTCGCTTCGCGCTCACACGGCTAGCACTTTGCGACAGCTTTGGCCTAGGGAGCGCGAGGGCGAAGCGCAGCCCGAATTAAAGCTGCAGGAACTGGGATGAACAACGATACATGAATTGCGACTGAGAAGTTAGGCCGCAACTTTACGTACCTGGAAGCGCGTGCGTGTCGTCGACTTGCGTCATCCACGCGACCAATTGATCGCGGTGTGATTTCAACACAGTTGTGTATTGAGGGTCGCTGGCCAGATTGTGCATCTCATAGGGATCGGCTTGCAAGTCGTACAGTCCCTCCTCATTGTCCCCGGATAACATGTATTTGAAACGGTCCGTACGGACCATCCGGTGCCCTTGTCCGGCTTTGCCACCTACGCCAATACATTCGCTAAAAATGGCCTGCCGAATGCTGCCTTGCGGGTCATCGAGCAACTTGCGAAGGGAACTGCCCATCAACTGTGGCGGTGGTTCGATGCCAGCATAGTCGCAAAGCGTGGGATAGATGTCCAGCGAACTGACCAGCGCATCGTTCTTGCTCCCTGCTTTAGCAATCAGAGGCGAATGAAAGAAACATGGAACGCGAACCGACTCCTCGTGCATGGTTATTTTGTTTCCCAACCCATGATTGCCCAAGTGATAACCATTATCCGACAGGTAGATGAATATCGTTCGTTCGTAAACGCCAGCGCGACGGAGGTCATGCATCAAGTCGCCAATTTGCCGATCCAACAAACTGACCTCTGCATAATAGGCCCTGATGAAGTTCTTCATTTGTTCGACCGATCGCGGTGGTCCGCCCGATAGAGCCGAATTGTTGCTATCGCGAAAATAAAGTTCGCCAGGGAGTCCCTGATTGAAAAGGCTGCTCTTTTCAGGTTGTTCGCGAAAGTTTGCGTCGAGCGTGATTTCCGTTTTCGCGTACCGATCCATAAATACAGTTGGAGCGGTCAGTGGCACATGTGGATTGTGCGGCGTCAACCACAACAAGAAAGGGCGTGATCGGTTCTCAGAACGCTCGAGGAACTTGCGAGCTTCGGAGAAAATTTCGAAGTCATTCCGATCGGCCACCTCGCGACCTTCCGCAAAACCGAATCTGCGCGGATCACCCAAGTGCGATTTGCCGTACAAAGCCGTATGGTATCCAGACTTCCCCAGCGCTTCGGCTAACGGAATAAACCGATGTTGTTCAATAACGCTGCGCGCGAATACCCTCGCGTCCAACCAGCGACGACCATATCTGCTACCCAACGAA
>CAZVBC010000484.1:3667-4896 GCA_964625155.1 uncultured Pirellulaceae bacterium
ATCCCCTCGCGTCCAACCCAACGGAGCCGTGTTGTTGTGGGTAGACTCCAGAATAAAGGCTCGCGCGGCTGGCCACGCAAATTGGCGAAGCGACGAAAAAGCGATCGAAGCGTACGCCATCGGCCGCCAGTTTGTCTAAGTGAGGTGTGTGTACTTGCGCATTACGATATCCAACCGCTCGAAAGGTATGATCGTCGCTGACAACGACCACAAAGTTCGGTCGCGATTGTTCGGCGCGCAGTAGCTGGCCACAAAACGCGATGCTGAACAAACTGAAGAAGCATAGGCTACGCATAGTTGCCAAGTTTATCGCTAGTTGATTAAAGTGAATTCGTAGGACCGATCGAATTCCTCACTTCGTCAATGTGCAGCCGCAGTGCCATCCGCAGCGCGAACGCAACGACTTGAGAAATGGACCCAGCCTACTTCTGCGTCAGTCGAAGAACGACATCAGCATCTGGCCAGGGCGCCACAAACTCAAGTGATTGTCCCCCCATGACGCTTGGCGCCTGCTGGGCAAGGCCATCGATTGCTCGATACCACTCGACATTAAATTCTCCTTTCGCCGCAGTTAGATCGATCGCGAGCTTTGCAGTGGTTCCCATTTTTTCGTGAGCATCCCGTTCTTCTGAACCCGCATGCGGGTGGTAAACGATAAATTCCTGAAACTTGCGGTGCATCAGTCGCGGGGCCTGCGAGCTACTGAGATCATCGACAGCGTTGGCTAACTCATGATGTGGCTCAAATTGTCCTAAATCGATTTCTCTATTTACGAAATAGTCGCGGATAAACCGCATGGAATCGAGGCCTGTCAAAGGATTGCGAAACGTGACGGTGGGTCGGCCTTGATAAATAGCTGCTAAGCGACCAGAGGCAGAGTACGGGTGGACTGTCCACCAGCGCCCTCCATAATTCGTTGATCCGCCCGACAAGAGCCACGACCAAAACAACCGCCGTTGCCAATAGCGCATGTGCCGGGGATCCAAGTTTGCGCGATCCTGTTCGTAGCGATCTTCGCCCAAGAAGACCGGCTTGGCGAATCGATGATATTGCGCGTATTGCTGAGCCCCCAGGTCGTGCGCATGTTCGATGTGGACATAATCTACCCAGCGCTCGCCACCGAAGTAAAAGGGGAGTTTGCGAGCGTGGCCAGTTGAACGGGGATGCTGCCACGGGTCGTTTTGAAGTAGGTATTCTCCCACTTCGCGGACCATCGCATTGCTGTTGGG
>CAZVBC010000485.1:0-4874 GCA_964625155.1 uncultured Pirellulaceae bacterium
CACCTTTTTACGCACCAACAACTTCAATCTTCGATTCCAGGCGAATACTTTGACTGCGAAGCAATTCCATACACGCAGCAAGTGCAAGTTGCAAAGTGTAAAAAGACTTCGTCCTACCGTAGAGCAATACACGAGAATCAACAAACTTGACTTCGAGTTGGTTAATGCCATTTCCCGTTCGGTCGTTGATTCGTTGGATAATCGACTGTGGTGCAATCATGGTAGATGCGTGTACTGCTCATAAAAGGAATTTGGGTTGATGGCCGCAGGCAGCGATCACTAAGAACTCGGATTGGACTATCGTCCGTGTCCGATATGCTTCATCATTTCGCGACAAGCCTTGGAACAATCGCGGCAGGCGGCTGCACAGGCCAACATGTGAGCTTGATTGGAGTATTTTTCGCACTCGTCAGCACACTTGTCACATGCCTGGGCACATGCATCGCAGATAAGCTGCTTAAGTGGGCCGCCTCGCGATTCGACTTGTGAAGCCAATGCGCACAGCGCGGCGCAGTCGTTACACAACGCAGCAGTTCGAGCATGATCTTTATTGCCTTCTTTTAGCATTTGCAAACAATGCTCAAAGCAGGTTGAACATGCAATCGCGCAGCGAGCACACGCGTCCGCGCATTGGCTCATATTGACATGCTGGTGTACCGCCGGCTTTGGCTCAGCGATAACCGAGTAACTCAGCCACGCAAAACTAGCGAGCAAAATCAATCCCAACGAAGCCGTTTTCAAAGTACTCGACATAACAGATCTCCAAGTCAAGGGGTTCAAGAGAATGGTGGTCTAGACGAACATCGAACATCCGGTATCGTTGCTGCAAGCGAACGTACCTTTGACACATCGAACAAGAAGTTGAATACTGATCTCAGTCCAGAAAATACGAGCCTGAGATCAGCGAGTTGCAAGCAGCACACAGTTGGACAGTGCCACTTTCGATCATGTTGTTAGAACTAAGTTGTTGCAGCACAATCGTTTAACCCGCAGCCGAAGGCGAGGACTGGGTTGAGTTTGGCATTATTACGGTTTGGATTGACACAATTGCGAAAATTCAGCCCTGTCCTCGCCTTCGGCTGCGGGTTAAACGATTGCAAAGCTCCGGCTTAAAACCACAATTGGAACGCAAGGTGGCGCTGTCCAGCTTAGATTGTGCTATTGCCAACCATGACTGCTGGCGTTGTGGAAACACGACTTGGTTCCGATTGCTTGCAGTCATGCCCTGCAAATCTTTGAATCAGACCATCGATGCTGATCCATCCCGGTCCAAAGATGAGCACGATCACGGACGCTAGCAAAAACTGAAAGGGCGGAGCGGATACAAAAACGTCTGGATCGCTGAACAATGAGTACAATTCGTTGACGTGTGCTGTTGCGTAGGCACCTAACATCGTACCGATCAAAGGAATTGCCGAAAGACGCGACGCACACCCGATCAGCAAGCACAAACCACCTAAGAACTCCGTAGTACCAGCCATGTAAGCACTCAACATCGGCATTGGAATATTGAGGCTGGTAAAGAACTCCGTCGTATTCTCTATGTTCATCAATTTGCCTCGGCCAGTCAGTAAAAACTGGAATCCCCAGTAGGCACGTATTACGAACAACAGAAACGGCTGCGCATGAGTCAGAACATCGATTTGGGAGCGGTATAGTCTATCGAGCTGGGCGATCATTGGCTTTTCCTTTCCTCTTGCACAAATTGTTAACACCACTGAACGCACTTTTGATGCCGTACGAATCAATCGGTGACAAGCAAGCGGAAAAACTTCGAGTAGGCCTGTCCAGCCGAGCCAGGCTGGAACACCTTCTTCGATGATCTCAAGCGCCGCCAGCAAACTGTTGAACGCCCGATGAAGCGCTCCCTTCCGCATAACGACAAAGGGTCTCTGGGAATCGATCGACAGCACAACCTCTGGCTTAGTTTCCGACAACTTCCTGTCCGCAGGTGGATTGATGGCGACCGAGCTAATTCTTCGGGCGAAGGCTAACCACGACCTGTATTGCTCAAGTGCTTTGGCATAGCTTGTTTCTAAGAATCGGGAGAGACGAGGCTCCTGCCGAGTCAATTGAGTTACGGCTCGGTAGGAACATCGCTCTTGAAAACCAAGCCGACCGATCGGTTCGTCGCCTGCCGCCTGACAAAAGGCGCATGGCGCTACTGCATTATCTTGTCGATTTCCTTTTCGAGCGTCTGCAGCGTCTCGCCTAACGGTCCTTTGCGTTGATACGCAGATTGGACGGAATCCAATTCAAACATTCGATCGTTTTTCAGATTCAGTGTCCATACTGCCGTCGCGTCAACCTCATAACCTTCGGTGGCACTCTTAACATTAGCGTTCGGAGCAAAAACGCGGTTCAGCACACGAACGGGGGTATAAACGCGCGACGCGTTATCCGCCTTCTTCCAGGTTGTTCTGATTTCATACCATGGAAGTTTGAACTGGTCTGGAGATGTCTTTTCGTCCAGCGATTTGATATTGCGATGGTATCCGCGAACATGCGTTGGCATGTAATCAAATTCTTTGTCGAACTCTATTTCAACTCCACCCAATGGCCAATAGAAAAATCCGACAAATCCTTTGTCGGACGTTTTGTCGGTTAGGGCCAGTAAGTTCTTTAGCCAGCTTGTCAGATTTGCATCGGAATCAGCATCTCCCTTATAAGCACCCCACGTTAGCACAGAAGCGCACATCAAATTGGGAAAACGATAAGAGGGCGGGCTTACTATCGGTACCATTTCTCCCTTTTCATTTCGTCTTGGAGGCGGCAACAGTTCCATCATAGCGGAGCGTTTACCAGCCGACAAATATATCTGATCTCCGCGATAATAGGACTTTTCCCAATGAGCATCCCAGAAGTCAGCATAATCTCCTTGGCCATACACCCTACGAATTTCCGCATATCGATGATTCTCCCCTTTGTCACGACTTCGCGCGGCACACCACTCCACGCCTCCCCATTGTCCATCCTTGGTTGATGTTATTCTTGCACGCCCAACTGTTGCATGCTCAACTTGAATGATCGAAGCCTTTACCATAAACATATCGACGCACTCTTCGGCTGACGCTAAGGCTATTGAAGCCTCCTGACCGCAGAGTATATCAGCGTGTAATAGGCAACAACCGCATATAACATAAACAAAGCGATGAAACATGATTCACTTGCTTGCGGGAAAACTATGTACGACCAATTGCGGACTTATTAAAGAAACACAATGGGGAGGCTATGAGAGTAGCCGCTAAGGCAAGGGCTAACAGGGTACCTGTCAATCAAAGCAAGTCAAATCGCTCAAAGTAAAATCTACCCAGCCAACTGGAATCGGCGGTATTAATTCAGAATTGATACAGTTGGCGCCAAAACCAGTACCTACACACGTGGAAGCACAGGTCCGAATCTCGAGACACGTGACAAGCGGGCTATGAGCTAAATCAAGCTTGTTACCAAAGCCATAATAATTGATAATGGCGTTGTCATACTCCTTTCTCCAGTCGCCTTTCTTATGATAGATAATGAAATTATCGCAAACTCCGTCCGTGCAAGTGCCCTGGATTTCACAGTCGCCAAAACGAGCGCCATCCCAATCGAACCAACCCTCACATTTCCACTTGCCGTCATAGTTCCAACAATCTTCTTGGCCAAAAACTGCAGAAAATCCACCCAGGAAACCCAAATATGGGATTCTTGAAGCGTCAATGCTAGAGGTTGATACAGCCGATTGTGTAGCTGTGTCATCGTTGCCTCAGAAAGTTAGAAGTACCTAGGCGCAGCAGTGCTCGACGGTTCAACATGCAAAAGTGTAGGGGAGCATGATAGGAGTGCAATAGTAGATTGCGGAGCAAGCGGAAAAACTACATCCAGATGATCGGCAACGCGATTGAGCTGACGCGTTATGAGCGGGAATTCCAACTTGAGCCGATCTTCAACGGTCGCGAAGTTTTGCGCGGAGCCCTAATAGGCGCTCGTTAAGAACCTCGATCGGCTGCTGCTGGAGTTCTTCAATGTCAGTTCCAGCGATGTCGAGGATCTCCTCTAACGCAATAATTTGCCCTGCAACTAGTCCCTTCTTGAGTCCCTGCGAGATCCCCTGTGATATACCCTGTGATATACCCTGCGAGATCCCCTGTGATATACCCTGTGATATAAGTTCCTGTGCGGCACGGGTTTGTTCCAAGGGAGTCAATTGCCCTAACACCATTTTGGCTATTTCCTCTTTGGATAGTTTAGGGAAACGTTGCATCACCCAGTCCAAGAACACCTTGGACATCGATTCTCGAATCGATGACGCGATTGTTGAGTCCTGCAAAGCATTATAGCATTGCGGAAGCCTGTTGCGGAGTATTTCCTCACTCGATTCCATAACCGGCTCGAAAAGTGACAATAGCAAATGGTGGTGGTTGGCTTGCTTGAGCTGCGCCAATAAATCGGTCAGGTATACAGCCTTGATGATCGAATTCCAGGGTGCCGTCTGAGTGTCGTTCCCGCGATCGGCAAAGATGATTGTTCCATGAATGGCATAGCCCGAGAACTGAGCCTGTAACGCAGCCATGGTAATTACCAGGCGATTATAGATTTCAGGATCGTGATAAAACTGCCACTCGATGAACTCAGCATGTCTCGCATCGTCCATGACGAGGATGCCATCGGCTTCTTTCTCGATCGACTTGACAGCCATGGACACATATCTGCAATTGACCGTTCGCAACTGCAGCAGTTCAGCCATCATCCAAGGAGCAACTTGGAAGATTTCAAAGATCTGTTTGTCGGTTCTCATACTCGCAATTGTAGCGAGTCTAATTGGACAGAACGCCTTCAATTATCCCGAGAAGAACTAAGTTTTTCGGCGAAGTCGTCTACGAGTGCACATCCAG
>CAZVBC010000486.1:0-4857 GCA_964625155.1 uncultured Pirellulaceae bacterium
TCGTCTTTCAATCTGGTCTCCGAAAACTGTCCAATCAGAGTTTGGTACTTCTTCCTTTCCAAATAATTCGAGATAGGGAGGTATTTGCTCGACCAGAAGGCGAGCGAAGGGAGGTTTGCGGCTGCGCCCAGTGCGCCTCAGAGTCTGCCAACTTCGGTGAATACGCTGAGCGAATCTCATTGTGCGGTAATGCGAGCAAGCTGCGGCACGTGATACAGAATTCTCGTACTGTCACGTTGGATCGGCATAAATCGTTGGAATCTTTGTTCCAGCGAGTACAAGCTGATTGAGATCGCTCACATTGACCGCAGATTTGAAGCTATCCAGCAATGACTTCGATGACAACTTGAGACAAGTAACGACGCGGCTGGGACAGCCAATAGTTCCGCTACATATCAAGTTGCGCCAACAAACACCAAGCGCAGGTAATGGCCTTCATTTTTCGTCTATTGCAGTTCAATCTTGCTTAGCTTAGGCGGTGCCTCGAAACTGGCAGAACCGCATGCTTAGCGCGTAGCAAACCATGCGACCTCTTCACTCTACTGCACCCAACGGGTAAGACGAAGCGTCCAAATCGCGATTTCAGTTGACGAGGGTCACGTTCTGCGAAGTGGCCTCCGAAAACAACACACGTCGGTCGATGCAACCGAGGAGAGTTTCGAGAATCGGAAAATGCAGGAAGTTTGTCGGACCAAAACGGATTGGAGCCAGCCAGGTGTTGCTGCGGTGGGGGGGCGGAGCGCATCATTCGGTCCGTTAAGTACAAATAAGAAACCCTCCTTATGAATGTTAGAAGCTGACGAGTAACAGTACATGCGCACACCTCAATGGGCAGTTAAACTGCACTCTCGAGGCGTTTGTCACGAGTCGCATCCATGTCAATAATCGATAGGGGTGGTGTCGATCGTGTCCGTTCGTCGAATCGTGATGCTGTCGAAATCCCAGCGTTGCATTGAATCCAAATCTTCTAGCGTGACTTCATCTTTAGATCTGACATCGCATTTCTTGACATTGATTCCATCGCAGGCATCCAAAAGGGCGCTAAACTTTTCTCCCAGCTCCCTAGTGGATTCGTAAATCTCGTCGTCTTCAATTGCTTCATCCGCCGCGATGCAAAGGATGATGGCGTTGTAGTCCTGGTCCTCGGGGAGTTCCTCACTTGTGATTTGGATATGAATCTCTTGGAAATGTCCTGGGCTGTTTTGGAGCAATTTTTTGATCTTTTCTTCGGTCTTCTTTCCGATACGCTTATTAAATGTGCTGGGAAAGGCTGCACGAAAGTATTTCCGAGAAATCCATCGCGCAAGCAATTTGATGCTGTCTCGACTGAGCGAAACTTCTCTTGGCAGATAACTGCAAAGCTGCCAGCGCGGGATTGTTTCGCGATCTCGTGCATGAAATGCAAGCGATTGCTCAAGCAATTCATCTCGAAGATGCAGTTCCCTGGCGTTCTTACTCCACGTATATCCCTTGTCGGGCTTGTCAACGTGTCTCGCGAAGACGACTTCAATTTTCGGTTCACCGGCAAGGTCGTGATGCACGAGATCACAGTCTTGCGTTAAAACGCACCAAACTCCCGTGCTTGGTTGAGCGGGAAGCAAGCGTTTGGCAACTAGGTGTTCGACCATGGGGGTGGAGAGAAGTGAACCCTGTCGCCAGCCGGCATCCTCAATCCGTCGAGCATTGAAATCAAGCGGATCATTTGGTTCCGTGCAATCGCCACCAAACTTTTGTTGTAGCCAAAGCCCTAACTTCGCCAGTAGTTTCACGTTCGCTCGGCCCCGTGGAGTCAATCATTGGAAAGCCGTCGACCGGACTCGATATCTCTGACGATTTCAGCATCCGGGTGAGCTTCTATTGAAAGTCCGTACTCGGCGGATAGCTCTTTCATAGAAGGCAGCTTCTGCGACGCCGGGAGTTTTACGAGTGCCAGAAGGTGCTTTTCGATTTCATCAAAATTGAGATCGTCACTTTTTAGCAAACCAAAAAGAGTAGTGCCGTTTTCGTCAAAGGCATGTCTTAAATGACGGCGGAGTTGTTTGCCACTGAGTTGATTCCATCGCTGCGAAATCTGATGCAAAATGGCAATGCGATCTAAATTACTAGGATGGGGTTGCGAATCGCCGCGAAGCCAGGAATAGATTGTTGGGCGTTTCACATCCAAGATCGCTGACAACTCGGTGATGCTGAGCGAGAGTGTTGACCGAATGTCGCTAACCGCCGCCGCGACATCCGTGACCGATTTCGTTTGAAACGGCTTTGATGCGCGTAACTGTTCGCTCACGTGATCGAAGTTTTCGTCGACTCTTGCCTTCGTCGGAGCAAAGGCTGTTCGCCAACGATTGGATTGGGCCTCGGAAACAACGAAATCCGTCTGCTCGCTTGTGCCGGTTCCAACACCGAAGTAAATATCGTCAAAGACGATGCGACGGGATTGCTGGTTGGTATGCTGAATTAGCCGCTGCCGATCCAAAACGCTCCACTCGTTGTAGTCGAGCCTGTCCCAGCCTAGAGAATCATCATCTGACTCTTCGACTCGGTGTTCACATGGCTGAACTGTTATACCTAGCCCTGTTGCGGGGACGACGGGGACCACTAATGCGAACATCATACGGGAGTTACGCCGTGTTAATGTGGGGCTCATTGTTGTATTCTCCAACATTGTCGGGCAAAGTCAGTCACCGACTTCTTGAAAGCACGTGAGGTGAACCGGTGGAGTTTCCACAAAATCTCTTTTAGATCGTCGAACTCGATCGCATCGTCGTTGCGCGTCGTGTTGTCGATATCCAACAAGCGATACCGATCGGGCTCATCCGGTGTATTAGCGAACTTCATGCCTTGAATCTGAAGATCGGGCGGTAAGAAATCAGTGCCGACCATATCAAGACAACGAATGGTTAGAACTCCAATTTCGGTTTGACTACGAGTCATCGTTTGCGTCTGGCTTGATTCACATTCCAATTCGTCGGCCGACAATCCGCGAAGTCCGTCCGCAACCAGTTGGCTGGGTGTCGCTCCGTCGATTCCACGAAGTAGGTTCAAGTATCGGATTCCAACTTGCTCGGCGAACGACGGACTCGCGATCTGACGGAGTTTTTCGACCAAGCTTCTTAATCGTTCCTCAAAAGTCTCAAATCGAACGTACTCACTGGTCGCCAGCACTATGAAGTCCTGGGTCAGAAAAACGGCTTCGGTTTGTTTTCGATTTCGAAAGACCCATCGTGTCACGTCCGTGGTCGTAATCTTTGGACCGAAATGGATCTGTTGAACTTTCTCTTCGCTGAACCTCTCGAGTCCCGCATGCCGCATCGTTTCTTGGAGGTTATCGACCATCTCTGGCATCTTGCGGACCGGCGAAAAACGCACTTGTCCAATTACTAACGCCAAAGGTGGACGAGCTAATTCGTCAATGGGATCGTGGCGAGTCACCTGATTTCTTTCTCCCCGGAGAAGCGTAGATTGCCTCGATACTTTACAATAAACTTTACGCCTATGGGGAGGGCAGGGTTCGGAAATTTCGCTACCTACGATGTAGTTTCCTTCCCGGCCGTTGCAATCCCCCCATCTCGCCATGCCAATCGTCTTTCCTGCCCCAAGGACGAACCGACCTGGGTTAATCTTCGCCACCTTAGCTAGCGCCGGTTGGGCACACAGGGGCGACTGCGGGACTCCGTCCTAGCCTGCTTCGGACACCTCTACCGACGCAAGTTAGGGCATTTAAAAACTCGCAGCGGTTGGACAAACCGCCGGCATTATTGAGGTGTCGCCTTCCTGCTGGTGGTGGCGACACCTCCGCAGATTCTCCAGAGGTGCCGGTCACCAACAGTTAGGTTGTCTATGTTTGACCGAACTTTCGCCGACAGCAGGGACATTCGCCATCGAATCCACGCAGCAACGCGTTGAACGCGGTCGGCTGGGGAAGGGACAGAATTGCCTTGAACGCGAGTGGATCGCGGTGCGCGTAGTGTCGATAGGTCACACCGCCAACCGCGTGGCCCAGGATTTCAATCGAAGATTCTGGCATGTGAGCATCGTAGTATGTCGCGCACGTCTTGCGCAGATCCTTCAGCACCCAAGGCTTATCCTCTCCGGTTTCGACGTCTTGTTTCGGCTTCACTCCCGCTAGGCGGCAGAGAAGTTGGAACTGCGCATTCGGACGCGAACTGCCGCAATCAAACACGGGCTGTTCGGGCTGAGACTCACTTGGCCGAATGCTTTTCAGATGTGACTGAACAACGCGGTTCATGGGCCGATAAAACTGCTTCCTGGTCTTGACGCGCCGATAAAACAGCCAGCCATAACGGGATTCCCGACCCTGCCCGTTCGGTGGTTTGGGGCGCCAAGATACATTTCGCCAGAGAATCGGCTCATGAAAGCCAGTGGACTTGAAGACCGTCCCCGTGTCGACGCCATAGTTGAAAAAGACCACCAACGCCGCCCGCCAGTAGTGCCCAACCGTAAACGACTGTTTCCAGCCCCTTGGTCGCGGCAGTTGATACGTGGCAAAGTAGAGTGCATTCAGATCCGACTTCGTCAGGTAATGCCTGCCAGCCGCATCTCTTTGCGGCTTGGGTTTGGGAAACCGCGGGAGCTTCGCCAGATAGTCTTGCTCCCAAGCCCAGGACATGATCGCCCGAAGATTCTCACGAGCTTTGTTCGCGGTCCGTCCGGCATTCGAGCCTCCGTCATTGGCGGCTTTTTCGTGGACCCAATCGAGGAAATCCCGAATGTGGCTTCTCTCGATTTGATCGACGTTGACTCCCTTGCCCCAGGAAAGCCACTTCGTGACGGTTGATCGGTACTCTTTTCGGGTCCCGGCAGCGAGCTTCTTCGCGACCAAATACTTTTCCGCAACTT
>CAZVBC010000487.1:0-4849 GCA_964625155.1 uncultured Pirellulaceae bacterium
AGCCATTGTTTGAGATGTGGATTCATCACGCTCCTTTCTGAAAGTGAAACCAGAGAAACAAAGCCAACGCCACGCACGGCGGCATCAGCAAAAATGCCGACCAAGGAGAAACAAACAGCAAGGCCAGCAGTACGGCACCGATCGTTGAACAGGCGAACATCTGCAGAATGAACAACAGGTATTCATTCCGCGATTGAAGCGTTCGCACCTCAGCGCGAAGAGCTTCCAAGGATTCGCCGTCTTTTGGCAATTCACCAACGGTGATGGTTTCGGTGACAATGGCTGTACGTTTCATTTAGTGCCCTTTCGACGCAGCAATAGCCATCGCAATGAAAATCATCGCGAGCAGGAAAAAGCCAAGGTAGGCAATGGCAATAGCCTGTCCTGCATTGTCGTTACGCAAACGCTTTTTCTCGGCATCATCATCCGCCGGCATTCCTCGGCTGGCCGATTTTGTGGAGTTGTAATCAAACTCACTCTTGAAACCTCGACGCATCTTCAGTTCTCCCAAATAAATGAAATGAAACACAAAAAAACAGAAACTTAGTCCTCTTCGTAAATCTCCACAGTGGAAGAGAAACGAACACCATGGTCTTTTGGCAGGCTGGCGATAACCTGAGCGAACGTGTTGCACACTTGGTTGTGTGAATTGACGATCTCGATAACCTGACCGGGTTGCAGGACGTTATACGACTGCGGGATTTGCAGTCCGCTCGATTGCGGAACGTACATTCCTCCTTGCTGCGGGATGCTCATGCCACCTCCTTGCGGCTGTGGGACTGACAAGCCTTGAGGCTGGCCGTTCATCGGAATGAGTTGGCCGTCCTGGCCAACCATGAAACGCTTAGTTTGCTGCATGACTTCTCCTTGGGTGGGTTCTTGGTGGTATGGGAAAGGGGCTTACGCCCCCGTATCTGAATCAGGTTCCCCGGTCAGCCACGACGGGGCCGTGGAGGAAACCTTGATCCAAGCCCTTGTGTTCGCCGCGATCTGGTCGAATACCAGTTTCCGCGCTTCGCCGAGCGAGTCGGCGTGTACTTCTGCGAGAACGCAATGCACGCGAAATGTCTGCATGGTGATGAGTGGGAAAGTGAGTAAAGCGGATGGCTTATTTAGTTCCGAAGAACAGCATTCCAAGGACGCCGCGCTTCGGACTGTCGGGTTCAACTTTGATCCACTGCTTCGCATTCGATGCGTACAACTTGCAGACCTTTGCGTGTGCCTCATCGAGGGAGTTGGCACGGATTCGATAAACCAGATACCGAACTCGATAGGAGTTCATGGGATGGAGGGGGGAGGAGATAGATGCCTTGCCGACAGCGGCGAACGCAAGGTGGAGACTCCGTACTACCTTGCGGAGCCGCTACGATGCGAAGGCAATCTCCCGGCGGGGTGGGGGGAGGGCGGGCATATAGCGGGGTATAGGGGTATGTAGCGCGCGACATTAATACCTCCGAAAAGTCGGTGCTATTCGATGGCCTTTCGGCTGCCGTCATACGCCAGGAAGATCGGGCCGAAGGGGTCTTTCTGAATGTCCGAAAGGGTTCCGAAAAGTGATATCTCTTGGACGGCCGCGGCAACGTGACGCAGAGCCTCTCGGCGAACTTCTGTCTCGGCAATCCACAGCACGATCCCGTCGTAGCTCTGGTAGAGCGGCATGCGCTTTCGTTGAACAAAGGTGATCGATTCAGTGCCACGGTCGAGTTCCACCATGTAGTGCAGTTTCAATTGCAGTTCAGCATCGGGACGGTACTTTTGGTCAACGTGCGAGCCTCTCAGGATTTCACCCATGCGGTATCCCAAAAGCGCCAAGCTAACCGCGTACTCGTGCTCGGCGCGATCGGGGCGGATATGCCAAGTGCCATACAGCAATCGGGGCCTACCGAGTGTGCTGATGAAACCCACACGCTTGATCTTGCCGCGTGCGGCCATGCGTTTGAGTTTGTGTCCGGCTGCATCGTGGTCACCATTCAGATAAAGGTCAGCGATTTCGCGGGAAGTGAGTGGTCCCAGCATTCGTAGCAGGGTTATGATTGCCGCTTGGATTGCCGCCCAAGCCGGTTGATGCCGCGGCCTTGGGGGATCTCCAACTTGGGCAGTTCGGGGATAGTTCGTGTTTGGTATTCCGGGCGGTCCTTGATCGCATCCAGTGCGTCGTGAAGCTTCTTCACCGCCAGACTGATTTTTGGGTTTTTGGAAGAAAGACCATGCCAAAGTGTTTTCTCCATCGGTGTGTAAATTGGCTCGGGCGAGACAAAGTTCTCGAACCGAAAGAAGTGCCAGCCGACCTCCAACGACTGGAACTTGCGCATGAACATCGCCTGCTGATCCGCAGGTGACAGGTAGCGAACGGTCTCCTCTTCGCGTTCCGCATAACGCGGACGCGAAACGCGATTCTTGGAAGTGCCGGTTCCGGCTCGCCCGTTGGATTCCCAAGAGCTAGTGTTGACTACGTCAAATTCTTCGAAACCGGCGTGTTCCAGGCGAGTGCGTGTTTGAACGGAATGAATCAGGTGTGGGTCGTAGTTGGCCGACGCACAAACCGACGCGGCATGTCGGATGGCTTCGTAGTCCATTTGCATGAACCAATACTGCCGTCTCGCGTTTTGGTAAACGCCTTCGATGATTGCACGATCGGGTGAAAACGTCAGTGGGTTTTGCACCATCAGCTCGAACGACAGATTCCACTTCCTCCCCTCGGCCATTGCTCGGGCTACGTTTCCATCAATCAATCCCGCATTGGGGCCTTCGTCGTTGATGAGAATTACATGGCGGCCGAGCCGTCCATTTCGGGCAAGCTGGATCACTTGCAAAATGACCATTCCCATAATTGTGGCCATATCCGTACGGGCTAAGTTTCCATTGCTGGAACCATCGAGAAGCAACATGCCTCCTCTGTTAAGCAGAGTCTCCAGACAAAACGTTGCCTGCGTGCGAACTTGAAACTGGGGAGACTGACAAATTTTTCGCAAAATTCGGCCGGCAGGTCCGCAGGCAAATTCCCACTCGCGCGGTGGCAGGCCTTGATAGAAGGCAAAGACCCGCTGTGTTTCTGCGTCAGCACAGTTTGCAATCAGATAGTGGTGTACGTCTGACTCGCGAGAAAACGCGTGCATCATCCATGCGAACGGCACTGGACTCTTTTGATTGATGAAAAGAGAGAGGACATTTGTAAGTCCTTCATCGATCATCGGATTGTTGTTTGCGTCCATCACGTTGCGATGCCGTAAAAGGATGCTTTTCGCCTCTTCGATCCGTTCACGGTTCTCGGCAGCACGCTGGAGTTGATCGTGATGAGTGCTTGGCTTCAGATACTCGTAACCGGGGACATTCGCTGTCTTGCTTAGCGGGTCGCGAACGAATCTGTCGGAGCCGATAAGCCCTCTCTCCAATGCCTTCAGTGCAAATGACTCCGCAAGCGGTCCATGCGGATCAATTACCACGAGTGCGGGCGCATTGCGTTGTCCGATCAAGGGCGCGTTCTCGTACAAGCAGTGAACCGACTTGCCGCTTCCAGTGGCCCCGCTTCTGATTGCGCTGACGAATTGAACGGAGAAGTCTTTGCGGGACTTTAGTTTGGCTAGATTCTCGAAATGCGATGGGTAAAGCATGTTGTTTCCTCTGTCGTAGTGTTTGTGAAATGGTGCTCATTCAAGTTCCATGACTGCCTGCCGAAAGACCTCGTTCAAACGCTCAATCATTGCCTCTCTCACTTCGGGATCGTGTTCCGTGCGAAGCACTATCGCTTTTCGGCGTTCAATCTCTTGGCGAAGCTCTTGAAGTGCATCGCGGCTTGGTAATGGCGGCAGTGGTCGCGGCGGCTTGGGTGGTGATGGACTGGTGGCCCAAGCAAATAATCCTCGGCCGCACCTGGCGGCGAGGAGACCGATTCCGTAGAGCACGGCGAGTAGACCGTCGCAAATGGCCAGGAATAGGTAGAGATAAACGAAACCTGGTTCCGTGACTGCAACCGCGAACAGAGCAATTCCGAGGCCGATTCGAGCTGGGGTGCTCAACCAGCGAAGGAAGCAACAAAACAGCATGGACGCAACTCCGGCAGGAAACGCGAAGTGGTGTGAGTTAACGAGTGAGGCCGGGAAGTGGCCCTCTACAAACTGCCTGCGCTGTTGCATGCGTTCGCAATCGCATTCATCCACGGATGTACTCGTGGAAAGAAGAATGCAGTGTGCGGACTGAAGTTGTGCCGCACACTGCTTGTGTTCACTCCTCGTGAGCGAATCAAATGATCAGCACACTAGTCCTAAGCGTGCCAGTAGAGATCCCAATCGAAATTCTTCCGAATCCGAGCATCAACCACCTGAATGCGCCGAGCGAGTGTGGACGGGTCAATGAGCACTCGCCCTTCTTCAACGCTATAGAAGCCGCAGATGATTCGAAGAGATAGAACGCCAGTTTTAATGAGGAGGTAAAGGTCGAATTCGTCACGCGAAAGGCCAGAGGCCGCTTGCAACCCATCGCGCACACGTTCGCAGAATTCGAAGTCTGGCAGACCACTGTCGGTATCTCGACAGATGGCGGTAGCAAAGGTGGGATGAGTAGGGGGGACGAACTTTACGAACTCGTCGTATTCCGACGGGATTGCACCTTGGTCCAACTCGTTGGCATGTTGAATACGATCAAATGAAGAAACGGGCATGATTTCACCTTGTTTGGGTCGAAGGAAAAACCATGCGGAAGTAGTGAAAATGGCCAATGTTCGGTGTAAAATCGAACGGCCGCGTAGCGATCCAGGCTCTAAGTTCAGGGATTGGTCGCTGTGCGGATGGACACCTTGCTTCCGCATGGCTCGACCCCAGTTGTTCGTGCAACTGGGGTCACTTTTCAGGTC
>CAZVBC010000488.1:0-4807 GCA_964625155.1 uncultured Pirellulaceae bacterium
GGCATGGGCACGGCGTTGGCCCACACGAAGGTACTGTCGCCGACTGGGGAGGAGGTAAGTATCATGTCGAGTTCACCGTGGACCACGATAAGCAACAAGCGACCGTCTATGTTTTTGGTAGCGATGAGAAGACACCTGCACCGATCGATGCAGCGTCTATTGAATTGAGTATTGGTTCACCCGAGATGCAGGTTGCCCTCAAAGCATCGCCGCAAGAAAACGATCCCGCAGGAAAGGCCTCGCGATTTATTGGAACGCATGAAAAGCTGGGGGTGGTCCAAGAGTACGCCGGTACGCTAACTGGCGTAGTCGATGGAACACCCTATTCAGGCGACTTCAACGAAGAGGCCCACGGCGCCCATGCACATTAGGAGTTTGGCACGCGATCTTAGAACACCTTGAGGAGTTCGACATGCTTTACGCGGTCAAGATTTTCATCTCGGCAGCGGTGATCGTTCTGGTTTCAGAAATAGCGGGACGATCATCGCGTCTAGGTGGATTGGTACTCTCGCTTCCAATTGTGAGCATCCTTGCTTTTGTAATGTCGTGGTATGCGCACAGAGATGTGGCAGTCATCACGGGACTAGCACGAGAAACACTCATTCTGGTCCCGCTTGGCCTGCCATTTTTCGTTCCGTTTGCCCTCGCAAGCAGAACGGGTTTGACGTTTTGGCCGTCTTTCTTTTTGGGACTTCTGATGTCCGCTGCAACCATTAGTGGGTACATTGCAATGTCGAGTCGCATGCCCTGACTGTGTTCGATCTGCTTAAAGATCAATCCAATCTTATCGTTCACGGTACGCTAAAAGACGAAGTGCATTGAATACTACGACAAGCGTGCTGCCCTCATGCAAGGCAACGGCGGGGCCAATGTTTAAGCCGAAGATCGTGGCGGGCACTAAGAAAGCAACCATGCCGAGACTCATCCACAAATTCTGGCGAATAACGCTGCGCGTAGCTCGGCTTAGGCCAATCGCTAATGGTAGGTGGTCGAGGTTGTCGGCCATCAAGGCAACGTCGGCCGTCTCGAGGGCAACGTCGCTGCCCGCTGCTCCCATTGCGATGCCAACGGATGCCGCGGCCATCGCAGGTGCATCGTTGACGCCATCTCCAACCATAGCGACACCTCCTTCGCTTTCCAGTTGCTGAATCGCGGTGACTTTGTCTTCCGGCATGAGATCGCCTTTAGCTTCCGTCAGGCCAACTTCGGCTGCTACGGCACTTGCGACTTGTTGGTTATCGCCACTGAGCATGATCATTCGGCGTACGCCTAAGGCCGTGAGACGTTCGATCGCTCGTTTGGATGATTCGCGGGGCGTGTCCATCAACCCCAGAACGCCGATATACCGATCGCCGCGCCGCACGATCATCGTGCTTCTACCTTGCTCTTTGAGCTTTTCTACGACGGAGCGAACCGATTCAGTTAGCTTGGAAGACTCGCCGTCAACGAACAATGTTTCCTTTCCAATTTGAACAATCTCACCTTCGATCGTGGCTTGTATGCCTTTTCCGGATACACTCTTTACGTCCGTCGCTGTTGGTATACGCGTTTCAGTTTTTTGCGACAATCGAGCTACACCGTCTCTCACAACCGCTTTTGCAAGTGGATGATTGCTAAGCCGCTCAACTGCGATTGCAACGATAAGAAGGTCATCGACTGTGTGGGAGTCTATAGTCTCCACATCTGTCAGCTTAGGCTCTCCCTCCGTGAGTGTTCCAGTCTTGTCGAACGCGATGACATCAATGCTCGCGAGCTTCTCAAGTGGGCCTCCTCCTTTCAGCAAAACGCCGCTTCTCGCTCCACGCGCGATTCCACTCAAGACCGCACTGGGTGTTGAGATTGCCAGGGCACATGGACTGGCTGCCACTAGGACTGCCATGGACCTATAGAAAGAATCGCTAAAGGATTCGTCGATTACCAAGGGTGCAAACAGCAGAAGTACCACACCTACCAGTACCGAAGGAACGAAGTATTTCTCGAATTTCTTCGTGAACTGCTGAGTCGGTGAAACGCGGGTTTCTGCCTCGCTGACAAGCTGAACGACTCGCGAGAGAGTGTTTTCAGATGCTAGTTTGGTTGCCTGCATCTTAAGCGACCCAGACTGATTTATCGTTCCCGCGAAGAGGCGATGTTCTTGCGGTACGTTAACGGATTGCGAGGCCGCAACGGGATCGGGAACCGGACGTTTGTCTACAGGTATGCTTTCACCGGTCACGGCTGATTGATCCACCGAGGATTCACCTTCGACAACAAATCCGTCGGTCGGTACACGTTCATCGGGCCGCACAATCAGCAAATCTCCGATTCGCACATCTTCAACAGCAACTACGATTTCCGTTCCATCACGCTGAACGCGTGCCGTCGGCGGAGCCAACTCTGCAAGTGCTTCGATAGCACGTTTGGCTTGCCCCATCGCGTAGCCTTCTAAGGCATGGCCGATACTAAATAGAAACAGCAGAAGTGCGCCCTCAGCCCAAGCACCGAGCAACGCGGCACCGATTGCAGCAACAATCATTAGAAAGTCGATTTCGAACTTGCCCGAACGCAACTTCTCAATCGCTTCCAACACCGTATAGAAGCCGCCAAAGAAATAGGCGGAAATGAAACAGATGATTGGAAGCCAATCGGCTAGCTGTCCGAACGTTTCAATGAGCCAACCAATCAACAGCAAGATACCGCATAGAACGGCAAAAATCAGTTCGGATCTTTCTCCGAATATGCCACCGTGCGCATGTTCGTGCTGCTCACCTTTGTCATGGTTCTTATGCTCATGACCTTCCTCGTGTTCAGCCTCCATATGGGATTCAGGACTTTTGAGGCCTCCGGTCCAATTGGCAAGCGCGTTCTCAATAGTAGTCACATCCGTGCGTTGTCGGTCGAACTCGACACGGATCGCGCCATCAGGCGAGACAACTGCTTCCAGTACGCCATCTAACCGTGCGAGTCTGGCTTCGAATGCGCTGGCTCGATGGGCGTGCATCACTGGCACATGTAGCAGAATATGCCCGTAGGCCGCGTCTAAGGTCGCGCCACTCTTTAATGCCGCGTCCCGAACTTCCGCAGTTGAAACGATCGAAGGATCGAAGTGAATACAAACCGATTCAGCTTCTCCAGTCTCAGTTACAACCAAGTGTGCCGATTCGATTCCAATCTTGGTTTGCAACATAGAAATCAAACGACGGACACACGCGTCCTTCGACTCTACGCTGCTACCAAATAGCAAGCGGTATTCAACTTTGAGCTTTTCCACAACATCTTCCAATCCAAACGCGAATGCAACAGTAAGAAGGTGGAAACAGCCTCAGTGACGACCGCGCAATGACGGTCGTTCGACTGAATCCCATAGAATTGGGACATGCTAATGTGCATGATCGTGTCCGGCATGATCGTGCTTGATATCACCACGATAGGATTTACCACCGATCAATACGCTGAGTTTTGCGGCCGCATGAGCATGCTCGAGTTCTTCGATTAATTCAGCATCTTGCAATGCAAATCGAGAGGACTTGCCAGATGGATCACCGGCATCGGGGCTTGCCGCTAGTTTGAACTGCTCAGGCTTGCCATCATGCACGAGATTGATTACTAACTCCAGCGAGTCGATCGGCACAGCCGTTTTTGCGGCGCTATCGAGGATGTAAATCGTCACCATTTTGTCATCATGTACAAGCTCAGCGTGGTATTCCTCCTTGCCTAGTTCGATCAAAGTGCCATGGTGAGGGCCTTCGGTAGGATGCGAGTGAACGTCAACAGTCGCGGGAGGCGGTGCGTCCATCGTAAGACTGGCAGACGAGCCAGACTCCGAACTTGAGTCTTTTGGATTGCATCCTAAAAGGCCGCACATACTAAGTAGCGCAGCGATTAGATATTGGTGTCTCGACATGTTAGTTTCCGTGTGAAATTGAAAAGTAGGTGTATTAGTGTTTATGTGGGGCAACTTCAAAGCCATTCTTCTTTAGCCATGCGCCGAGTTCGTCGGCGGCAGCGTGTTCAGCAACATGGACGTCTCTCCAAGTGGGTGCTCGGAATTTGACGTCAGAGTGTCCGGCGTGATCGGAGACAACGACTTCGCAACCCATTTTGCCGAGTAAATCGATGAACTGCTTTTCTTCGGCCGTCCCCTTGCCGTGAAACGACTTCCAATTCACCAATCGAAATTCGACGACTTCCTTGCCTTCGGCATAGCTGGCGTCGGGGTGTGCATGGGACACATCGAATCCGGAGCCTTTCAGCCATCCACTCCACTGTTCGGCCAAGGCGTGAGTATCAACAGACATCGATTTCCATTCAGTGCAACGATAGGTCAGATCGATGTGGCCTGCGTGTTGTCCTTGCTTTACCTCACAGCCCAGCTTCTTAACCATATCCGCATGTTGCTTCGCTTTGGCTGCATCATCAAAGTGCATGGTTTTCCATTGAGCCAATTGAAACGCGATGGTCTCTTTGCCATGATCGTGGTCGTGATCATGACCTTCGTGTGAATGAGCTGGCTGCGCTTTCTGGGAGCGGCTCGCTGTCTGAGCCTGAACTTGGGCCGACACCGACCCGGTGTTCATTCCAACCGCTAAGAGCGAAACCAGACCTAGCGAGCATTTGGCAATTCGAATCTTCATTCTTTCAATCCTTTACGAGGCTAACAAAACTCCCAATTGAAACACTCAATGGGATTGGAGGCTTACCTTCGCCTCAGACTCTTCATTCAATTCGATTCGTTCTTTGGAACTGCGGACGACGCGTTCTGCGGAACGCAGTCCAAACAACCAAAACAATGCCGGATGAACAAAGAAGTCCAACATCGTTGAGCTAA
>CAZVBC010000489.1:0-4750 GCA_964625155.1 uncultured Pirellulaceae bacterium
CGATAATTTGAAATCTCGCATTTCGCGAAAAGGGGCGAATCCGTGGGAGATTTGTTAAGTACCCATGGGGAATCCAAATGTTAGTCAGTCACCTTTCCAGAGACTTTGTCAATGGCTTGTTGTCTGTCAGCCAAATTGTCGATCATGCACGCGTATTGAAAATACGATCCCCCGCATCGCCCAAACCAGGCACGATGAATTTATTCTCGTTTAGTTCGGCGTCGATCGCGCACACATAGACTCGAATCGTGGGATACTCCGCTTTCAGTCGCTCGATTCCTGGCCGTGAGGCAATAACACTCAGCACTCGAATATCTGGACATCCCCAACGTTTGAGCGCCTCTATCGCTGACAGAACACTTCCTCCTGTCGCCAGCATTGGGTCAAGTACAAATCCAATTTTACAAGGGTCGGCTTGAGGCAATTTGCAGTAATACTCAATCGGACGTGCCGTAGCTTCGTCGCGATACATACCTAGGTGCCATACTTCTGCCTCTGGCATTAATGCTTGCAACGGTTCTACCAACCCCAAACCTGCTCTGAGGATTGGTACCAAAGCGATGCGCGTGGCAAGACGCCAGCCAGTCATTTCGACCAACGGAGTTCGCAGGCGTTTAGGCTCGAGCGGCAAGTCGGCCGTGCCGGCGGCTGCCAAGAACCAAGCCAATCGATTAACTTGTTGACGAAATAGCGAAGGGGGAGTTAATTCGTCCCTGAGTATTGTTAGATGATGCTGCACCAGCGGGTGTTTTAGCTCGACAATGTACTCCACCAGAACGCTCCTTCTGTTAAGTCAATTCACCCATGCTTGCCAAATCAATCCGACCACCGGGCTCATAGATTGATGAGTGTGTCGTGGTGTACAAGTTGCTGAAATTCGACGGTCGCAGAAAATAGATTTTTGGAACCAAATACTATTTTGCACGTTTGGGAGACTTGGACTTACTCTTGCGCTGCTGGCGACGATTGTAAGTAGTAACAATCTTGTCTCGATCTGTAGTCAGCAGTTCTCGCGCGATGCAAGCTAATTGAAAAGCCATTTGTTTACCATATTTGTTGCACGAGAACCGTAAGTTTGTTCGTTTTCCATTTTCACCTTTCCATGACGCGATGTACGATTCGTAGCGGCAGTTTGGATAACGACCATCGGTGTCGGAAGAAAAATGAACGCCTACGACTCCTGACGCATTTCGGCTAGTAAGCTTTCCACGGCTGCTGGATGGGGGCGGCAATTGAGCCAGCCAATTTTGATATTCGGTCTTTGCGTGAATCAAACTCTTACGTTTTCCACCGAAAGTTGCGTCGGAGAAGAATTTGGAACGCCGCAGTTTGCCACGTTTGATCCGAACCAGCCAACCATGAACATTGCGAACTGTCGAATCAACCCGAGAATAACCCTTCGAAGATTTCACTGACACTTGCTCAAACCTCCCGGATCAAATTTCGTACGTATCAGCGAGCTACAGACTGTGATCGCGCCGCAGAGTCAGAACGGACACGATGCAACCACTTGCTTGTTAAATCACGCAGATTGCTGAGGGTAACTGGTTGCGTTCTTTGCCGTAGATCCAACCGATAACTTAACCATAGTATATCTGCTCGTAGCGTCGCTCCCAGCCTCCAAAGAACAATTGTGAATGGACTTAATCTGCCATCAGCAAGTGCAGCGACAGTAGAACCGTCTTCCGGCGCTCGACTAATTGGACCGCGGTACTTTCGATCAGTCACACTGCTAGAGTCGCGAAGCACAAGTTTGGCCACAGATGAGTCGCCATGCCAACTCGGTCAACCTGCTACTTGCGCATCAAATCTCGATTGAAATCGATGTCGATCTAAGCATCTCTTAACGCAAAGATCGCAAAGTCCGTTGGAGCAAAGTCCGCTGCAGCATAGCGAGCATAGTCGAGCCAAAAACCACTACAGCGGATCGGTCGCGGGCGGAGAATGGCGTCAAGAACACGATTCGGACAACGGCCATCCAAGACGTATTAGTAGAAACATTGAAGAGGGAAAGCTTACGTTCAGGCACAAAAACGAAATATGCCGGTGCGACAGATCTCGAACCGGCATACAGTTTTAATCGGACTCAAAAAGTAGATTAACGACCGCCGTAACCACCGCGACCGCCACCACCTCCGCCATAACCTCGTCCACCGCCGCCGCCGCCGTACCCTCCGCGTCCGCCACCGCCACCACGATCTTCACGTGGCTTGGCTTCGTTTACCGTCAACGGTCGACCTTCGTGATCCTTTTCATTCAACGACTTGATGGCACTGCGAGCGTCGTCGTCATTTTCCATCTCGACGAACCCAAATCCCTTACTGCGACCTGTGTCTCGGTCCTGAATTACTTGCGCGCTGCGCACTGCTCCAAATTCGCTGAAAAGTTCTTCGAGCGCTTGACTGGTAACACCGTAGCTGAGGTTACCGACGTACAACTTCATACCCATTAAACGAACACCTTACTCACAAAAAACGCACGACCCAATCATATCTTTCCGGGCCGCGTGGAAAGGAGCCTCGAATAGGCCCTTAACCCGTCAGGCGAAAGCAACACAGTAAGTAAGTCAGAACGAACCAACCCTGAAGTTAACGCCGCAAGCGTATTGTTTACACATTTCCGCAAGTACACACAAGCGCATTCTTACAAAGATTCTCAGATTGTTGACAATCTTCCTGCGCATAACGGGTGATTTGCTCAAACAGTGATCGATGGCGAGTCGCGCCTCAACCACCCACTGGCCTTCTGCTATGCCAAAACCCGCATGCAATCCTCTATTTCAAAAGTCCCTGAATTAAGGTTAGCAATCCGCGAAATCGGCCCGCGCTGGAATTACTCAACGCCATTCAAAAGGCAATCAGCCCAAGCTGGACGATATTGGGAACCGGCCATCATGGAGAGATTCCTGACACGGAGTTGCCATTCTCCTCCGCAACTGCAGTTTTACGAGGATTGGGATTAATACTAAGCGAATTCGAGGGTATTTGATGAGTTATACTCCTGTTGCACTTCCCGAAGCTTGGCAATTACGTCGGGTGGCAATTGGATACCAAGTTCCTGTGACTGGCGGAACAACTTCCATTCGCGTTCGCCGGGCAGCAGTACGCGTTCGACCCCGTCCGCAGTCTTAGATGCGTGAATTTCTTCGACCAATTGTTGCAACCTGCTCTCAAACTGCTGCATTGGCAGCATCGCTCCGACATCGACCACGATAAATGAAGCATTATGCCAAGACGGGCGCGAAGGTTGGTCGAACATCCAAGCGCCAACTTGCCAGGTCATGTGCCCGCCAGGCAAAATGGCTGAAAGGATCTCACACCACAAACCGAATCCGTAACCTTTGTGACCAGCCATCGGGGCCAGTGCAACTTGTTTGGGATACAGACTGCCATCGGTCGTGGGGCGTCCATCGGGACCGATCAACCAAGTCGATGGAATGGCCTCGCCGCGCTGGATAGCAGCATAAACTTTACCACCGGCAACCGCTGCCGTGGCAATGTCTAGCAAGATAGGATCAGCTTTTCCAAACGGAATTCCATAAGCAATTGGGTTGCTCCCCAGAACCGCGCCGCGCGAACCAGGGGCTGCGACGCTGGGAATGTCGTTGCCGGTGATCATGGCGATAAACCCCTGCCGCGCTGCCACCGAAGCAAAATAGCCTGCGGCACCAATATGCCCCGAGTTTCTCAAGCCAACATAGGCGATACCCGTTTGTCTAGCTTTGTGCATGGCCACTTGAATCGCGCGCATGCTGCCCACTTGGCCCAACGTCGATTCGCCGTCCATAATTGCCCAAGCAGGCCCCTCTCGCTCAACTTGCGGCTGGGCCGTGGATCGGTATCCACCTCCTTTTAGCTTGCGCAAATATCCAGCTAGCAGCTTCGTGCCGTGAGTGAACACGCCCATCGCGTCCGTAGTTACGAGAGCGTCAGCAGTTATTTCAGCGTCGGGCAGGCTGACTCCCTCTCGCTGAAGCGCCTCGACACAAAATTCACGCAACGACGAAATTGGAATCCGACCAGCTAACGAGCTCATGATCCGTAAACAATCCTCAATTCCATGACATTATTTCGGGACGAGCCCTCGGTTGTTACTTAACTTCGCTGGCGATCAATTTGTAAATGGCCAATAGACTGCCGTCAGTATCCTTGTATTCCTCGATCTCGAATTTTCCACGCACGGCAACCGGGCGAGTCGCGAAAGTGGCCGTCTTCCCTTTTTCCATGTAGACCATGATGCAATCATATATCGCCGCTCCAGGCCCAAAACAACATTCCATGTTATCGCGAACCAGCACGAACTCGGTAATCCCAGTTTGCCGATAGACGCTTGTGGGCAGAATATAACCCCGAATACGCATCGGTTTCTTGTCGAGCTCTTCAATCTGCTTGGTCAGCATCGAACGGGTGAATTTGCCACCTTTCTCAATATCGAACTTGAGGTCGTCAAACGTATAATCGCCTTTGACTCGCAAAGGTTTGCGAATCTGCTGAGTTGGGTCGTTCGCTTTTGGTGGTTCTGCCTGAGCCATCATCCAACCGTTGGCTAGTGCAAGCACCATGGCAACGCTAAGCATACGGAATTGTGCAAAGTAGCCCATACAAGTCGTCTCCCAATTACAGAGGCTGTCCATCGATAAGTTTGTGCAAACTTACCGACTCTCACAAGGTTACTCGCAGGTGCCCCCACGAATCAACCTCGGTGACCGCAATTTCGGTGTTTGACTGAGAATTGTGTTTCCTGGAACGAC
>CAZVBC010000490.1:0-4750 GCA_964625155.1 uncultured Pirellulaceae bacterium
TTGAAAACCGGGGGGCAATTCAATCTTGATGGTTGCTTTGATAGTCCTGGGACCTGCAAAGCCAATAAGTGCTTTGGGTTCCGCAAAGACTAGGTCGCCGAGCGATGCAAAACTCGCCGCGACGCCACCCATGGTTGGGTTGGTCAACACCGAAATGAATAATCCACCAGCGCTATGGTAACGAGCTAACGCGGAAGAAACTTTGGCCATCTGCATGAGCGACAGAATGCCCTCATGCATACGCGCACCTCCTCCCGAGCCGCTAATTATGATCAACGGCAATGATTGAGCGGTTGCGCGTTCGACCAAACGAGCCAGTTTTTCACCGACCACGGACCCCATACTGCCCATGATAAACGCGGAATCCGTGACGCCGATGGCCACACGCCGGGCACGAATCATGCCAGCACCAGTTAACGCGGCATCGGTCAAGCCAGTACGGGCCTGTTCATCGGTCAAGCGTTCTGAGTATCGCTTCTTGTCCTGGAAATGGAGCGGATCGGTTGGAAAAATCTCCTCATCCCAAGCTTCGAAAGTTCCTTCATCCAGGACTTGAGCGATACGGTCGCGGGCGGAAACATAAAAATGATATTGGCACTTGGGACACACGTTCGACAATCGCTCAGCTTCTTTGCGATAGATCGTTCCACTGCAGCCAGGGCATTTGATAAACAGGCCTGAAGGAATTCCCCGTTTCCGCGAAGCACGCCCGTTTGTTAGAAGTGGTTCCATCGTTGACTCATTCTCTGTCCGTTACGCGATCACGGGTAAGCGCTCTTGTACCCGTATCAGCTCCCATTTCCCGGCGTCCAGTTCCGCTTTCCACACATCACCGAAATTACATCCCAACAAAGCGCATCGCACTAGAGAAGCCATAGGTTCCGGAGCCACCAACCCGATAATACCGCCTCGATGCCGTCGACCAAGTTTGCGGATCGAGTGCTCGATACGCTCACTGGCCTCGGTGAGCGATTCGCCACCCGGCGGGCAAATACTGACGGGATTCTCTTGAAACTGTTTGTAGACCTTGGGTTGGTGCAAACGCACTTCTTCAACGAGTTTGCCCTGCCAAAGCCCATGATCAACATTGCGGAAACACTCCATAGTTCTGTGTTTCCAACCACATCGTTTGGTTAATATCTTTCCCGTTTGCTGTGCGGATTCGCAGGGCGCGACGTACAAACAATCGAGATCGAAATTCGCCAGTTGCTCAGCAGCCATTTCGACTTGCCGAGTTCCATCAGGAGTCATTGGGATATCCAGCGCCCCTTTAATTCGTCCTTCTTCATCAAACGTTGTCGAACCAGGACGGATCAACAAAACCTCAAACATGTAAGCCTTTACAAAACAGTGGGGCTATCGTTGCAACTCGTCTGCGAGACCACTGAGGGCAGCTCGATAATCGGATTGGCCAAAGATCGCCGATCCCACCACGAACAAATCCGCTCCGGCCTGCCGACAACTGCGAATCGTTGAAAGATTGACTCCGCCATCGACTTCAAGAAGCGTCTCGGGCGAAATCGTGTCCTTCATCATACGCAGTTTGTCCAGCGCAACGGGATTAAACGACTGGCCACCAAAACCAGCGTTAACGCTCATAATTAACACCAAGTCGCAAAGCGGCAATAGCTCTTTTACGACTTTTGTTGAAGTACCAGGATTAATCGCAATGCCGGCACCCACCCCCTCCGAACGTATGGATTCTAACGTAACTGCCAACGGCTCTTGCACTTCCGCATGAATTGTGATCACGTCTGAACCTGCGTCGATGAATTGCGATACATATTGCGAGGGGCTAGAAATCATCAGGTGGACATCTAGTGGCAGAACTGTCAGTTTGCGCAAAGCAGACACGATGGGCATTCCATAAGTCAGATTGGGGACAAAATGACCGTCCATCACGTCCAAGTGGAGTCCTTGAACGCCCGCATCCTCCAACATTCGAACTTCGCGTTCCAGATTCCCAAAATCACACAAAAGCAGACTCGGCAATACAACTGGCCCAGCAGCTCGCAGATGTCCGAGTGCCCTTTGCGTTCGATGAGAATTATCGGTGCTCAATTGCAAGACCTTCTTCAGTCGACAGACAAATCACCGTTGCTGAATCGTTATGCCCATACTGCCACAATCTATCGCACAGCAATTTTGAGGCGATATGGGAGCAGTGAATTTTATCAGCAACCAACCAGCGACAAGTGCCACCCATAACCAAATTGGAAACCGAATACCAGCAGCATGTGATTCCATAAAACCCCAAAACCTACTTCAAGCGGTGGCTGTAATTTTCTTACGGCTTTGCATGTTTTCGCGACAAATGATCTTTATGCAGTTGCGTGTGCATGTGGCAAGATTGGAATATCCTTCACTTGTTTCCAATACAGACAATCGACTCTTTTCGCTCTTGTCCGTCGTACTTGGCCACACGTGCATAGATATGGTCATAAGCGATCGCAGGAGTCGCATACACTTCTTGGCCAAGCTGGTTTTGTGCCAATAATTTGAATTCGCTTGCATTGGCCTCGAAAACAAACCATTGGCCGGCTTCATTGACTGCAATAATGTTATCGCCAATCATTACAGGCGAAGCAGAAAATGTACCTCCTAGACGTGCTTTCCAACGTTCCGTTCCACTCGCACTATCCCAACACTTAACAATACCTTCATCGAGTACAGCGAATAGATGTCCTTGCCGAATCAACATTGAAGGAACGTAAACTCGGGTCGCATTCTCCCACACGATTTTGCCTGAACCATCAGCAGCCACCGCAGCCAAATGGTTTTTTGGATATCCGCCACTCGTGAAAATCAGCTTGCCATCGGTAACTGTCGAAGTAACACATTCAGTTGTTGAACCGGGGATCTCCCACAGGACTTTGCCATTGGAAGGATCCAAACTCGTTACTAAGTCGCAGCCGGTCAACAACACTTGGTCGCGTTCAGAAGCATTGAGGATCACGGGAGATGTGTAGTTCGCCAGCGCAGGCCGCGAATGACGCCAGATTTCCTTGCCTGTGGTCCGTTCCAAGCTGACAATGGCACCACCACTGCGGCTGTCAGCAGAAATGATCACCTGCGAACCAAATATTGTTGGAGAAGCGCCAAAGCCTTGATGAATCTGGAAGTCGGCGACTTTGGTCTGCCAAAGCCGGTGACCATCCAGATCCAATGCGGTCGCATAGACCGCAGCATTGTTGAGAAAGTTGACAATTAAACGCTGGCCATCACAAGCCACAGTTGACGACGCCAACGACGACTTTTTGTTTCCTTTATCCGTAAAGCCGCCAACATGGATGCTCGAGTTCCACAGAATTTTTCCTGACAGCCGGTCCAAACACAGTACAGCTTGAGTTTCTGTCGACTTATCGGCTGTGGCCAAGTACATTCGGTCGCCCACTACGGTGATACTGCCATGCCCCTTGCCAGGCACAGGAGTGCTCCAAGCGATATTTTCAGTTTCACTCCATTTCAATGGCAGTTGCTGCGGCGAGTGAACAACCCCATCGCGTTGTGGACCGCGCCACCATGGCCAATCTCTTTGGTCAATTCCCACGTACTCGGTACGCCCAGTTGGTTCCGCCGCGAATGTAGAAAAATTGCCAACCAACAACGCCTGCAAAATAAATCCGATAAGTATTTTAGGCATCATTGATTCCTGACCTGACCATCTGTTTCGTATTGTCATGAACATAGATTTGGAAATACAGTCAAAAAACATTTGAGAACACTGCGAACTGGTAAGTTGGCTATTGATTTACTAACAAGGTCTTGCGGGAGATGTTGTCTGAGGTTTGGTGTTCTTTGTGAACCAATTTGACTGCTAAACGAGCCGCCGAGTATAGGCTGCTGGAACTGGCAAGTCCCTGCCAAGCGATATCAAGTGCTGTACCATGATCGACACTGGTCCGAATGATCGGCAGCCCCAGTGTAGTGTTTACGGCGGTATCGAAAGCCAGCGCCTTGACGGGAATGTGTCCCTGGTCGTGATACATGCAGACAAATGCATCGGTCTTACTTCGTCGAGCTGGCAAGAACGCAGTGTCCGGGGGCAATGGTCCTTCGACATCCAAACCAGCCGCCTGAGCAGCTTCGATGGCGGGTACAATGAACCGTTCTTCTTCCCGGTTTCCAAATAACCCGTGTTCACCTGCGTGGGGATTCAGCCCACAGACAATGATTTTGGGTTTACGTCCGCGAATCAATTGCAAACCTTCATGGGTCAACTCAATGACCTCGAGAATTCTCTGTTTCGACAGCAAATCGGGTACTTGATGGTAGCCTACGTGGACTGTAACAAAGGTACAAGTGATCTCCGGCGAGTACTGCATCATGCACCAACGAGACGACGTTGTGCGTGCAGCGAAAATCTCCGTGTGACCTGGAAACTTGATGCCCGCCATACTCATCGCTTCCTTGTTGAGTGGCGCGGTGGTTACCGCGTCGACGGCGCCAGCCAATGCCGCATCAATCGCTGAATCTACATAAGAATAACCGGCATATCCCGTTGCGGCATTAATTCTTCCCGGTTGAAATTCGCTGAGATCGATGATGCCATGATCGACGATCAGGGGAGTATGCTTTGCACTGGTATCGCTGCTCCACTGGTCCGTATCGATGATAGGAACCGTCACTTTAGTGCCAATTTTCATGGCAACTGCCTGCAACACAGATGCGTCGCCAAAGATAATTGGAGTCAATTCCTCATGAATTGCACTATCATTGAGCAATCGCAAACATACTTCCGGCCCAACCC
>CAZVBC010000491.1:0-4728 GCA_964625155.1 uncultured Pirellulaceae bacterium
CAGATTGCTGATTTGCCTAGCGCTGGCACGTTCACTTCCAGCGGGCGACGACCTGCCATCGCTATATTCGGCAGGAGCTAAGCGAGAGAACTGTTCGTTGGATGAGCCCCAATCCGGATTGAGGAGGTTGTTACCAGAGCCATCAAACGAGCGCAAGTCCGCAGCAAACATCTGCCGCAATTCAAGTTGTTCTAACCTCATTCGTCGGGTTTTCGCCGCCTTGCGAAAGCTCGCCGACTTTTTCGCAGATCGTAAGCCAACCAAGAGATGTCGCAGCAGATTCATTTTCGCACCTCGTTCGAGAAGAGATATTGTCAGGCCAGCTTGGCCAAGTACGAGAGACCCAATCCGTGTCCGAGGTAGAGTCTAGAATGGGAACCTTAAGCAAAGATTAAGGTGATGGATCTTCGTTCAGATTCTTCAGCCCTGGGTACTCAATGATTCACCTTTGGCAAGTTCCTGAAAGTGAAAAAGAAACCGCGAAATTGGCTGGTCGCCCGATACGGGTCGCCGACTACGCGTGGCTCGTTATGGAAGCCAGATTCGCGAGCCGGCTCGACCGGACAGTTTGGAAAACTCAATTGTCCGATTGAGCAACGACTGCCATCGATCTTGTAGCTGTGGCAAGGACTGGGCAAACTGGCGGTGTTCGGCCACCAACCAATCGTACCACTGGCCACATGCGAGAATTGTTCCGACTTGATCCAGTTTATCGACAAGGCTCCAATCCAGTTCACACGAATTGCAACATCGCAGATACAGTCCAACGCCTCTTTCGCGAGCGTCGGGGTCCGCAGGTTCCAATGAACCCAATAACCGTGCCAAGTCAATGGCCGGACAGTCAACGTTCATGGCGCCATAATCGATGATTCCACTAACCTCATCTCTCAAAAACAAAACATGGTCGCTCCAAACATCTCTCAGCACGGGATGCAGTGACCAGAGTTTCTGGGCCGACTCGTTCAATCCAGTTATTAAGTAAGGAGCCTGAAGTTCCAACTGAGAAATCGTTTGGTGAGCAAGTTGCAGCGTGCGAGAATTGGAGATCGAGTGCCGAGCAACTTCGCCGGATGCAATGCGTCGCATCCAGTCTGACAGCATATAGATTCGCCGACTGATCGCTGGCGACGGCCCTTGTTCGCTTCTCCACTTTCGCCAACACTTATGTAACTTAGCTAACGACGTCATCGCGGCTGCGAGTCGCTGGAAGTTGGGAGATTGTACGTAATCGGCCTTCCCAGGCAGCCACTCGGTCAGCTCCCAGAATTCGCTGTCAACATTAAGGTAGCTGGCACCGTCCGATGCGCGATACAATTGAGGTACAAAGCCGAGGTCAGCTTCAACGGCAATCGAAATCGCGTGATGGATGAACTTCAGCGTGGTTTCTTCTGGATGCTGTGGAGGCCAGTTTCGTAGACATGCGAGTCGTGTACCATTGCGGCATTGCCATATCTGTGCACCGCTCAGTCCATTGGCGACACGCCGCCATGGAACAAAGCTGTTCGGGGCTAGAAGTTTGTCGCGGACGAGCGGTGGGATTTCCGTGAAGCGGTCCATAGAAGGTTGTAGATTCGTTCATCATTCGTCGTTAGGATGTGAAACAACACGGTTGCCAAGCAGTCAGAATATGTGGATACGAATGCGGCGACAACTCCGTAGTACCGCAGCCAACCGGTCAAATTTAGTCGAGCTTTGTGAAGGATGTTATTGAAATGATTTGGGTTGGCACGATGAACTGGGCTAGTACGATCGCGACCGGGGATTTTCATTGCCCCACTTGCGCATCTCAACAAGCTTATCGACTGAAATCCACTCGGCCATTCTTGACTGTGTATTTTATTCCAGTTATCCCAATTGGCGGATTGCAAGAATATGTCGTTTGCCGAGGCTGCAAGCAGTCGTTTGAACCAGACGTGCTTTCTATGGCGACACCCTCAGCATCGAACAATCCTTCCGTGGCTGTAGTTCCATTTGAGCTGGATCTGCTCCGTTCAATTGCATTGATTATGGTTGACGACGGGCACGTTTCGGAAGATGAGATCCGAATTGCTCGGCGTGTGTACGAAAACATGACCGAATCCAATCTATCTAGAGAGGAGTTAGGACGCGCATGTTCAGAAGTTCAGGCCATGCGATTGACTACTCCGGCTTACTTAGCGGTCTGCCAATCACGCCTGGACCACAACCAAAAACTGTTGATCGTCCAAGCCATGTTTGCGGTTGCTGGAGCTGACGGGACGATTTCGCCGACTCGCCTCCAGTCGCTGACTCGCTCGCAGGTCCTGCTTGGATTGCCTCAGTCAGAATTTGAAATGGCAGTGAACTTAGCCAGTCAGTGGTTGGGGTCATAGATTTCAGCCTTGGTGTTTGCGTTCTATAGCTGGTTTTGTATTGCAAGGATTTTAGTCAAAGGACCCTTAATCTATGGCGTCGGTAACCCAATCAAGATTGGAATTAGTCTCTCGACTTTTTCCGCAAGGAGTGCCCAGGCTGTGGTGTCCGACTTTAACCCATTTTTCTTCGAAGGCATCTCCTGATGTAAGTCGAATTGAGCAACATTTTAAGGCACTTGCGCCCTATGTACGAGGAATTCTTGTTCCGGGCTCCACCGGCGAGGGCTGGGAAATGTCCGACCAAGATATTCTCAATCTGTTGCCGCCGGTTCTCGATTTGGCAGCGAAGTTCGACATGCGAGTTCTCATCGGCGTGTTGAAAACAGATACGCGAGCTGTGCTTGAGTGTATCGAGCAATTGAGTTCATTCTGTGTTCATCGGGCCTGTGTCGGATTGACAATCTGTCCGCCAAAAGGCGCGGGGTTGTCGTCAAATGAGATTTCAACCGGATTGCGACAAGTGCTGCAATTGGGATTTCCGACAGCTCTTTATCAATTGCCACAGGTGACTGAAAATGAAATGTCTCCCGAAGTCGTTCAGACTTTGGCCGACGAATTCGCTAATTTCTATCTTTTCAAGGATACCAGTGGTGTTGACCGCGTCGCATCCAGCGACTTCTCAGCGAATGTGTTTATGGTACGTGGCTCGGAGCAAAATGGTTATGCAAAGTGGTTGCGCGAGGCAGGTGGGCGTTACGACGGATTTTTGTTGAGCACTGCTAATTCCCTTGCACCTCAATTGTCACAGATCATCTCGTTAATTAGTCACGGGCAGATCGAAGCAGCCAACGAACTGTCCGAACAGATTTCAAGATTTGTGTCGCAAGCGTTCGGGCTCGTACAGAGTTTTCCAGCAGGCAATGCCTTCACCAACACTAATAAGTTGCTCGATCATCATCGGGCATTTGGCAAACGGGCTAAATCAGTGCCTCCGCCACTACTGTACAGTGGTGTCCATCTACCAAATTCCTTGGTGGAGCAAGCGGGAAAGCTGCTCAACGAGTTTAAGCTGGCGGACTCTCGCGGATATTGTGACCAAGCTTAAACACAGAACTTCCGCTCTAATGAAATGGAAAATGTTTTTTTGCGAATCCGCAGCTGGACGACGGATGACTGCGTTCGTTGATTGGCAAGAATTGTAGTGAAGGGGCATTCAAGGGTTTAAGTGCATCGTCTATAAAGTCCTTGCGAATGAGTTTTTTGACGATAGTTTTTGACACTTCTCGGTAAACGCCGCTAGAACAAATGCTCGTTACTCTAAGTGCACAAACTCCAATTGTAGATGAAGAAACGGGTTAGATTAACCGAGATTGATTCGGCAACTGATAGAGAAATAGGCTGATGCTTGCCAAACGAGTAATACCGTGTTTGGACGTTGACCGGGGAAGAGTGGTCAAGGGGACAAATTTTCTAAACCTGCGAGATGCTGGTGATCCAGTTGAGGTCGCTGCGAGGTACGAACGCGAAGGTGCGGACGAGCTGGTTTTCTTAGACATTACTGCCAGTCACGAAAATCGTAATATCATGCTGGACGTAGTCCGTCGAACTGCCGAACAGGTGTTCATGCCCTTAACGGTCGGAGGTGGCATAAGGACGTTAGAAGACATTCGAGCCTTGCTGCAAGCTGGTTGTGACAAAGTTTCAATTAATACAACTGCTTGCAAAGACCCTGAATTTGTGGCGCGCGCCGCTGATCGATTTGGCAGTCAGTGCATCGTAGTTAATATTGATCCCAAGCGAGTTTGGAGAGACGACCGGCAGATATGGGAAGTACACGTTCATGGTGGAAGAACGCCAACGGGATTGGAAGCAGTCCCCTGGGCAAAACGGGTCGAGGAGCTGGGGGCTGGAGAGATTGTTTTGACGAGCATGGATCGTGACGGTACGTGCGATGGTTACGATATTGAAGTTACTTCAGCGGTCAGCCGATCGGTAAGAATCCCAGTAGTCGCCAGTGGTGGAGCTGGGCGACCAGAACATTTAGCCGACGTGATTCAGTATGGACATGCCGATGCCGCTTTGGCCGCCAGCATCTTTCATTTTGGCCAATACAGTATCCATGAAACCAAACGAATTATGGCGGAACGAGGTCTGCCGGTTCGACTTTGATTCACCTAATTCAGTCCTTGATTGCCTTTGGTAATCGCCACACGACGCAGCGATAAATCCCAAAATCGATGGCCATTTGCAGCTCTACAGAAATTCTTTCTCAGCCTCCTACATTCAATTGGGTACTTTAATTGAACAGCGCCACATTGCGGTCCAATTAATGAGTGGATTTCGATATACTCAATCGTGAAATGGTTACCGTTAGTTCGATCAGCGCAGTGGTTTT
>CAZVBC010000492.1:0-4726 GCA_964625155.1 uncultured Pirellulaceae bacterium
TTCACCAAAGCCAGCGGCAACCAGATCGTCGAGCAATTGGAGATGAACATTCGAGAGCGGTAATTCGATATTGGCCGTTCTGGCTGCCGCAAGCATGAGTTGGACATCTTTACGATGTTGGCTCAACTTGGCTTGTGGAGTAAAATCTCCGCGCAGCATTTTCTGACCCTTGGTATCCATCATTCGTGAATACGCAGGCGAACCGATGAGTGCTCGTAGTGAACTGTTTAGATCCAGTTGTAAGGCGTTAGCCAGAGCGAGCGATTCAGCCAGAACGGCGCGATGTAGACCAATTGCGAGGTTCACAACCAATTTCATTTTTGCTGCTGAACCCACAGGTCCCGTAAAAAAAATATGCAACGACAGTTTCTCAAGTAATGAGCGCAGCAAGGAGTTATCTGCGTTTGCACCGCCGACCAACAACGTCGCCTCACCGCGCCGCAGTTGCTCACTGGATCCGACAACCGTGGTGTCCATGTAAGTTGCTCGGCGAATTGCTAACTTGTTATTCACCTCGATAGTTGATTGTGGATCACCGGTCGTGGTGTCGCAAATATAGTGCTGTTCGCTAATCCAGTTGATCGCCTTGTCGATAACTTCCTGGACGATGTTCGAGTTGGGTAAACTCAGGATCACCCATGAACACTGCTGAAAAACTTCTTCCAAACCCTCTGCACTCTTTCCGCCTAGTTGCGAGACGCGCACACAGTTCTGTGGATTAATGTCATAGCCTACCACTTCCATACCTGATTGAAGTAATCGTTCGGCAATGGCCGTTCCCAACAATCCGACTCCGATGAGGCCGATCTTGGGCGAGTGTGCATGTTGAGAACCGCTCGCAGTCATGGAAACCCCTCGAATACTGAGAACTCGATGAAGTGCCATTGAAGGGGCACCTCCACTCTAATAGTCTAGTGCATTGTCACAGTGTAAGAATTAGGGCTCGCAGTAACGGGAGAGCGAGGTTTCCTGCCGAGCTGCCGTTAATTTGACTCAGCAGGAGCTTCGTCCGCCCGATCCCAGAAATTAAGCAGTGACAAAGTGCTAGAAATAGTCTTATCTGCACGCAACTTTTCACCACGATTGAAGCAATTACAGCATCTTGTTTCAATACGGCTGATGTAACCAGACAACAGGAGAGCAATATGCGCAGTACTGATGGAGCGAGGTCCCTCGATCGTGAATACTACGTTGATGAAAGTTTCTTTCGACAAGAATGCGAGAAGCTTTTTTTGGCGCATTGGATGATGCTTGGGCGCACGCGAGACTTGTTGCCGCCAAGTCCCCAAAAGGGCAATTCGCTACGTGCGATTGATCATTTTGGGATTCCACTTGTACTGTGTCGAGACCAGGATCAGAGCATTCGGTGCTTTCATAATGTCTGCCGGCATCGTGGCGCGGTGATGGTTAATGAAGGTCTTGGTTGCGCCGAGAAAGGAGTGATTTCGTGTCCCTACCACGCGTGGAAGTACGATTGCCATGGGCGGCTGGTAGGTGTCCCAAACATGGCAGAAATCCCGGATTTTGATCGCGATCAACACGGCTTGCTTAGCGTCCAAGTTGCAGAAAAGGGTGGCTTTTTGTTCGTCCGAATTCACGAGCAATCATCGACGATCGACGAGTGGCTCAGACCCCTGTTGCGACACTTCGACATGTGGTCACTCGACGAATTGATCATGGTTCGACAAATTGAATATGATCTAAATGCCAACTGGAAACTGTTGTTCGAGAATTACAACGAATGTTATCACTGTCCCATCATTCATCCGGAACTGAATCGATTGACACCTTACCGCACCGCCGAAAATGATCTGACCGCTGGGCATATTCTTGGCGGGCCAATGAGTTTGGCGGAAGGGATTGAAACGATGAGTCACAACGGCAGTCGTGGTACAGATTACCTGCCGAAATTGGACGCTATTGAACGCCGGAGAGTTTATTACTTCACGGTGTTTCCATCATGCTTTCTCAGTTTCCATCCCGATTTTGTACTGATCCATCGGTTACAACCGCTGGCTGCCGACCGAACTCGAGTGTACTGCCAATTCCTATTTCACATCGATGCGTCTCGAAAGCTCGATTTTGTGCCTGATGGGGTCATTGAATTTTGGGATCGCACGAATGTCCAGGATTGGGATGTTTGCCAACGAGTTCAAGCGGGCGCACGATCGCCCTACTATCGTTCCGGCCCCTTATCGAATTTGGAGAGTGTCGTAGCCGCCTTTGATCGATTCTATTTGTCCGAGCTCAAGCGGCTGGGCGTCAACGTAACATGAACTCAAAATCAGATGAAACTCGAAGTCAGATGCCAAGCCGCTGTACACATTGGTCGATGCCGAAAACTCAAGCTTCTAATGTGAAGGCGGGTAACTGCACGATCTTTCCACCAGCCACCGCCGATTGGTGGGCGCAAATTCCCACGCAAGTCCAATTGGCCGACTGAACTGCGTTGGGCCAGGGATCGCGATTGCCGACCAAGGCGGACACGAATTCGTTAACTAAATGGGGATGCGAACCGCCGTGCCCTCCTCCCTGCACGAACGAAAGGTGTTCAGCGTCGTGAATCGATCGCGTAAACTTGCGGATGCCTTCCGGCAACAAGTGTGCAAAATCCGGGATTTCGACCTTGGATGGAATCTCGTGTTCGGGTTTCTTAGCGGTATGCATGACGTGTGGTTCACCTTCAACCAACGTCCATTCAAAACTCTTCTTCGTACCGTAGACGTCAAAACTTTCGCGGTATTGACGTGCCGTATCGTACAGGAACCGCCAAATGTGCGCGGCGATATCGGAATCCTTGATCTTGATGTGACACGACTCGACAGCAAATCGATTACCAGATTTCTGAGCTATATCATCTCGCACGGTACCCGAGCCAAAACAGCTAACATATTCGGCTCGCCCGTTGACCAACCCCAGCACTGGACTGACAACGTGTGTGGCATAATGCATGGGAATCATCCGCTCCCAATAAGCTGGCCAACCGTCCATGTCTTGAGGATGTGAAGCGGCCATGTGCTGGATCTTGCCCAGCTCGCCTTTCTGATAAAGATCCTTGATGTAGAGGAATTCGCGGCTGTAGACCACTGTTTCAGCCATCATGTACTTCAGACCAGTTTCTTTGACGAGCTGACAAATCTTTTCGCAATCTTCGATCGTCGTCGCCATCGGGACCGTACACATGACATGCTTGCCTGCCTTCAACGCCTCGATCGACATCCAAGCGTGATCGGGGATTGGCGAGTTGATGTGGACAAAGTCGACTGCTGGGTCCGCAAGCACATCGGCATATCGAGTAAATCGCTGGGCGATTCCGAAATGATCGCCCACTGCGTTGAGTTCTTTCGTTTCGCGGCGGCAAATCGCGTACATGTTTGCGTGCGGATGATTCTGGTAAATCGGAATGAACTCTGCACCAAAACCAAGACCGATGATGGCAACGTTGACTTTCTTATTCATGACAAGTACTTTCGACTAAGCAGTGTAAGTGAGGGTGACGGAGATGCATTTCTGAGTGAAGCGAGCTCTCGATCGCATACTTCGCTGATGAGTGTCGCCGATTGGTATCACTGCGCACACCAACGCGAGCGCAAGTGCACAACCGGCTGTTAAGCTCTCATTCCATTTTCCAGCCATCAGGCAAGACACCATCTTTGACCAAAATGGGAATCTGGTCACGGATTTGGCAGGGATCGAACGCATCACTCTCTTCGGTCTTATGAACATTGTGAACACAGACATTGCGACCAACTCGGCAGTTCTTGTCCAGGATGGCACCGGATACAAGCGAGCCAGCTCCAATACCTACGGGTGGCATACCAGCGCGGTGCGCAGCAGCGATCTCTTCGGGCGACTCCAAGTAGTCGGCGCCCATCAAGATACTATCTCGAATCGTTGCACCTTCTCCAATGATGCAGCGTAAGCCGATGATACTATTCTCGATGACCGTACCTTTTCCGATCCGGCAACCGTCAGCAATCAAGCTGCCGCGAATCGTGGCGCCTTCCATCAATGACGGCGGCAAAAACCTTGCACGTGAATACACCGGAGCGTCAGCATGGATCAACTCAAACGGTGGATTCGGTTTGGTTAAGCTCAGGTTAGCTTCATAAAATGCGCGAATCGTACCGATGTCTTCCCAATAGTCATCAAACAAGTGCACCTGCACGCGCCGACTGCGGATCGCCGCTGGAAAAACTTCTTTACCAAAGTCGGCATAGGTCGTCTTGTTCAGCACGTCAAACAAGAGATCGCGGTTGAAGATATACAGTCCCATGCTGGCCAAGCAATCGCGACCGCGCGATGGGATACCGCGCGCATCGATCCACTTGGGGTCGGTTTGCACCATGTCGATCTCGCGATCATTCTGCGGCTTTTCCAAGAAACCCTGTACGCGCCCTGTGTCGTCGCAGCGCATGATTCCCAATCCACTGGCTTGCTTGCGCTCTACCGGAATCGCCGAAATGGTTACATCCGCTTTGCTTTCAATATGCGTGCGCATCATGTCCAAATAATCCATGCGGTAGAGTTGATCGCCGGAAAGTATCAAGACGTATTTCAGTCCTTTCTGATCGAGGTGCCGCAGATTCTTGCGCACCGCGTCGGCGGTTCCCTGATACCAGTCGGTGCCGCCATCCATGGTCTGCTGAGCCGCCAGCAATTCGCCCAACCGTCCACTAAAATTATCGAAACGATATGTTTGGCGAATGTGGCGATGTAACGATAC
>CAZVBC010000493.1:0-4722 GCA_964625155.1 uncultured Pirellulaceae bacterium
AATAATCGAGCAAAGCCGAAATCACCTACCTTGACCCGCCCTATACTGTCAATGAAGCAATTCGAAGGCTTGATGTCTCGATGATAAAGCCCAACTTCATGCGCTGCCTCAATTCCTTCGAGAACGTCCAGAATATAGTCGACCGCTTTAGCATGCGTGAGCTGGTCGTCGTGGGCTAACTCCCGTAGAGTATTTCCCGGCAAGTACTCCATCACTAAAAATGGCTGAGATCGATGAAAACTCACTTCAAAAACATACGCACATCGCGGGTGCGAAATCGATCCAGCCAATTGCCCCTCTTTCAGCAATCGCGCTATGCTGCTTTCATTCCAACGAAGCGTGCCCTTGAGCATTTTCAAAGCCACATGGCGACCCGAAGCGAGCTCTTCTGCCTCCCAAACGACTCCCATTCCTCCTTCACCTAAACAACGCAACAAGCGAAACCGATCAGCGATAATAGTACTTGATTCCGCATGATGGCCATCCGATTTGTCCAGCGATTCACGGCGGGACGATGTGTATGCATTTTGGATCGTATCAATGCCATCCAAGCTCTCGGTCAGCCGATGAAGCTCAATTTGTGCTCGAAGTTGGTCAGCGAACTTAGGGAATCGGCAGATAAACGATTCGGCGTCGACTTTAGTTCCCGTTAGTTCGAGTAACAAGAATTCCGAGTAGACAAGATCGATGACGGCTTCTGGGTCTTCATAAAGGCTGGGATACTTTTCTAGATATTGCTCCGCGCGATTGCGTTCACCCCGCTCCCAGCGTTGACGCATGTCGATGCGAATAACCTCTGACAGAACCGTAGGATCGAACGCAGGCGAATTCATGATGTAGGCATCTAGGTCTGGTGTGGTGTCACCTTCCCACAATTTCAGATAGCCGTCCACAACCGTGCTGGACTGCCCCTCATCGTCGTTGCTAGTCATCGTCGCCAATACCTAACTGTCTGCGAATTCGTTCCAGTGCTCGCGAATACTGAACCCTTCTGGCTTGTGCCGTTCCTCCCATCGTAGCCGCGATTTCGTCCCAAGCCGCACCGTTGCAACGAAGATCGGCAATTTGTTGTTCTTCGTCTGGAAGGAGCATTCTCACTCGATTGAGCAGTTCTTCATTGGCCACCATCTGACTGGGAGTCGATTGCTCGCAAGCCAAAAGTTCGATGGCATCACCTTCGTTGACAATTCGCCGTTGATCGCGCTTCTGACTGTGTTCCTTGCGTGCCAGGGAGGCAACTTTGTTGCGAGTCATCATGACCAAAAGTTTGACAAGCTGTCTGGGATCTGCTAGATCGTATTCACCTAGAGCGGTGCGAACAAAAAAGCTAGCGAGCACCGATTGGCAAACGTCCATTGAGTCCAGAACTCTTCGTAAACGACTGTCTTCCAAACGCAATCTAACTTCGCGACGAATTAACGATTCGTAGTTCCTTACAACCTCGGCTGCTGCGTCCTGGTCCCCCTCACGAACACGATTAATCAGTAATGTGAACTTGTCGCTGTCAAACAAATTCAGATCCTCTGCAATGAATGAGTGGTAGACCGAATCGTCGCCGCTAAGGACTCTTATCAAGCATTTTGGAAACTGTTACAACAGTCGATCATATTCAAGCGGTTGTAAAGTTAAAATCTGCGCACGCATTCTACTTCAAGTTAGACTATGGCCTAGGCGCTAATCGCAAATTCGTGTTGTGTTGCCAATCATAGATGCTTGGGAGTCAACGATGACTTGGAGACTCATTGGCTATTTCCCCAAACGCCGCACACTTCGGCCCGACTGGATGTTGTCATGGACTAAGCTTCCAGGCACTGACTCTTCAGATTCGAAAACGGTGGAAGAAATCTGCAGCGCTAGCAAGTGCTTGGCCCCTGGGCCGGAGAGATGGCGCGAACATGGACTGCACAATGTATATGACATGTACGCTAGCTCAGATGTTGCTTGGAGTATCATCCCAGAAGCGGATCGCTTGAATTTCCAGATGTTTGCGTACCGCTTACTGCTCGTTGAATTTCTCGATGGAAAAGAGGAACCCATGGAGGACTGGTCCGAACCAACGGTCGAACGAATTTCTAAGGCCTTCGTCCGCCTCGGATGGGATGCGATTGTCGGAGGAAATCACCGGGGATTTGGTTGTTCACCACTTTCTTGCAATGCTGGGCTCGATGTCGTACGAATTGTAAAGAAAAATCGCTACTGCTTAATGGATACGGAAAGTGAGGGAATCAATCTTGCTCGTCATTTCTCCATTTGCCAGCCCGAACCAGGCCCGTATTGCGTGCTGGAGGTTTGGAGAGATACCGGTTCCAGTGCTGGCGCAAGTACCTCCAATACATGAAACTTTTCAAGATCCAAATACAATGCACTCCGAGCGGTGCCCAAACAGGTAGATTTTGTGCGCACGAACCGCAACGATTGGCGGAACCAACCACATGATCAGAGCCAATTGACAATCGAATTGGTTTTCAACTAACTTTGGGGGAGAATACCCTTGCAAGATGGGCACCTGCAAAAATTAGAACGTGGTAACTGTGCGCTTATGTCTTGGACAGCGATTATTACGGTGTAGAACGCCCACAAACATTCCGCAGAAAGGTAGAATTCCATGTGTCGGTTCAAGAACAGGTCTCAACTCAGTTTACTATTCGCCCGGAAGCAGCTTTTCTTTTACATCGCAGCGTTTTGCCTAGCACTTGTTCCGGGGGTGACTTCGGCGCCAGTGTTTGGACAATCACCAACTCCCGTGACATTCGAGCGAGTCGTTGAGCTTCTCGAATTGGAAGTGAGGGAAGAAAAGCTAATTGCACTCATCAATTCTCAGCCAACGGTCTTTACGCTCAGCGATGAACAGCTTGCTCGACTGAAAAAAGCAGGAGCATCGGAAGCCGTCATTGCCGCCATGATTCCCAAAGGGAATGCGGTTGTCGAGTCTGATATTACAGCTTACGTGATGATCCTGGATGCCTCCGGCAGCATGCTTGAGTCTGCTGGTGATGGCAAAACCAAATGGTCTGTCGCCAAGCAAGCGGCCACTGATTTGATTATGGGAATTCCCGAGGGCTTGGCTATGTCCGTAGTGATCTATGGCCACGACAAGGCTCGCGCCTGTGAAGTCGATGTCTTGCGTCCGTTGTTACCTTTAACAAAAGCCGATAGATCATCTCTCATCCAGCGCATCAATTCGATCGAACCGGTGGGAAAAACTCCCATTGCCAGTTCTTTGCGTCTGGCTGCGTCCCTGATGAACCAAAGTAGAGGCATGTCGAAATTGCTGCTTATTACCGACGGATTGGAAACCTGTAACGGCGATCCAGTCGCTGAAGCCAAAGCCTTTGCCAGTTCGGTCCCAACAGGAAGAAGTATCGATGTAATTGGCTTTGCCTTGCCAAGCGACGAAAGTACAGCGATATCTCGAATCGCTGTAGATGGAAAGGGCAAGTACTTCGACGCCCGCACCAGTAACGACCTTGTCAAAGCATTCGATCAAGTCAAACAAGATCTCGCTCAAAAGTTGGCTGTAACCGATGGTGCGATCAAACTTACGGCTAGTAAAGATCCTAATGTTGCGACCGAACTGCCCGTGGGCAGGTATACCAGTGCTCGCCTTGGACCAAACAATTCGCACTATTGGCTAGTTCGCTTCCCGGCAGGCAAATACACTCTCGTATACGATGTCAAGACAGCCGATGACAGTCAAAGCGGATTGATTGGGAGCGCAGCGCTTGGATCATACGATGGAACTAATTTCCAGGAGGAGTTAAGCACGTCAGTAAGCGCAAATGAAATTCGCGGTCGCAATGTTATCAACGTACAATTCGAAGCGCCGACAACAAAGCTAATTCGAGTGAAGAACGGACCGTACACTACGGTAATCGAAGACTACCAACTAGGGGTTTTTGCGGAAGACTCCAACTTCGGGATTCCGTTTTTGGTAAATAGTCCTGAAATCCTTCCCTTACCAATCGGCCAATCAGTCACCTCGCCACTGCTAGGTGTCGACAAGGATTTTTATAAAGATCGCGACGTGTACTTTAGGGTCAGACTACCTGAAGGTGACTTCAAACTTGACGTTCAATGGTCAGGTAGCCAACCTCAGGAATTTGCATGTATTCGAGCAGTGCACTCATACGACATGCAGGGAGTCCATAAAAGCACGCTAGAGTCGCTGTCAAGCGAAAAGCAATGCCAGTTGAAGCTGCAAACCGCTGACGAAACTGAGTTCCTTCTCAAAGTGCGAGCGGCAGCTCGCCAGGAGAAAGTTGTCGTGAAGATTGTGCCCATGCAATAGAACGTTGATTCGCCCAGCGCACGCGCCGATCTAGCATCTGGCAGTCCAAAAGTTGCCAACTGACGTACGCGTGATACTGATCGGCAAAATGACTGGGGCCGGTGGAATATAATTGCGAACAGTGTTCTAGCACTACAACGCAGCAACAATACCCTTTGGGGAAGTAGTGTCTCGACTCGTCGGCCAGGGCGGCTGATTGGAAGGCTTGGATTGCGTAGGGAACATCCCCTACCAATCCTCGCCTATGCTGCAATTTCAATCGCGCTCGATCTCAGCCCGACTTGTGCGTAAGTACTTACGGTTTCAAGTTGGCCAGCTCCAATTCGATAAAGAAAAAGGAGTCTTGGCGGAACAATTAACCGGAGTGCGTAAGCATGCGCGAGCACCCGGTTCCCCTCGACTTTTTTGGATGAAACGAGACGCTAACACTTTCC
>CAZVBC010000494.1:0-4700 GCA_964625155.1 uncultured Pirellulaceae bacterium
GAACTCGATATCGGGATACTCTTTGGCGACTTCCGTGGCCGTGCGCAAGTACAATCCGTCACTGTACTTCATGATGTTAGCTTTATGGACAGCGGTAACTTTCTTGCGTCCGTTTTCACGAGCATACTGGAATGCGCATTCGACAATGCGACGTGTTCCAGTGACGCTGATGGGCTTGATCGAAACCCCAGTTTCTTGCGCCTGAGTCTTGATCTTTCTGTCAGACGGCAGACCGTTTATGAAATCGATCAGTTGCTTCGTTTCGGGTTTTCCGGCTTCGAATTCGACGCCGGCGTAGAGGTCCTCAGTGTTTTCTCGCACAATAACGATGTCCACTGGACAGCTACTGAAAAACGTACGCACGCCTGGGTAATATTTGCAGGGTCGGATACAGGCGTACAAGCCCAATTCTTGCCGTAGATATACATTGATGCTACGAAATCCTGTACCTACCGGCGTGGTGATGGGAGCCTTCAGAGCACACCGCGTGCGACGGACGCTGGCAATTGTACTGTCCGGAATGGGCGTCCCTAGACGGGCCATAACATCAATGCCAGCTTCTTGAACGTCCCAATTGATTTTTACTCCGGTCGCATCCACGCACTTGCGGGCGGCTTCAGCCAGTTCAGGACCCGTACCATCACCAGTGATCAGCGTAACGTCATAGGCCATTTCGTCTTGTTCTCCAGCAATTTTAAGCAGTCTATTTAGGAAGTGGCAAAGCTAACACGAAAACAATCGATTCGTCAACAAGTCGCATGGAGATGGAATCGGTGAATTCCAGTATTTTTCGCTGCGACAAATCGAACTTACAGTACCGGCCCGACAGTCCAAGGCACAAACTCATCATCACCCAGGTCAAGTTGCTCGGAAAGAGTCTTTTCGCCGCTGGCCACACTGAGCAATTTGCGGAAGATTTCCTCACCGACCTCGTCAACAGAAGAACCTTCGATGACACGACCCGCGTTAATATCCATGTCTTCCCGCATGCGATTATATAAATTCGTGTTCGACGCGATTTTCAGGCAAGGCACAGGCTTTGAACCGAAGCAGCTACCTCGGCCGGTAGTGAACGCAATTAAATTGGCTCCTCCAGCCATCATGCCTGTGACACTGGCAGGGTCAAAGCCGGGGCTGTCCATGACAACAAATCCCTTGGCCGTAACCGGATGAGCATACTCGTAAACAGCTTCTAGAGCGGTAGTGCCTCCCTTGGCGACTGCGCCCAGGGATTTTTCCGTGATGGTTGTCAAACCTCCCGCCTTGTTACCCACCGATGGATTGCTATCGAGTTCTTCGTCGAATATTCGGCAGTACCATTTCCACCATTCAATGCGTTCCAACAGCTTCTCAGCTACCGACCGGGACCGTGCACGACGTGTCAATAGATGCTCAGCCCCATAGATTTCGGCAGTTTCGGAGAGGATGGCCGTGCCACCACAAGCGACCAGTCGATCCGCTGCAGCACCTAAAGCCGGATTGGCTGTGATTCCAGAATAACCATCCGAACCTCCGCATTCGGTGCCAAGGACTAGATGGCCGGCGGAAACCGTTGAACGTCGGGCTTGATTAACTTGTGGCAGCAACTGGGCAACATACTCCAAGCCAGCTTCGACAGTCTTGCGAGTGCCACCTTGATCTTGGATAGACAATACGGGTAGACCGCGCCCAGCACTATTGCCCGACGGCAACTGAATTTGGTGAAGCTTTTGACTGTCGATCAAATGTCCAAGTGTGCCTTGTTCGCAACCGAGTCCAACCAATAAGAAACCGCCGATATTGGGATGCTTCGCAATGCCACCCAAAACCTGAGTGAGCATTCGATGACGCATTCCGCCGAACGCCATGGCGCAGCCGCCATCATGCTTAAATGCTACGACTCCATCCACGTTGGGGAAATCTCGCTGCAGTGTTTGCTGATCGAATCGCTGGGCGATCATACGAGCTACCGAAGCCGAACAATTGACGTTACTGATAATGGCTACATAATTGCGCGTTCCTACTTTTCCAGAAGGCCGAACGTATCCTTCAAATGTGTATTTTTCGAGTGGAGCTGGGGCGGCAGGGATCTCTGTCGAGATGGCATCCATATCGATCGCGTGATCGCAACGCAAATTGTGCGTGTGCACATGCTGGCCCGGGCGTATCGCTTGTGTAGCCAGTCCGATTGACCAGCCGAATTTTTTGATAGGTTTATCCCGATCGATCGGCTGGACCGCCATCTTGTGGCCAGGAGGAATATAATCGACTACTTCGATCGCCCGACCGTTGATGGCAACTTGTTGCGCCGGTTTGAGTTCGCGCAGAGCGACGACCACATTGTCCAGTGGGTTAAGTAGTAGGATTTCATTGTGCGAATCTATTTGCAGTGACAAGATCGATTTCCGGTTGTGGAATTTTTGAAGAAACCTAGAGCGCTTCCGCGCTAGATGGCGTCTATACTTAGAAAAAGGTAGCTGCACACGCTCAATCTGACGAGCCCGGCCACGGTACATTTTCGCGCATCCGCCTTGCCGCTTTCAGTGCTTGGCAGGCAGGGCATGCCAATGTACCACAGACAAAAAGCGAAATGGTGCGATCTTGTTGGTTGTGCGCTCACCAGGTGAATGAGTAGCGAGAAATTGGTTTATTATCCAAAACTCTAGAATTTTATGAGCAATACTCCAGCCCAAGCTGCCGGGACCACAACTCCAGCGGAAACTTCCCGCCAGATTCGGGAGCTGCTATACGCTCATTTACGGCACTCGACACGAGTTATCAAGACAATGGATTTGATCGTGTTGGGATGCGCGTGGATCGCAGGCATAGTTGGTCTATGGTTGTTCGCTTGTCTTTTCGATCATTGGATTTTCCCGCTTCCAAGAATCGTACGCTGGGCCGTTTGGCTGGTCGGTGTCTGCGGAAGTGCCTACTGGCTTGTGCGTTGGGTAGCTCCACTAGTCTTACACAGAATTAACCCCGCTTACGCAGCTCGCAGGATTGAGCTGACGATTCCAGAATTCAAAAACGGGCTAATATCCTGGTTGGAATTGGAGCAGTTGCCAGACAATGGAGTCCCCAAAGGGATCATGGCCGGGCTGGCTCGACATGCAGCACGGTTTCTGCATGGACAGGACCCAGCTTCGACAGTCGATTCCACACCCCTGATTCGACTTTTGGGCGTCGTCTTTTTGCTGACTGCGACCTTAGTGGTCTACACGATCGTCTCTCCTAAGAGTGTCACTGCGACCGGCAGGCGAGTTTTGATGCCCTGGTCGGACATCGCTTCACCAACACGAGTTCAAATCGTCGCCGTTAAACCCGGCTCATGCGAGCTGACGCAGGGCAAACCACTTGATGTCGCCGTCGAGTTGCGTGGTATCGGGCGAGGCGACAATGTCGCGGTTAAATTTTCGACCGTTGATGGTCAACTGCGTGATGTTGTACGCCAAATGCAGCCAGTTAATGACGGCCGTGGTTATTCAGGGTCGGTCGTAACAGGCACGCGAGGCGTGGACCATGAACTGGATTATTGGATCGAAGCCGGAGATGCTCGGTCAGGACCTTACCGCGTGACGTTAAATCCCTTGCCGAGTGTAATTCAAGAATCGGTGACGATCGATTTTCCCAAGTACACCAAATTACCGAGCCGCACTCTTGGTGAAGTCATTGCCGACGTTGTAGAAGGCTCGACTGCGACCGTAACCGCGCGTGCTAACCAACCTCTAACTCGCGCGAGAATTGAACTTCATCCAGAGGTGGATGCTAACGGCAATCTACTCCGGTCATCCTCGCTGATCGATATGCGCATCGACGATTACATGCTAGTCGGCAAAATTCCCTTGCGACTAAATCCTGCACGAGACAATCCCACTGAAATCAAATACCGATTGCGTGGTTTTAATAAGCGCAATGACGGGAATGAAGCCCCAGCAATTCATAGTATCCGCGTACTGGCGGACCTGCCGCCTGAGATTTCATTGACTGGTCCGGACAGCAGGTATTTGAAAGTTCTTCCCCGATCCCAAATCAACCTCGAAATTCGCGCGAATGATCCTGATTTTGGGCTTAGTCGCATTGCGCTGATTATCAAACGCGATGGAGTGGTCATCCAAGAAAAACCACTTCTAGAATCCGAAGGGGCGACTGGTCGCCAAGTGCAAACAGTAAGACTGATACCGTCAAACTTGAGTGCGGCTGTCGGTGATCGTTTGGAAATTGTCGCCGCTGCACACGATAATCGACATGATCCCGACACTGGCCTAGCAGCTCCCAATATTACGCTCTCCCTACCCCTGCTGGTGGAAATCGTCGATGAAGAACAATTTGCCAACGAACCACCCAACGACTTAGTAACCATTCCAAACGAAGATCACGTCCCTCAACAGCAATCCGAGCGCACCGCAAATCAGGAATCAACTGGTCCCAAGATCGCATCGGACAGTTCATCCACCGGGGATCAATCGCAGCAGCGCTCAAACACTGCCAATTCGCCGAACAATCAAAAATCGCGAGATGTTCAAAGCGGTCAAAAAGCGACCGGCAATCCTCGGCAGCACGAAGAGCCTGATTCTGCTAAAAGTACCCCTGATACTACCAACCAATCTAAGAACGGCAAACAAGGAACCGCTGGCAAGAAATCATCCGACCCTAAAACCCAAGCCGACGCTCGTAACGACGGTGGCAGCGGGTCGAGTCAAAGTTCAAAAATGAAGGGTAAC
>CAZVBC010000495.1:0-4700 GCA_964625155.1 uncultured Pirellulaceae bacterium
TATGGTCGCAGGGCGTTCCCTGCCGTTGTATATGAATTTCGCTTGCGTGTTTGCGACATGGTTTGGTGCAGAAACGGTCCTGTCCGTTTCTGCAACATTCACGCGCGATGGATTGAGTGGTATTTCGGCAGATCCGTTTGGTGCATCATGTTGTTTGTGTTTAGTGGCTATTTTTTTCGCGCGGGCATTTTATCGTTTGGACTTGCTGACGATTGGAGATTTTTACCACAAGCGATATGGAAAATTCGTGGAAGTGGTAACTTCCGTAGTGATCACGATATCCTATGTGGCTTGGACTTCCGCCCAATTGACGGCCTTGGGACTTGTGTTGCACGTGCTGACCGACGGGACCCTAGGAGCCGACGTCATTTCGCTGAACACGTCGATCATCATCGGCTCAGCCGTCGTGTTGATCTACACCATATTTGGCGGCATGTGGTCGGTGGCGCTCACTGACATGATTCAGACGGTGGTGATCATCATAGGTCTGACGATCATTGCCATATTTCTCGGGAATCAAGCGGGTGGCATTGGGCACGTTATTTCAGAAGCCTCGGCTGCGGGGAAATTGCGGTTGTTCCCGGAGGGAGGCGCAAAAGAATGGTTTGCCTTCCTGGCGGCTTTTCTAACTGTTGCGTTCGGCTCTATTCCTCAGCAGGACGTTTTCCAGCGAGTAACGAGCGCCAAAGATGAACGGACCGCTGTTACCGGTACGCTCCTCGGAGGTTTGTTCTACTTCATATTCGCATTCGTTCCTATGTTCATCGCCTATTCTGCGATAGTGATTGATCCATCATTCACTCAGTTGTTCAGCGCTGAAGATGAACGTTCTATCCAGAGAATTCTGCCAGACCTGATCCTGCAAAAAACTCCGTTTTGGATTCAAGTGTTGTTTTTCGGAGCGTTGTTATCAGCCATCTTGTCGACTGCCAGCGGCACTTTGTTGGCGCCTTCCAGCCTCTTCACCGAAAACGTACTCAGGCCATTTTTCCCGAAATTGAACGAAAAGAACATGTTGATTACCTTACGGTGCGTTCTGATGTTATTTGCCATTGCCGCGACCTTGAACGCAGTCACTTCGAACGAGACGATGTACCAAATGGTTCAAAACGCGTACACCGTAACGTTAGTTGGTGCTTTTATCCCCTTAGTACTTGGGATTTTTTGGCGCAAGGCTTCGACTCAAGGTGCTATTTTCTCAATCGTTTGTGGTTCAGGAATGTGGGCCGTTGTGCACTTCCGCTGGGGAGATGACGCAATCGTGCCAGCACAACTGTGGGGGCTTTTGGCCAGCTTAATTGGCATGATCGTCGGTTCAGTTACACCGCAAATCATTAGGCCCAAGATTCACCATAGCGATTCGCAAGACTCTTCTCCCAGGTCTTCGGCACTGATCGGCCATTGATTATTTACGACCAGTTGCTGCCTCACATTTATCGCTAGACTAGATGAGCCAATATGGCAACGCGGTCAATCGATTCCATTCTCAGCGTTCGCTGAGTACTGTGGTTTCAATTGGTGCCGACATAAGCTTAACTGGGTGTGTCCGGGCGGGGATTGGGCTTCAAAACCAAACCGCAATGAGAAAAACTGCTAAGGCGATGGTGCCACACACCACTTTGCCGACCGTTCCAAGAATTCGGCCCCAAAACGCAGCGCTGCCGACATTCAAGCACTCATCCCACGCTTTACCTGCCCAGCGTTCTCCCAGGGCGGCGCCGACGCAAGCACCTGCGCCACCAAGTAACAAAGAGGCTAGGACATTGCCGACAATCGGAATCGGCGTTCCCACGACCAATCCGACAACTGCACCTACGATCGAACCGATCATTGCTAAGATCGTACCTCGTTTGCTCCCTCCCAAGCGACTGGTCCCCAACGCGCTGGCGGTGAACTCCAATAACTCTCCGATGATAGCGATTGCCAGAATACTTCCCGCCACTGGCAAACTGACAAAGCTGTGAAAGCTCTCTGGTGCAAACGACCAGAGAGCTCCTGCCATTGTGACGGTCAACCAGTTTCCAGGCAGACCCAAGACATTGGCTCCCCAACCGGCCAACCCGAGGCCAGTTATGAGAATTATCAACAAAAGGTCGATCATGTTTGAACCTTATTTGTACGCATCGTCTCATTTGAAGACCGGCATGCGTTTATCCATGTAACATGCTTAAAATCCCGCTACGTGCTGGATTTGCTGGACACTTTCGAGCGGTAAGGCAGGTTCATGAAGTTTTAGTGTTATGGTACCGGAATTTCGCAAGTTGCTGGTTTCGGTTTGCAACGGAGACTAGAATGCCAATGATCCAAAGCGTCTGAACAAAGGCATTGCTGGTCAACGATACTATCGCTGGCAACTGAACATGCTATTTGTGGATTCGATGGGGAACACGGATCTTGGCGGACTTTCTCGAATATTGGGAGGGCAGTCATGTCGGATGCCTCCGCGCTGGAATGCAGCGTGCTGGTGCTGAACCGTTTCTTTATGGCCGTGCGCGTTGTAAATGTACGTCGCGCAATGACCCTTTTGTACCGCGGCTGTGCGGAAGTAATTACGATCGAGAAAGATCAGTATTTTAATTACGACTTTGAAGCTTGGTGCGAGATCAGCCAATTGCATGCGTTGGAAAAACAGCCTGACGAAGACTACATTCGCGCGGTTCAATTTGATCTTCAGGTTCCTCGAATCGTGCGATTAACCCGCTACGATCGATTGCCCAAGACGACCGTGCGATTTAATCGCAAGAACTTGTTTGCGCGCGACAATCACCGTTGTCAGTACTGCGGTCAATCTCGTCCGACCAGCCAGCTTAGTCTGGACCACGTTTTACCTCGTTCGCTTGGCGGCAAGACTACTTGGGAGAATATTGTTTGCTGTTGTTTGGCTTGCAATTCTCGCAAAGGAGGTCGCACTCCGATTCAAGCTGGAATGAAGTTGTTAGCTAAACCGAGCAAACCCCACGCGAATCCGGCCATGGTGATTCCTATGAAAGATCCGCGCTACGCAAGTTGGAAGAGTTTTGTTGCCAGCGGGATAAATGCCGGCTAGAAACGACTAACTTACTTGGGAAACGCAGTTTTCGATCGACAGGCGTGCTTTAGGCGAGCGGCAGAAAAAAATATCCGGGCAGCTTGCGTTGCACCCTCAAAAAATAATAGGGGATGTGCGATGGCACTCAGATGGCACGGTAAAAAAATCTGCAATTTCCGCTTGTTTTAATTAACGTCGGCGTCCGGTTTTTGCCGTGAAATAAAGAACGCTGAACGCTTGTTCGTAAGTGCCAATCTGGTGCCAGTACGATGAAGTAAATCTCCCCAACGATTACGCCCTCTTTCGAAGAGACGCGCATATTGCGATTCGCAAATCCATGGTGACTGAAAATCGAGGCTCGCATGCCGAGCAGTTCTGCAGGAATCTCCGAGTATGATAGGCGATACGAAAAGGTGGACAAGATTCCAGGTAAAGCGTTAGGCTACTATGAGAGCAAACCGAGTATTCGGGCTAGATTTAATGCGCGCCATTGCGATATGCCTAGTCATAGTAATGCATGCCAACGCCCTACTTGCTCCCTTTGTTCAGATTCCTACTTACGGCAAGTATTTTGGAAAACTGCTTGCGATGACGCAGCCCTTTGGCCTGCTTGGCGTGGAAATGTTCTTTGTGTTAAGTGGCTACCTAATCGGCTCGATTCTAATACGGACTTATCAGGAAAGTGATCGCTTTGACATAAGAGTGATTGCCAACTTCTGGGTGCGAAGGTGGTTTCGAACTCTGCCTAATTATTTTCTCATCCTGACTACTCTTGCGGTACTTTACAACACCATGGGACTCTTCCCAGAGGACTCAAACCTATTCTATTACGCACTATTTATTCAGAATTTCAGCACACCGCATCCGGATTTTTTCCCAGAAGCATGGAGCCTTGCAATCGAAGAATGGTTTTACCTCTTGTTGCCACTCACAATACTTGGGTTTAATTTTTTGAAGACGAGAAAGGGAAAGACAGCCGTCTTGAAAAGTGCGTTTTGGTCATTTCTGCTGTTGTTTGTGCTAATAAAAATAGCTCACGCTCTAATCCATGCCGAGCCAAGTTTTGACTTCGACAGGAGCGTACGCAAGATAACACTATTCCGGCTGGATTCGATTTTGTTCGGCGTTCTTGTGGCACTTTATTACAAAGAAAACACCAGTTTTTTTCAACGAAATCGCCTCAGCCTTTTCTTGTTGGGAGTTTTTGGCGTCGTCATCCTGACGCTTGTAAGTTACTTAGGCAGCCATCCCAGCTTTCGTTTGTATTATACCTATCGATGGTATAAGTTTTTTACCGACTCCTTTCTGCTCGTGTTATTACCAGCATGTTTTGCTTCGTGCTTACCGCTGTTCATAAACCTCCCTAAGCCTAAGAGCCAGGTTGTGTATCATGTAATAACTCACATCAGCCTGATCTCCTATTCCATGTATCTTGTGCATTACTCGCTTATATTTCTACCCTTTTTTAATAACTGTCCGAATGAAAGTGTGTGGACTTCTGTTGCCTTGTATTTCCTGTATTGGTCATTAGTGATTGGTATTTCAAGTCTGTTATTTAATGGCTTCGAGCTCAAGTGCATTGGCCTGAGGGAGAGAATAAGTCGCGCTTAAGTCCCAATCCCCGGCGTTGAATCGTTGCTACCAACAGACGTCGTAACTACTCAAAAACCTT
>CAZVBC010000496.1:0-4673 GCA_964625155.1 uncultured Pirellulaceae bacterium
GGCGATGACTTCCGGTTTGATGCCGCCCGGACTTCGACCAGGACCGATACACCTGTATGTCGCGCGTTTCCAGCCACTGGCCGCACTGTCAGCCGCTCCAACTGCCAGCGCGTTCACCGAATCCGATGGAACTTGGACTCTCGCGTTTCCTGACGCATGGTCTTTTTCGCCTTCATTTCCAACGGCAACTGTCGTTAGAGCGTTGCCATTTGAAAGTAGCGAATCCAAGACCGCTGTCCAAGCGTGAACCTCGTAGTCTTCGACAGGTAGAAACGGACCGATGCTAAAGTTGATGAACTCGTACTTTCGCGATTGCAGCACATCCTGAATCCGCTTCAACGTATCGTAAAGCTCGTAGGGATCGTTCGCTGAATTGCTATCTAGCACTCGATAATGATCAACGGTTCCAAATGGTTGTGGCAGTTCAATGCCTTTTGCAAGCGGACCAAAAAGAACCGCTGACGAAACTCCGGTCCCGTGGTCGACATAGTCCTCAATGGAATCATCAATACCTTCTGGCTCATGAAGGTTCGCAAACTTGGTTTGGTCTAATGCGTCTGAAATTCCGCCGTCAAAAACAGCCGCCCTTAGTTGTTTGTCCAGGGGTTCGACGTCGGGGATGGATACTGGAAACGGCTTCGTCTTAGCGGTCTTGCGGATGATCGGGCGCAGGGGGCGAAGTCCAGGCATCTCTCGTATCGTTCGCAGAAATGCAAACTTGCTAAGTTGTTCGAGCTGCGATCTATCAGCCCTCATCGGCAGGAAGCAAAGTCCGCTTACTTCGAATCGCCGATCCATGTCTGGCGAAAGATCGAGCGAATCCGCAAAGTCCTCGAACGACTCAAGAATCCTGGATGGACGTGGCAAACCATTGGTGTGCAGCACTACTTCAAGCAGTGGTTCTGATCCCGCATCCTTGCGAATTCGCTGAACGCGGTCGGAAGTGTCTGGCGCTCGAAATGCTTCCACTTTGAAGAGGTCGTTCGACGCACGATCGGATTCACTGAATACAGGAGTCTGCTTCAGAAGGTCGTCCAAATCTTTCTTGCGAGCAGCTACAAAGAGTTGTGTCGACGTCGATTCTTCTGGATCGCCTTTCTTCTTCCACTTGTCTGGCTTTATCTTGGTTGGGCGAGAGCCAATTGCTTCCATGTTGGCTTCCCGCAAAAGATCGGCGGGGTAGTAGCTTTTCGCGATGTATTCTGGATGCAATGTCAGCAAACCAACGACGTATCCATCTGGGGAAGCTTTCTCGGGAAGCAGCTCAAAGTCGTTGATTGCCTTCGCGAGTTGAGATTCGAACCGTTTCTTCGATTCATTGAGATCATAGGGCGGCGGCTTCGTTTCCATCGCCTTTCCAATTTTGACAGGCGAAGTCAGCCGATGTCCATTTCCGAGCAGCAGATTGGTTCTCTTGGTCATTGTCCAACAACCTCCTCACTCGTCGCTTCAAGTGATGTATTGGCCAAACGACTACGTTTTCGAATCGTATCGCGGCTTACCCCTGTGATCTCATTGACTAGTCGTTGAGAAAGTCCGGTCTCGGACAGATGAACAGCAACCTCTTGTTTGGTAGCCTTGCTTTGACCTTGAATGAGTTCGCTTGCAAGCTTTGGGAACAATTCGCATGGAGAACAGTTCTGCATGATCGCTTGTCTGCGAAGCGACTTGAACTCGCGTTCGATGTCACTGAAGGAGACGCCTTGGAGCAATACTCCAAATGCAGAAATCCAAGCCTTAGATGTTTTGCAACTCGAGTCTAGAAACAGCGATACTGCGTCTTCGATTGCATTCGAATCAGGGAGAGAAAACTCGATGTGAGCTTCGAATCGACGCCAAGCAGCAGGATCGAGCAACTCTCCGTGATTGCTCGCCGCCACCAACAGCCCCCCTTCGGGCCAATCATCAATCTCCTGAAGTAGAACAGTTACCAGTCGTTTGAGTTCTCCTACTTCATGACTGTCATCACGACGTTTAGCGATCGCATCAAGCTCATCCAAGAGCAATACGCACGAAACACCTTTGGCATAGTCGAGTACGTGACGCAGGTTGGCCCCTGTTCGACCTAGGAAGCTGCTCATGACTGCGGATAGATCGAGAACTACAAGTGGTCTCTTTAGTTCTTTTGCAAGCCAGTTTGCGGCCAGCGTTTTGCCGACTCCTGGCGGACCAGTGAAGATCGCAGTCCGGGTTGGAGAAAGCCCGTTCTTGAGGAGCTCTGCGGCACGATTGTGCTCGGAGACAATTTGTGCGAGTTGAGCGGCGATGGATGCAGTCCAGAGCGGTTCATGTTCGAGAGTCGGTACATCGACGATTCGCAAGAGTTGCAATCGGCTATCACGGTCTACAGGAACGGTTGCCAAACCTTCTGATCGCAACGGCGATTGCCGAGTTGGAGCCATTTTCACCAGCTCCAACAGCTTTTCGCCTAGTTCGGGAGCTATCTTTAGGTACTTGCGAGACAATCGCGTCACGAACATCTGAACGTCCTGCTGCCGCCCAGCCAGCGAAAGCCTTGCAATCTGGACTAAATCGTCTGCAATACTAACTTTTTCGTCCATCGATAAACAAATCCTCAGGAAACGCGGGTTTTCTTCAATCATACGACGGGCTATATTGACTGTCAATGTTTTGATTTCGTCCGTTTTGCAGCGGCATCTTTGGTAAAACCATCAACTTTAAAGCCACCGCGATGCATCCGGCGGTGATTTTGAGCAGGATATGCAAGACCGAAACAGAGCATCAGACTCGACAGTGAGAATTCGCAGCATTTGAGCAACGATGGTTAATAGCCGAAAAGAAAACGCCCGAATCGATGAAGCGATAAGCACCGGCCGTGACAACGCTGCAATTCGTCCCGATGTGGAGGGCTGGTGTACGCATCTGCATGTTGAGACGCTAGGAGTTTCGATGGTTGGGCAAATGGCTGGAGTGCCAATCGGTCCTCACCAACTTTCCTGCCAACATGCCGAGTACTCGATTCAGTCGGTAGTCCTTCGCAGCCTTTTTCAGGGATTCCTCGTAGACAACTGCATCAATTGTCCTCATCGTCAGCCGGGTACACGACCAGCGTTCGCCGAATCATGTCTTGCATCTCATCGTGAAGCAATCCTCAATCGAGAGGAGGCGGCAAAGATGAAGAATCAGCGGATTGAGGACCTAAGGCGAGAGCTCGTCGAGTTAGCGAACAACAAGGCAGCTTCCTCCCAGCAAGAAGCTGCGTCATTACTTCGACTGGTCGTGGACCTTTTTGCCAACAACGAAAGTAATACGACGCATTTGCTGTGCGAGACAACGAAAGTTGCGTCGGAGCTGTTTGAGGAGAAAGCCGTGGACTTGCTCGTACTTGGAATATCCGACGAAGCTTTTGCAGCGAAGTGCTTGCCAGTTCTTACTTGTTTGACAAGGAAAGAATCAACCATTCGCGAACGTATCCGACAGCCAACAATTGCTGCCAGCAAGTTGGATCTGCCAATTGAGATGGTCTCTGAATCGATAGGCGCTTGCTTCCAAGGGGATTTCGCTGCGGTTCCCGATGAGCAAATCAGCTTGCTAATTGAGAAGCAAGACTACCAACGCCCCTTCGGAGGCTGGGAGGAAAATACGGAACCTACTTTCACAGCCACAATCGGTTTGCTCTCCATACTGATCGACACTGTTGGCGATCGCGTTGCGGCAATTGTTGAGGCACGTCTTCAGATCGAAGAAAAATGGTCTAGAGCGAATACTTGTCGTGTGGTGCAAGAGCTATCCAAATTGCGTTCAGAATTTGGGGTCAGAGTGCTGCCTAGCCTGATTCGTTCTATCGAACTTGACGATGACATCTATGATGGCGTAAGTGGAGACGCGTCTGCGATAGACGCGATAGCCGAGTTGTTAGTTTTGTCCTGGCCGAAAACAGATGAGATCATTCTACGAGAAATGCCCTCTCTTTCGGTCGAAGCTCAATCAACCCTCGTCGGGGCTTACGAAAAGCTGTTTCGAAGAGGCGACGATTGGCGCGACGAAACGACGGATGGTCTTGACGAACAAGTCGTCAGCGGAGCTGTCAGACGTTGCTTAGAGCTACTAGGTGATCGCACTCAAGCACCGAGCGTTCGCCGTGCTGCTGCTGAGGCATTGCATTCTGCCTGCAGCGCGGGAGCAAAATTGGCACTCGATGCAGTCGATCAGCTACTTGGCACCCTTGCCATCATTGTTGCAAGCAAGCCGCCAGCGGCTCGTCTAGGAATCATCCTGCCCGGCAAAGAGAAGCTCCAACGTCAAGAAACGCTTCTAGATCAACAGAACAACAATTTTGAGTGGGACCGACTAAAGCAAGAGATCCGCAAAACGATCGAGGAGATTGGCCGTCGGAATCCGTTGCCGCTAGGGAAGTTTCTAATTTCGACTGTCGCAGCAGCACTCTCCGCCGAACACAAATCGCTTGTGCCGATTTTATTGGAACTTCTAGGCGAGATTGCATCACACGATATTGACGTGGCTGGCCTAGCACTTCCACTGATGATGAGATGCCTAATGGACTATAAGTCCACTATTGTTCGTGCAGTCGCAATCGACGCAGTTATGGAGCTGTTCAGTCATAGCCGGTTGACTATGCCCGCCAACATCGTTGACGTACTAGTACTGCATCTTCGTGATGAATACGTGATGGTACACAAGTCTGCTGTGAG
>CAZVBC010000497.1:0-4602 GCA_964625155.1 uncultured Pirellulaceae bacterium
GGTTCGACATTTCTGCGTAATTCAAGAGGCTGACCACTGCTGCTAAGCACGTCGATAGTCCACCCCGACTCACCCATCTCTCCTGCGTCGCGCAGTCCATTCTTATTGGCATCAATCCAGACTACTCCATTAATTCCTGGGACCACGGTGGAATCAGCCCGTCCAATGCGTCCCAAGTACGTATTGCTGGTAATTTGGGTACGGTCATCCAGGGCCCGAATTTCGATTGTTTGATTTCCTGCGGGAACCGGAATATGTAGACTGACCTCAGCCGAATAAACATTGGGTTGAGAATGAGTTTGCCATGCTCCGCCGTTCAGCCGATATTCTATTCGACTGATACGGTTCAATGTGATGTCGTTGCGCAAGCCTTCGGTATTCTGATTGGGCAGAGCTTGAACCTTGACTCTACCTTTGAATTTGTAAGTATTCGTGATAGTGTCGAAAACCCCCGAGCCTTCGAGGCTGAGCGGTACATCCATGAGGTCAAAAATCCCGTCGCCATCGGAGTCTTTCCAACCGATCATCTCCAAGGTACTGGCTGGTGATACTCGCGTATCATAGGCTGTGTCCAACAGCGTTCCCGCAGCCATAATACTGGGTTGCTGAACAAATCCTGGCGTGGGGTTATCAGCCGCATTAGCGTTCTGAGTGTTGTAATATCCCCGTCGCTCAAAGTAACTGGCACCTCCAGAGTATTCGTCCTTGGCCCAGAACATGTGACCGGTTTCATGAGTAAAGGTCGACGCAGGGCGAGTTGAGGGAATTACTTGGAATAATCCACCCGCAAATGCAAAGGCTCGTGAAAAGGAACCTCCACTGCGGAATTGACCGTCTGGATCAATTTGGGAGTTGACCACAAAGATCGTGAATGACCAATCGGTATCTAATTTTTCTCGCTGCGCATGATTAAAAGCGCGAATATCCAGTTCGATGTTGCCAGTGGCTGCGAACCCTGTAGTGGTCAAAAACTCCTGAACCCATAGTGCGTAGTCATTGGAAATCCGGCTGATTGGCTCGTATTTTGTCGCTAGCCGATTATTCGCGTAAGTTGGATCAATGACAAACTCTAAGGAATGCACCGATGTTTTAGTTGCAAGCAGGTCTTCCCACCACTGAAGACCCGTCTCGATTTTTTGTAACACTTCCTGGACATGAGCGCTGGTCCAATTCTCAGTGCTAGTATCTAGCTGGCCGTTACTTTCGAGCAGGACTGGTGTAACGGCCACTCGCCCGAGCATAAACTCGCCGGTATCCAAAGGAGTCGCACCAAACGGAAGCGACGCAAATACGTCCCTTGGCTCCAATATCTCCAACGCCAACCGACGCCGGATGCCGAGTGTTCGGCGAGATGCCCCCTTGGATCGAAGCGGCCAAATCATGAAATGCCTGTCAATTTGACTCGGAGGATGTACAGAAAATCCACTCCGTTTGACTCTAAATACCCAGTTTGGTTCCCTCAACACGTTTTGCGGGCGAATCGTCGAACGCCCTTTGACGCCAGCCAGTTACAACGATTATTCGGCGAATGTGCTCTTGAGAAAAGCCTGTAACCGGCAGTTTTTATGCTTCAGGCAGATGCCAACTGAAATAAAGCAGCTGGACCGGTAAGTCTTTCAGCTCATTTTCTCAGTATCATAGCCCCCCACTTTATGTGCGGTTCCCAAAGGGATTTTTTTTGGACTTCATTGAAATTGCAAAAACTGCTAACAGTTATCGCAAGGAATATGCCGACTTTGATGATTGGGTAGACTTGCGCGATCCTGGGAATTTTTTTGCGACATGGATGTCGTTCCAAAATGAGAAACACAACCATTCGACTGGCAACCGGCCTATCCATGCTGATGCTTGGTGCCTTTGCGATCGCACTAGCACAATACGATGCACGCAACCGAACGAGCGCGACATCAGCGCCAATTACATCGGAACCTCGCAAGGCAATACCTATTGCTGTTAGCGACGAAAACAGCCCATTGATTGCCGAAGCTGGATTGATTGGTCCAAATGCCGTCATTCGCGGTAATGACGAACAAAGTGGTATGCACGCAGCCACGTTTTCCATGACCGACGACGACAATCCACTACGCACACCGCCGCAGCCGGTCGACTCCCATGTCGTTCTAGCTTCCGACAATCAACCGATTCCGAGCACGAGCACTCCACGGACTTCGCTTCCAAGTTTGCCGAATACGACAAATTTGCATAATACAAATGGACCGGACAAGACGGTCCCGAGTGCTTTGCCAAGAAATACGGCAACGTGGCCAAGTGGAGCAATGGCCGGTTCCGTCGGAAATCTCCCTCAGACTCCTCGTGAGCTGCCAACCTTGGGAGCGAAATCTCCAGTTTCTGCACCGAGTGTCCTTCCCCAAAAACCAACTGGCGGCGGGCTTGTTCCAGCCATGCCATTGCTAGAGTCAACGCCAAACGCTGGTTCGTTATCCCAGGCCACCACTTCCACTGGCCAGGCGACTTTAGCCCAGCCCAATATTCCTCAGTTGCCCACGACACAGTTGCCCACGACACAGTTGCCTAGGACGATGTCTCCTAACGCGTCGTCGTCCACTCTATCTGACAAGCCTACATCGTTAAACTCGCACAGCTTATCAGACATGCCACAGCCTGGTGGGCCGGCTACCAACATGGCGAACCCTAGTATTGCACAAGCTGCAAATCAAAGTGCAATCCCAATCGGTGAAAAACAACAGGCAGTGACTCAAGCGGGCACGCCTGCGTCACTTGTCAGTCCCATGTCATCGCCACAGAATTCGTTGCTGGCTGCGCCTCAGCCGTTAGGATCGAATTCCACGACTATGCAAACTTATGCCGGCTCGTCGACTTATACCGGGCAGGTTACCAGTCCTCAGCGTCCAGTCACATCAGCCAACGAACCGCGACCCAATACTGCCCTAACTTCCAGCCAATCGCGATCGTCGTCTGCTTCTGTGGCATCGCTGGTAAGCAACGAACCGGGGAGTCGATTTCTGGACGGACCTCAAAATGGCAGCATGCTCATCCAAAAACGGATTCCAGAAGAAATTCAGGTTGGTCGCAAAGCTCCCGTAGTGATCACTGTTCGCAATGAGGGGAGTGCTACGGCACATGAAGTTATGGTCGTCGACAGGATTCCACGTGGAGCTGAGTTCGTCGATGCTCATCCTCCGGTTTCTCCAACTGCAGAAGGAGTATTGATCTGGCAACTAGGTGAGATGGTTGCCGGGGACGAACGTACGATCAACTTACAAATAATTCCTCGAGCAGAAGGTGATATTGGCAGTACCTTCAGCGTGTATTCCGCAGTTCAAGGCTCCGTGCGTACTGTTGCCACGTTGCCCAAGTTGGAAATTACACACTCCGCCAACGCCGAGTCGTTGATCGGGGCACAGCAGGAGATCAAAGTTTCGATTCGGAACATTGGGACTGGGATCGCTAGAAACGTTCGCATGGAAGCCGATTTGCCCAAGAATCTGCGCCACAGTTCCGGCGAACAGCACTTGGAAACCATGTTGGATCAGTTGCATCCGAATCAATCCGTGACGGTGCCCTTAACATGTATTGCTGCCGAACCTGGCACGGCGCAAGCGAACATCCGTGCCGTTATCGACGAAACTGTTGAATCGCAACATCTAATTGAAATGCAAGTAGTTGCACCGAGCTTGCAAGTCTCCATCGAAGGACCCAAAGTTCGATTCTTGGAGCGTCCGGCTGCTTACCGACTGCACATTCATAATGCTGGTACGGCCCCAGCTACTCATGGAGATTTTGTGTTACGCTTACCCAGTGGCTTGAAGTACATCGAAGCCAGTGATTTCGGCGAGTACGATCCTTCGCAACATGCCGTCTTCTGGCGTCTCGATAGCGTTCCTCCGGGTAAGACTGCGACCACCGATGTCAAATTGTTGCCTGTCGAAACTGGGCCCCAGATGCTGACTTTCCAAGCGGCCGCTGACCTGGGAATCCAAGCCGAAGCTAAAGGGCAGTTAGTTGTCCAAGGTCAAGCGGAACTGGCGTTTACTATCGAAGAGGACAACGATCCTATCGAAACAGGTAGTACCACAACCTATAGCGTTACTGTTTCGAACCTGGGCTCGCGTCCCGACCAGAACATACAGTTGCTAGTACAGATACCTGCCGCCGGCAAAGTCGTTCGCATTGATCCTGCGCTCAAATACGACGTCAGCGGAGCGATGCTGCGTTTCGAACCCATTCCGCAAATGGAGAGTCGTGATCAACGCATATTCCGTTTCGAAGTTCAATACAACGCACCTGGTACACACGTCGTTCGTGCCCAGCTCACCAGCCAAAACTGGTCGGTCCCAGTCACCAAAGAAGAAGGGACCCACGTCTACAACGATCGCGATTAGTTGTACGTGACGGAGCACTGCACGGCATCTACAGTCACCAGTTATCGACTTTGACCGGATCTTCCTCGAGCTCTGGAAATATTAATTCTTGGGGCTCGTCGTAACAGAAAATCGCGTTCCACTGATTCAATTCGAGTGGTGATGTCCCTGTCAGCTCAGTCGGAGCTGCAAGTTGATTCAGAAGTTCTTGTCGTGGTTGCCAGTATAGCGACGTTGGAACGCTGACTTACTCAAAATT
>CAZVBC010000498.1:0-4598 GCA_964625155.1 uncultured Pirellulaceae bacterium
GCAGTGAACTTACAAAGTTGACGGCCAACGCCTTTTTGGCCCAACGAGTTTCCTCCATCAATGCAATTTCTGCACTTTGCGAGGCCACGGGCGCGGACGTCGACGAAGTCGCGCGGGCCATCGGTACCGATTCACGCATTGGCCCAAAGTTCCTCCGTGCGTCGGTGGGCTTCGGTGGCTCGTGCTTTCAAAAGGACATTCTCAATTTAGTCTACCTATGCGAACATTTTGGTTTGCGTGAAGTGGCCGCATATTGGGAGCAAGTTGTCGCGATGAACGACTACCAGAAACGGCGTTTTTCTGAACGCATCGTCAAAACTATGTTCAATACTGTCTCCGACAAAAAGATTGCGGTTTGGGGATTCGCATTCAAGAAGGATACCAACGACACTCGAGAATCGCCTGCCATTCACGTTTGTCATGACTTGCTGAATGAACGAGCCAAGTTGTGTATTTTCGATCCGCGTGTTCCCGAAGCGCAAGTGCGCAGCGAGTTATTGGCATCTTTTGCCGACACCGGGGGTGAAGTTTCGGCCAAGGACCGTCGGTTGGTGGAAACGAATGTCAGCGTATCTCGTGACAGTTACGAAGCTGCGGCCGGCGCACATGCGATTGCCGTGTTGACGGAGTGGGACGAATTTAAGTCGCTCGATGCTCGACGTATTTACTCGAATATGATGCAACCGGCGTTCATATTCGATGGCCGGAATATACTCGATCGAAACACATTAAAGCAAATTGGATTTGAGGTCCATTCCATCGGCAAATCTTAGTTCGGTCACCACCGTTTTATCCCTCTTGCGGTTTGATGTTAAGGTGATACACAGAGCCGGATGAATTTCCGGCTAGCTTTCTCGATTAAACGTCACGTCAGTACCAGTTGTCGGTAGACTAATTAGTTAAGCGATAGGATGCCAAAGTTCTCGCCCTATCCCTCTCGTCCACCGCTCTAGTGTATGGAATTACTTCATGGATCGACCCTTGTACGACGTGTGCATCATTGGCTTGGGGTACGTCGGACTCCCATTGTGCTTGCAGTTTGCCAAAAGTGGTTCGCGAGTCCTGGGGCTGGATATTGATCCAGCCAAGGTCGTGATGATTGAATCGGGCAAGTCCTATATTCATCACATTGCAGCAGAAACTATTTCAGCGCAGGTGGCTGCACAACGATTAACGGCCAGCAGTGATTTTTCGCTGGTTCGACAATCGTCGGCTGTTGTCATCTGTGTTCCCACTCCGCTTAACAAGAACCGCGAGCCGGATATTTCGTACATCATCAAGACTGGCGAAATGATTGCTCCACACCTCCAACATCGGCAATTAATTGTCTTGGAGTCGACTACTTATCCGGGTACGACCGACGAAGATCTTCGGCACGTCCTTGAAAGGGGGTCGAATTTGATTGCGGGACGAGACTTTCACTTGGCCTTTTCGCCTGAACGAGAAGACCCAGGCAATCCCAACAGTAAAGTAGCGGAGATTCCCAAAGTCGTCGGCGGTTTCACACCGGCATGCCGTGACTTGGCCATGAAACTTTATTTGCGCGCAGTCCAGCGCGTTGTGCCGGTCTCAAGCTGTCGCGCGGCCGAAGCGACCAAGTTGCTCGAAAACATCTTCCGTAGTGTAAACATTGCTCTAGTAAATGAGTTGAAGGTGGTGTATGCCGCGATGGGTATCGATATCTGGGAAGTTATAGAAGCGGCAAAAACTAAGCCTTTTGGATACATGCCCTTCTATCCCGGACCGGGGCTGGGAGGGCACTGTATTCCGATCGATCCATTCTATTTGACTTGGAAAGCTCGTGAGTACGGTCAAGCAACACGATTTATCGAATTGGCTGGCGAGATAAACACGCAAATGCCTCACCAAGTCATCCACCGGTTGATCGATGCGCTCAATTCAGTTCGCAAGCCGCTGAACGGCAGTAAGATCCTCCTCGTTGGATTGGCTTATAAAGCAAACGTCGATGATCCTCGCGAATCGCCCGGCTTCATCTTGATGGATTTGATCAAACAAGGAGGTGGCGAGGTTGCGTATCACGATCCCTATATTCCAATCATTGGTATAACGCGCGAGCACGCTCAATGGGCTGGCCTGCCTTCCGTCCCTTGGGAACAAGAGAAATTGAGCGAGTTTGATGCGGCATTGATCAGTACCGCACATGCTAACGTGAACTACCAACAACTTCTCGATTGGGTTCCTTTGGTTGTCGATACCCGAAATGCGACACACGGCCTAAGACATACTCATCGTGTTTTCAAAGCTTAGTCGGACAGCGTTACGCTTGATCAGCTAGGCCCCTTTAGCGTTGGGATTTAACTTCCAAATCAAAGGAACGCAGGGTACTGGCAGTTGCCATACGCAGCCGAGCCGCCAAGGAGAGTCGTTCCAGTCAGAATCCATGAGCCTGGCAACGAGCGTATCCGTTTGTTTATGTGTTGTTTTGGAAGAAAAGAACAGCAATTAAGCGGATCTTTAAAAAAATATGCTAGTGTTTAATTGGGCAAAGTGACGGATGAGCCAACACGTGGGCCGAGACACGCTGAGTGTTCTTGACGTTTCGCGTTCCAGCCGAAGGTCTTGCTGACTTCACTCGACGGTTAAGAAATCATCTGCCGCGCGCCCAAATGGAACGCTACTCGTGAGATCTAATTGGACAGCGCCCATATCGATTGAATGAAGAACTTTTGGCGGCCCAATTAGAAACGGAGCACAGCGTTCCGGCTGATCAAATCTAGCGCTATCAAACTGGTCTGACGAATTGAAGTGCCATGAAGTCGGATGTAGCCAAAATGAAATTGACGCCGCAACCAGTTTTGTCATCTTGTTATTGCAGTCAGTGCAAACGAACTCTCTCCGATGCTGGGCTGGTAGAAAACGACCTAGCCTGGTGCCCAACTTGCAAAAGTCTCGTGTTAACTACTTATTTGCAGGTTCCCGCCTGGGTCATCGGTGTCGTGTTTGTGTTATTTGCTGAGCTGATGTTTTTATGACGCATCCATGCCCCACGCATATGATGTTGCATTCATCCGATGCGCGGGGCTAGCAAATTCCTATTTCCTAACAAATTCCGGCAGTATTAAGGCCAGAGTCCGAACAAGTTGTCTACTGATGTTGCGTAAGGGGAGATCGATGTACTGGAGCGCAGACGCCTGGTCAATGACGGAATAGGTTGCGCAATGTTGTGTTCCACCGAGTTCGTCCCTATGGCACCTTCATCGTGAATTGGACTTGGGCTTGAGTCCTCCAGTGAATCTGGGGAACCAACACGCGCTGATCCTCGTTCGGAATCGCTATTCAGCGATTGAGCCTGATTCGACGTGGCTGCGGCAGCGGGAGTAACTATCAACGAAAAACTCTCCAAGCGACCAGCATCCAAGTATGCGTAGTCAGTAACTTCTAACATCCACCTCCCTGTTACACTCTTGCCGTTAAAGGCACTCAATGACACTTCAGGTCGATAGGTTCCCGAGAAGTTCGTGGGGGCTTGGCTGATGGGCGCATTCGCTTGATCATCAAAAACGACTCGCAAATCGTCAGCGTTACCACCACGTCGATTGAAGAGCGTTACCACAGTTCCATCAGGGGCAATCAAGCGTACACGTATGTCACTGATATACGTGTGAGCAATATTGACGCTGACATTGATGTCCTGAATCGTAAACGCATCCGCAATATCGAGAGCGATTCGTGTTGTTGCAGTACGAGTTCGAGTGGCGTCGGCTAGTCCAATCGGACCGCTGCGAGTATAGGTTCGAGTGGATTCTATTGTTGTTTGGCTGGAAAAAGCATCAGCCACTTCTCCCGGTGTGCCGTTTCGGTTTTGATCCAACGCATTACCGGCCGTATCAGTGACCGTCGGGCCGATCGTCAGGGTATAGGTACCTATCGCTGACTGCGGATCGATCGTGATGCGCCATTTGGTATTGGTTGCATCGACCGCTGTTATCGACGTCACGTTTAGACTTCCATTAGGGCCGGAGATCGTTGCTGCACTGCTGAGAGTTGATCCGACCACTGCTTCAGAAAAAGTTACTTCAACCGCTGACACACTATTTCCGTTACGCACCCAAGCGGCAGAATTGACGGTGGGACCAACAGTATCGACTGGTGAACCACCATCGTGGAGAGCTTGAGCGGCTTTGCCGACATTCAAGCGCCCGTAGGTTGTGCGGTCGCGCAGCGCATTGTCGGTGTTTGCCATGACAACATTGACCAACTCATTGGCAGTCTTGCTTGGCACTTGGCCCCATAACAAGGCAAGAGCTCCAGCAACGTGAGGTGCAGCCATCGATGTACCATTGTAACTGGCATAACCACCTCCGCGCACGGTACTGAGGATCGAAGCGCCGGGCGCAGCTATTTCGACGTTGGTACCAAAATTGGAAAAACTGGCTAGCGTATCGGTGCGCGTCGATGCAGCAACCGAAATCACTCCGGGATAATTGGCTGGATAAGCAGCGACCGCTGCATTGTTGGAAGATTCGTTTCCGGCTGCTGCGACAAAAATGCCACCTGCATTCTGGAAACGCTGAATTGCCGACTGCAACGCCGAACTGAAACCTCCGGCACCCCCACTGGCGTTAATGATCTTGGCT
>CAZVBC010000499.1:0-4590 GCA_964625155.1 uncultured Pirellulaceae bacterium
AGGCCAAAAAATCGGGGTGACAGGATTTGAACCTGCGGCCTCTACGTCCCGAACGCATTCTGTGACCAAACGTAAGTGCTTGTCTTCCAACTACTTTCGCTAATTATGGCGTTTCCATCCAGTCCACGCAATCCCTGGAAATAACACGGTTTCTCAAGGCCATCTCTGCACGAAACTCTGCACGAAATAGCTGGCGCTCAGTGCTCTACGTTCGACCTATTCGGGGCAGAAATCGGCGGAAAAAAGAGCAGAGCTCTAAATGGTTGCCAAATCATAACACAGCGGATGCTGACATCTTTGGTCAGCGAACCATACACCTTCGGCTCCGTAGACACGGAGACCCTTGCTTACGCTTTCCTGATGCTTGTGAAAACCCTGGTTTTGCCATGGTTTTCTTTTGCCCACACTTCGACCTAGTTTCGACTAAATGCAGATTTTGTTGCATTAGTGGGGGGCTTTTTGAAGCGTCGTTCGTACAAAAGAGACAACGACTACACGACCTCAAGCAGGATCACCGCCTCGTTCCAATGTTGACAGGGTAGAATTCAGTTATAAATTTATTCGCTTGGGGGATCTCTCTTGCAATGTATCTAAGCAAAACCTGACCGCAAAAATTCACGACGTCGGTCGCAAGTTGCGAATAGTCAACGCCAGGCTCTGGAGCCAAGCCATGCACTAACGTACTTCGCTTACCGTATAGTCGGTCCCATTCTCGCTTCAGGTCGCTACATCCCAGGCTGTCAAGTAATCTCAAGGCGCCCTGGCGAAGCGACAATTTGTGCAGTCCTTTTTTGATGGCATTTGCCACTTCGGCTCTCTCCACTTCATCACAGTGATCGGTATTACGCAATGCTTCGTCATGAAGTGCCACGATCAGAGCCGCTTGTGACGGTGACCATTCTTGGTTTTGTCCGAGCATTTCAACAGCTGAGATGCAAAATACAATCTTGGAAACCGGATCGGGTCTCATCAACGCATAGTTGAGGAGTAAAAGTACATCTCGCGTTTCTTGGCTAACTGTAGGAGATGCCTCGACTATTTCAGACATCGTTTCGATGAATTTATCTGGCCTCACCCTCACTGTGCCAGTCCCTTGAATACTTAGGATACTGACATTCGGGGCATCTACGAACACATCCAAACCGTGTACGTTACCTCTGACAATCGTATCCGTAGACTCCTTTATTCTATCTTTGACAGCTTGCGCCAGGTCACACGTCGGACGGTTTATACCGCAGTCTACGCCTAACCGCGTGGCGGCGGACGCAGATTCGCACGCTAGCGCTAGCGCGTTTCCAAATGCCCATGCATCCTCTTCCGTTTCAAATCCTCGAGCATTCAAAATAACCCATTCCGAGTCTCGAATCTTTTCATTTGGCGATGGCGGCGATAAAACAACCCGAGTATTACCTATCGAAAACACATATTCATGTGAGTCAACATCGAGTTTTTTACTAACCCTGAACCTAAGTCTTGCGCGATATTTGTCGTTGGTAGATATTCGATTACTCCTATGGAAAACTACTGAAAAACAACTCAGGCATTTGATGAGGGCACGGCATAACATACAAGTGCCTCCTTTGAAATCGTCCGACCGTCTTGAATGAACAAATTCGCGAATTCAACACCCACAGTACAGAATATGTCACGGCTATTACAAGCAAATTCTGCGATCGGAAGCTCAAAATGCCTCGTGAAGTGTGGTGATTTGCAGATTCCGTAAGCGTCATGCTTGAAGCGAAGCCATCGCCCCGAAATATAGTTAATCTCAATATCCAGTACGATGAACTCTGATTGAGCAAACACTTCAGAAACGTTGCTAGCGAGCTGCATCAGGACAGCAAGCTCGCTAAGCATGGGAGGTGCCGAAATCCATGATTCGGCAGGCAGTGTTGTTTGTTCAGGTGGCAAACGCGCGAGCATCGTATCGCGCGCTGATAATCGCAGCTCCCCATGAGTGTGAAGAAACACCCGTCCAACGAACAAACCCGCATAAGTGAATGCCCAAGGATTACCGTAGGCCTCATTGTAAAGCCCCCAATTCATATTCGACGTTCCAGTACGTCTTGGCGGATATTCGCGAAACTCTTGGGTTCGTGGGCTGGCCTTAGTCAGCAAACTTTCGATAGCGGGTATATCAGGAAATCTGCGCTCGCGATATCGCTTCGGGTGAAACTGAAACGTAAGCACTGGTACGTTTACATTGCGAGACATTGTGCTACGCATTACAGCATCCACATCTGATGCCTGGCGTAGAAAATGGACGTTGTCGTCTGATTCCACATCACCGACTAAACCTAACGCAACTACACCTCGTAACGCCGCTTCGAGATTAATTGCCAGCTTAGCAACAGTTTGTGCACGACTGCATGCGTCATCCGGACTTTGGTAAGCAATGGGTCGACGATGATGAGCTAAGTCAAAAATCTGTTCGGCATTGCTACCGTGGGCTTCATTTAAGACACAGATGAGCCTTTCGTGTCCGATAGAAGCAAAAGCATAACCGAGTTCAAAAAGGACGTTCGGATTGGAGCATTGTTTGTCGTCTTCAGTTTTGGCAACGAAAGTAAGATCGGTAACGACGGCATCCGACTCACGCAGCCTGCGGAGAATCGTTTCTGGAATATTGCATAGCCCGGCTTCGCCTTCGGTATCGGATATTATTTGGATGCGGTAAGGAATTGCGTTGTCGTTGCTTACCGCTGCTGCCGCCCTTTCCAGTGCTTCACGAACTAAGTCACGACCGTGGCTACGTGGCCTGTCACTTTGCCATGAATAGAATACGGTGAAAATTTCAGTCATGTATTCACCTTGTTATTGCTGGTTTAACCATGCGATGCGGGTGACATTATTGCCGGTCACTTGTGAGCTCGTCAGCAATCATCTCTGCTTGCTTCAACACTGTTTCTGTCGCGAGCAACTGCATGTCTGGTGGGTAGCCAAATTGCCGAAGGATGCGTTTGACGATGACCTTAAGCTTGGCTCGCACGCTTTCCTTGATGGTCCAATCAATGCTTGCGTTCTCTCGGACTTTTTGGGTGAGGACAACGGCCAGTTCGCGAAGCTTGTCTTGTTGCATCAACTGGCGGGCGCTGTCGTTGTTGGCAACTGCTGTGTAAAACGCGTATTCAAATTCCGATAAGCCCATCGCTTTCGCTTCGCTGTCTGACGCTACGATTTCTTTGCTGACCTTGATCAGCTCGTCCATCACCTCAGCTGCGGTGAGGATTTTGTTCTGGTAGCGTTTGATGGCAGTCTCTAACATTTCGAGTAAGGCTTTGCTCTGTACCAGGTTTCTTTTGGCTCGCGACTTGAGTTCATCATTGAGCAGCTTTCGCAACACTTCGAGCGCTACGTTTTCGTGCTCATGATCTTTCAATTCGGCAAGGAACTCGTCCGACAGCACTGAGATTTCGGGTTTCTTTATTCCTGCTGCGTCGAATACGTCGATGACTTGATCGGAAACTAACGCCTTATCAATGACTTGGCGAATTGTTGTTTCCAGCTCGGCGTCGCTGGTACCCTCACCGCCCGACTCAAACTTCACCAAGCGCGCTTTGACGGCTTGAAAAAATCCAACCTCGTCTTTGGCTCCCAGGGCCTGTTCGTGCGGCACGGCAATGGAAAAGGCTTTCGATAACGCAGTTACCGAGTCGATATACCGTTTCTTACCGTTCGGCAATCCAAGAATATGGTTCTCCGCGGCCAAGATGGTGCTGAGCTTTTTGGATGTGTCCGCATCAAAATACAACTCATAGGGAAAACCATGGTACATGGCTGATACCACTTCGAGTTTTTCGAGCATGATCTCAACGGCTTGTTCCTGTGCAAGTGTCGGATCGCCCTTGCCTCCCGCATCGGAATAGAACGAAAGGGCTTCTTTCAGATCAGCGGCTATGCCGAGATAGTCGACGACCAGTCCGCCCGTCTTGTCCTTGTGGACGCGGTTGACTCGAGCAATGGCCTGCATCAGGTTATGTCCCTTCATGGGCTTATCGATATAGAGCGTATGCATGCTTGGGGCGTCAAAGCCTGTTAGCCACATGTCGCGAACGATAACTAACTCAAGTGGATCATCGTCGTCCTTCATGCGGTCTGCCAAAAACTTGCGCTGTTCTTTGTTGGTATGGTGCTTGGCCAGAGTTGGTCCATCACTCGAGGCGGCAGTCATAACGACTTTGATTTTGCCCTTGTCAAGGTCGTCACTGTGCCAATCGGGGCGAAGCTTGATGATCTCAGCATATAGTTCTGCCGCGATGCGTCGCGACATGCTGACGATCATGCCTTTGCCTTTCTGGACCGATTGACGTGCTTCAAAGTGCTCGACCATGTCTCGGGCGATATTTCGAATGCGTTCTTCGCTACCGATGAGGGCCTCCATCTTGGTCCACTTTGCTTTGGCCTTTTGCGTTTCGGTCAGATCGCGCCCGTCAAGCTCCTCGTCGAGTTGCTTGATTAGCTTTTTTCCTTCTTCGCTAAGGTTCACCTTCGCGAGTCGACTCTCGTAAAAAATTCGGACGGTCGCTCCGTCCTCAACAGCTTGAGCGATATCGTAAATATCGACATAGTTGCCGAACACAGCGGGAGTAT
>CAZVBC010000500.1:0-4583 GCA_964625155.1 uncultured Pirellulaceae bacterium
ACACGGATTACTTTTTCATCGTGAACTACTTCAATTTTCTGGATCGCCATGCGCAGCGAGTCGAGATCGCTTGCTGTTACGTCGGCACTGGAAAGCGACAAGACGGCGAACTCTTCGCCGCCATAACGAGCCACACAGACGACATCTCGCAATTCTGCTTGCAGTGTTTCGGCGACCTTTTTCAGAACGGCGTCGCCAGCAGGATGTCCGTACGTATCGTTGAGCTTCTTGAAATGATCGATGTCGATCAACCCCAATGAAAATGCTTGCCCCTTGGATTGCCATTTCAAGAAAAGATCATCGAGCGTCTGATCAAATGCCCGCCGGTTTGCCAGTCCCGTCAGTCCATCCGTACGAGCTTCGGTCAGGTAACTTGCGATTTGATTCGTCTGAGATTCCAACCGCTGCTCTGCGGTATCCAATCGCTCTTGCAGTTGGCGATTAGCATTCATGATCTGCGAAATTAGCTTTTGAATGTCCGTGCGTGACGATCCAGGTTCCTGGTGAGCTTGTTGACTTAAGTTTGTCAACTGCGATTGGTACTTGGAAACATCACCCGCAAACTCGCTAGTCCAATGTGACAAATTGCGCAGAAACATAAGAAATTGCTTACGGTCAACGATGTCGACCCCTGGCACCGCGCGTTTGCCCAGCCAGTACCCCAGCAGGAGCCCGACCGCTAATAGACCGGTTCCCAGCCCCAGCCCCAAGAGGAATACTGGCATACTTGCGGGCACGGCAAAAGCTCCTTTAATTCTTCAACGGGATCGCTCCAGACATGTATCGCCAGCCTTTGATGAAGGCTAGCAAATCTGCCATCCCCTGCTTATCGATTTGTGACTCTATCCCTTCGGGCATCAACGATACTCCAGTCGCTTTGAGTTGCTCAATGCTCTCGCGGCGCACCACAGTCCGTTGATCGTTTTGGCCTCGCACGACAATGCTATCACTGGTCTCTTCCGAGATCATGCCTTCGACCGTACGCCCATCATCGGTCAATATGACGTAACGAAAATAGTTGTTGTCGATCGCTCGATTGGGATCGATAATTGACAGCAATAGCTTTTCGGGAGTTTGTGTCCGTGAGTCGGATATGTCGGGTCCCACTTGACTACCCACATTATCGATCCGATGACATGCTGCACAATGTCGAGAAAAAATCTCTTTGCCACGTACAGCATTGCCGGCCAATGCCAAACACGGTTCATAGTCTTTCAACACACTTGCGCGATCGCTGTTGGAAATCGTATCCAGATGCTTGCGAAATCCCGCTCGAGCTTTTTCATTGGCGCGTTCGACTAATTTGGTAAGTTGGACAGCCCCAATTTGGCGCGGTAACAATTGGCCACTTTCCAGTTTGTCAAGCAGCGCTGACATTCTTGTTTGGCGTGCCAAAATGATCTCGAACATCGTTGGTTGCAACTGTGGACCAATCACTGCAAACTGGTCGATCACATAACGGTCGCATTCGTCTGAACCGGATTCAGCCCAGGCGCGGAGCGCTTTGGCGCGAGTTGACAAACTCTCGTGTTGCTGGGCAAGCCGACTAAGCAATTCAGTATCACCAGGCCGTTGGGAATATCCCAACAACTCGATGGCAGATGCACGAGTGCTCTCAGCAGTTATGGGTGCTTGAACGATTTGGTTAACTCGTTGCCACAAACCGTCCTCCAAGGATGCCCGACCTTGAGTCCGGCGATTGGTCGCTGTCCATTGCGAAAAAACCGCCAAGGCAGCAGCCTGTTTGGTCGGACCATCTGTGGAATTCAAACCAGCTTGGGCCGCAACTTGAATCTCGTTCCAGTTTTTTGGATGATCGCGCAACACAGCCTCCGTCAATTTCTTGGCGGCAACGGTTATGTGTTGCGGGATCGCCTCGGAGGTTGAGCGAAGCCCCGATAACCAGGCTGCCGTAAATGGTGCCAATTCGCGGTGGCACGCGGCAGCGGCAGCAATCAATAAATCTGCGTCTTGTGGTTCACTCGCCACCAACGTGGAGATGCGTGCAACCTGTGTTGGCGTCAAACGCCAAGTCGAATTGACTTGCCCGCGCGCTAAACACAATACAGCTTCGAGCCTCAGCCAAGGATCGTGTGTCGATCCGGCCAACTCCAGTATCTCGCTCATGCGCTCGCTAGAACTTCCTGGGCTACTGCCCAGTAACCTCAACGCGCTAACCTGCACAAGTCGATTTGCATCGTTGAGCGATTTGCCGATCGCAGGGCTGGTTGCATTCGACAAGCGAGCGACCAAATTCAACGCCGCAGCTCGTGCCGATCCTGTAATCGCCGCATTGCTCACCAATTGCTCTAACGTGGATATCGCCTCAGTCGCGTCGCGCTCGATCAGTATTCTGGTCGCCGTTAATCGAGTCCATTGGTCGTCGGCACCTACTAATTTAGCCAACTCGGTGCTGGAGCGTTTCGACAGGGGACTGGCCGCCAGATCTCGAAGCATCGTGCTGGGCCAAGCTTTGCTGGCCACGTCTGTCCAGTACAACCTGCCGGCACGATTGCCCCAGCGCATGTCAGGCCGATTCTTGAGTTCGTCAGGCACCCAGCGAGGATGTTCGATCACTGCTCGGTGCATGTCGACGATCACTAAACCTCCACCGGGCGCTGCGACGACATTGACTGGCCGAAACCACTCATCTCGACTGGCCAACCATTCCTTTCCAGTAAGTTCGTCAGGCGGAGCCCAAATCGAACCGTCATGTGTAACGGTACGTCGGTGTACCAGGCTTCCGGTCGGTTCGCAGGCTAGAACATCGCCTCGTACTTCGGAAGCAAGTGTTGCATGTGGGGCAAAGAACACACCACACGCAGCGGTAAACTGGCCAGCATGCAGATTCGAAGTTGTCCAGGAGGGCGCGATAGCAAATACTCGTGACGCTTCGCCCGATGGAATGACGTCGCGCGTGGATGCTAAGATACCTGCCAGTGGATTGGCGGTTAAATCAACCTGCTCGAATACGACCTGAGTACAAGGGTTTCGGTTGCTACAAAACATCCTGGTACCACAATCGTCCCAACATAAACCAAACTGAGCTGGACCAGTAATCGGTTCAGCAGTCTTCGTTCGCGGATCAAATCGTACGTCTCGACTGCCGATATCGAATAGGGGTTGCGTGCCCTCTGCATTAGGTCCAACTACTAACTTGCCACCACGCAATCCACACGCGATATACCACCATCCGTCAGGTCCTAAACGAGGATGATTGGCTCGCAGTTGTTCATTGTCTTGCGTAAAACCCGACAACCAAACTTCCTCATGATCCGCTTTGCCATCGCCATCGCCATCTCGCATCCAAACGAGTCGACCGGCCAAGGTAATCAGTGCACCATCTTTCCACATTGCAATGCCGGTCGGCATGTCCAATTGGTCGGCAAACGTCTGCGAGCGATCATAGACACCATCGTGGTTGCTGTCGGTGAGCACACGGATTCGCCCGCGAGGCTTTTCAGTCGGATTTTCTGGATATGGGTAATCGTTCATTTCGACCACCCACATTCTTCCCTGGTCGTCAAAAGCAACATCCACCGGGTCGACAACCTGAGGTTCATGTGCCATTAGACGCACTTGAAAACCTGGCTGTATTACCAACATTTTTAACGACTCTTCGGGCGATAACGCTTCGCGCCGTTGTACAACTTTTCCGCTCTCATCCTGGCCTACCAAGCGGTGCGACAGCAGGCCAGCCAGAGCAACCAAACCAACGAGCACGAAATTCGCGACCGGACCGTACCACGCCTTGTTCCCAGTACGCTCTTCGATGGTCGAAGACCTTCGTTGCCGTTTGTGTGTTCCAAAGTTGTGCATGATTTCTCCTCAACTCGGTTGAGAAACAGCCGGAATCTGTTCACTGATGTTTGCTATCAAAAGAGTACTCGCCGATTGTAGCCGATTGACTGCCTAATGTGTGTTCGAACCAGCAAATAATCACTTTTTTGAATAAGCCCGAATTGTGTAGCGATGAAGACTAAGAAGGATACCGGTTCCCATCTCTATACCTAAGATCCTTGCTTATTTGAGTTCTTTCGTAAACGAAAGGCACGGCACCCTGCCGCAGAGAAACAATTTGTTGGCCGCTGCAAAGCTGGGCAACTTGGCGACTTTGGTTCAATTGCTTTCTACGGAAATTCACCTAGACGCAAGGGCGGAGGCATTTCACAATTCGGCGTGAACTTAGTTTGCACGCTACAAGGAAGTGGTGACCCGTGATTCAGAGATACCTTCAACCTACGCGGACCAGTTTTTCAACACCCTTGGCACCTGCGGTTTTTCTGGGCAGCCTGCTGACGGCGGTGTTTTACGGATTGCTGTTGTACGGACCATTGAACTGGCAGTTGCTGCGGCGATATTGCTTATGCCACTGGGTTGCCGAAGCCTCGGTTGGCCTCTTCTTTATCGCGATTGTTGTCCTTGGGTTCAAATGGCTTCAAGTACGCAAACAGAGCCTGCTGGTCGGCAAAGTGGGAGCCGCACTAAAGCAAATCGTTCGTGAAGGAAGTGAGGTGCTTCCCGCTAAACGGCCAGCATGGTTGGCGGAATGTTGGTTATCACAGCCAATCGTTTGGCAGAGT
>CAZVBC010000501.1:0-4569 GCA_964625155.1 uncultured Pirellulaceae bacterium
TAGATCCTGGACACACACGAACATCTTGTAATGTGCGCCTGCCGCGCCCATCAACAGGCATTCGGATTGACCTTTACATGCTTTCAGAGCGATCCCAGTATATCCGCGCTGCCGCGCCAACAACAGGCTTTCCAAGTCGGTTAGTGATTCGTCGATGACAATTGGACGCAGTCTTGCGATGCGATGAACGGTCATGTCCGTTCGCTGGCTGAGATCGCGTGGCGTGGGTTGTTCGATGTACTGCACACGATCAAATGAGGCGCCGCTAAGTCGATCGATGCGTTCGAACAAATCTAGGACATAGTCTTCGTTAGGACATTGCTCATTAAAGTCAAGCGAATACTTCCATTTGCGATCGGAACTGACCGATTCGGCCACTCGATTGACTTCGACAATTCGTCCAACGTCCCAATCCAGATCATTACCGGCAAGTTTAATCTTCAAATGGCTTAAGCCGTCTGTCTTGATCCAGTCTTCCAGTGTTTCGGGAAGTCCGTCATTCAATCGCTGTTTAACATCGGCCATCGTTAATGGGTCGAGCGCACCAACCAAGTGGTAAAGTGGCATTGTCGACTTCGGTTTGGCGGACAGGAATCGATCGGGATACATTTGGGCAAAATCGCTTCCCAAATAATCGCCGAGGTCTCGATTGAGATACTCGCTGGTCATGCATTCGAACGAGTTTTTGCCAACAGATCGACCGAATGCATCATGGACCGCTGCTTCAATGGGGCTCGCCACCATCATGACGGCTAATTTTGGAATTGACTCTGGCAAGTTTCGTTGCTGGGTCAATTCCAGTGCGATCTGGTCTCGATAAGCAGCAATTTGGTGGGTGATTTCCAGCGGATCGCCACTGATGTTCTGGTTCGAAACTGCTGCCGCTAGACGCTCGACCAGCTCAATCAGGATTTTTTGAGTCAAAGTCCCAGGAATCTTGCTCGGCCAAGCCCACGAGGTTCCCACTGGCCTTTCGCCAATTCCGACAGTCTTTTTCCGACCGTTCGTACCTTGAACGCTTGCTTCGCAATGCAATAGAGTTGCACTGTCTACGACCCTACCACCAAATTTCATTGGCTGTCGATAGACAAATGATCGCGTTGCGATGGATATTTCCTTCAGCGTAATATCCGTAGGTTTTCCCATTCGAACTAATTTCCTTCCAGTTTTCTACCAAGCGCCAGCCAATCGGGGCCCAAGCCAGTCATATCACAACTGCGACAAGATTTTCACAGTAAGCCTAACAACTTAACACAAAACGAGCACAATCGTCAGATACTTGCTAGAAAAGTAAGCGTCGCATGATTGGCGGCAACAGCTATGTGGAATACGATAACAACTCCCAAGGTAGTGGTTGACTTTGGGCGGGCCGAGTTGCCAGCATTGGCGAAATAAGAATATATCTGAGAGTCATAGCGAGAGAAACAATTTGTGGCTGCAGTGATCCAACCAACATTCGACACGCGAGGTCCTCGAATTCGCTCGTTAACAGCCATGCAACGAGTCACTGGTCAATCGATCACGCTGCTAGCTCGTTTTTTTTCCGGATTCACTGTGCGCTGGATCGATTGCCAGCCTGATACTTGCCAGCGGGTATACTTTGCAAACCACACAAGTCACTTAGATGCGGTCGTATTGTGGTCCGCTTTGCCTCGTGAGCTGAGGCATCTTACTCGTCCAGTTGCCGCACAAGATTATTGGTCCAAGACCCGTTGGCGCCGCTTTCTCGCCTCATCGTTCAATGCTCTGCTGATCGATCGCAAAGAGATCAAAGTGCATCAGAGCCCTGTGGACTTGATGATTCGAGAGATGGGTGACGTGTACTCATTAATTGTCTTTCCTGAGGGTAGTCGAACCGACAACGGGGAAATGGGCGAATTCAAGAGTGGTCTGTATTACATCGCTAAGAAACGTCCTGACTTGGAACTTGTGCCCGTTTATATGGACAATCTCAATCGCGTACTGCCACGGGGTGAGTACCTGCCTGTTCCCTTGTTAAGCAGTATTACCATTGGTGCGCCTATTTGGTTGGAAGTTGGTGAACAAAAAGCGGACTTTCTTTCGCGTGCGCGCGACGCGGTTCGTAGCTTGAAGGGTGCTTAGACATTCCTTTAATTGGCTCAGCTTAGTCATGCTAGCACTTCAACGAGCAAATAAATGTCTCGCTTCCGTTCGGTTGCTTGGCTTGTTCTCATTGATTCTTTTGTGTTGTGAATCAATAAGTGTCCGTGTTGCCAACGCGTCTCAGTTAGAGCCGGCTGGCACAGTTTCGCAAACGACCGGACTGCAATCGGAACCCGAGCCAAGTTCAAGTACTAAGGTTGGCCTGACAGCGATTGATGATGTTGCAGAAAAACCAAATCCTGCAGCCACGGAATTGCTGAGTTCCAACCAACTTGAGCAAATTGATCTAGGGCAGTTTGTAGAAAACAGTTCAGTTTCTGCGCCTGAAACACCGGTGCCAACCTGGCTAAATCTGCGAACAAATATGTTGCTGGGGACGGTTCTGGTTACTTTGGGGATTGCCTCACTTGTTGGGCAATATCTGCAGCGGCAGCCCAGCGAATCCATTAATCCTGCTTTAGTGCGGCGGTTTCGTCAGCGACTTAGCGCATGGTGGTTGATGTGCGCAATCTTGGTTTTTGGATTTTTATTGCAAAAAGTCGGCACGGTGATTTTGTTCGGATTGGTATCGTTTTGGGCATTGCGAGAATTCATCACGATGGCCCCAACTCGCAGGGGCGACCACCGAGCGTTGTTTTGGGCCCTGGTAATTTTTACGCCACTGCAATACGTCCTGGTCGGACTGGGGCGCAGTTCGCTGACTTGGCCAAACGGTACAGCAATTGACTTTTATGGTTTGCACAGCATCATGATCCCCGTGTACGCTTCACTCTTCATTCCTGCACGTATCGCGCTTGCTGGAGATCACAAACGATTTTTAGAGAGGTCAGCCCAAATTCAACTTGGGTTGCTGATTTGTGTTTATTCTCTGAGCTACGCTCCTGCAATTCTCGATCTGAACTTGAAACGCAGTGATGGCTCGTCTTGGACGGGCAGTCCTGCTGGATTGTTGTTTTTCTTTATCTTGTTGACTCAACTTTCAGAAGTTTTTCAATGGGCCTGGGGGCAATTGGTAGGGAGCAAGCTAATTGCAAAAGACGTCAGTACCAGCAGAACTTGGGAAGGCTTTATGGGAGGCACTTTACTGACTGGACTGGTCGGCGCGATGCTCTGCTGGGTTACGCCATTCAAAATCTGGGAAGCGGCTTGTATATCAATGATCGTCGCCGTGATGGGCATGTTCGGAGGCATGACCATGAGCGCGATCAAAAGGGACCGCGGAGTGAATGATTACGGATCGTTGGTGATCGGGCATGCAGGCGTACTTGATCGCATCGACTCGTTGTGCTTTGCCGCGCCCGTGTTCTATCACCTAACAAGGTTTTTTTTCTCGTAATCCCTGAGTGAGTTAATCGCGGTTTCAGACGAAATGATTTTTGCATTATTTGGGTTAGTCAAAAAATGTATTCCCGCCGTGAATTGATGGGGAGAATCGTCGCTAGTGCGGCGGTCGCTAGCAGTGTCAGCTCATACGCGGTTCAGCAGGCCAGCGTCAGCGAAGGTGATGAGCGAACAGTCGATTTACCTTTGAATCGCTCGTGGGAAACGATTGATACCAACGCACATTTATTTCACTGGCCGTTTCGTCGAGTTCCGTATGATTCGGTACAAGAATTTGTCGCCAAGTTGTCTTTGTTAGATATCCGGCAAGCGTGGGTCGGTAGTTACGAAGGGATTTTGCACCGCGATGTCGCTGGAGTGAACGAACGGCTTGCAGCCACCTGCAGCGAAAATGGGAAAGGAAAGTTGCAAGCAATTGGAACGATCAACCTGGCACTTCCCGATTGGGAAAATGATGTGCGCCTTTGCGACGAAGTGCATCATATGATCGGAGTGCGAATTTATCCTAACTATCACGATTATTCGCTCGCTTCATCGGAATTTGCTCGGTTGCTCGCCATGGCAGGTGACCGCAAGCTGTTGGTACAAGTGTCTGTATCGCTCGAAGATCGTCGTACACAGCATCCTCGATTGCAGGTAGAAGACGTAAATCTTGCTCCGCTTAGGGAAGTGGTTGCTCAATTCCCTCGCACCAAAATACAGTTGCTGAACCACAAACTCAGTGCAGCGACCATCGCTGATTACTCAAACCAACCGCAGATTTTTTTTGATGTTGCGCGTATCGAAGGGACCGGATCTATCGCCGCGATTGTGCGCAAGATCGGAGCCTCGAAAATTCTGTTTGGAACTCATGCACCGTTGTTTATTCCCGAATCCGCGCTAATCAAAGTTTATGAGTCCGATCTCGACGACAATTCACTATCACAAATCCTCGGTGCGAACGCTTTGCAATTATCAAAATCGTGACTTCTGTACTGCCAGATCGGGCAGGTCCTGGGAACCGATTCGCTGTTCCCGTGGCGCAGCGAACTGATGTGAACAATGAGCTGGAGTTTTGTTAGAATATAAAACTCTGCTAGCAGAGTTTTATATTCTAACAAAACT
>CAZVBC010000502.1:0-4558 GCA_964625155.1 uncultured Pirellulaceae bacterium
CTCGCCATTAAGAGTTTCCCCACGCAATACGAGCCCATTGGTTGCGTTACCGCTAATGCGATTGCCACGAATCAGCGGGCCTTTGTTTTCGACGATCTCTGACAAACGATCAGCTAAGCCAGTTTGCCTGCCAAGATCACGCACAGGATCTCCCGTCAAGGATGCAGGATTTATACTGATCGCTGCGTCGTTATTATTGCGAATCTTGTTGTCGACAATAATTGGCTGGGCACCTCGCACAAAAATGGCTGCTGCCTCGTTGAATCCATGGCCGTTGCGATTATTCCCAGTCGCTCCACTAAATCCGCTGGCATTATTCTCGATAGTAGAATTGCTTATACGCACTTGGGCCTGATGAATTTCAATGGGATTGAACGATGCGAAGTTACCAGCCGTACCAGCAATTCCGCCCGCGAATGTAATCAGCGCATTATCAACAGATCCAGTACTTAACTGACCGAAGAATATTCCTCCCCAATCACCAGGGGCTGGTTGACTGGCGATCGTATCGTTGTTGGTATTAAATGTCCCCCCTGCGCCGTATCGGTCGTCTTTAGTACTTGTGAAAATTACTGGCGATCCGTCGTTGCCTTCGATCAGAATCTGTGTACCGATCGTGGCTTCAATCCGAGCTCCTTGAATCTTGACGATCACGCCTCCGTCAACTACCAAGCTCGCGTCCAGTCGGGCCCGCGATAGCAGTCCGCTGTCCACGAATGTCGCCGGATTCTGGAGGCGCGAATCGATAAAGGTGCTGCTGCTGCGATCCAATTCTGCAACCTGACGGAATGGTCCACCGGCATCACTACGATACAAACGTCGAGCCACGAAGCCTGGTTTGGCTGCTGGTAGATTACTCAAAAAGATCGCGTTGTTACCGGCCCCTGGAACGAAGTTCTGCGTCGGTAAACTCCCCAAACTCTCGGCACCGTTGGCATCTACAAAGACCATGCGATAGCTATAGTTAATTGCTCCGCTCAATGCCCCTCCGTTCACATTCGCGCCTGAAACGGTCACCACGTTCATAGCAGGCCGAATTGACTCCTCGAATGGACCACCGGGCGTCGACTGCATCAGTAGATTTTCACCCAGCACGTGAACCACATCAGTATCGTCCCAGCGGCCTGCAATTGTCTGCTGAACCCGTTCATTTCCCGCCAGCGTATCGATGCGAATGAATAATCCGTTGGTCGAATTATTCGACAGCAGGTTTCCACGGATTTCCGGTCCGACACGGTCGTAATCACTCGTAAAGCGGCCGTTCGCCTGATATCGAGGTTCGACGAATGCCGTTTCTGCAAAACTGTCTGGCGTCGCAGACATCGCGGCATCTGAACTTTGCGTGATAATATTGTGCACGATCGTCGGTCGGGCGTCCTGCATCTGAATCGGACTGATTACCTGCAATTGACCCGCGACATTGACTCTGCCTCCACCGAATCGAAAATCAGTTTGTCCGACGTAATTGAGGAAAATCCCTTCGCGCTCATAGTCGAAACGACCCTCATTTCGATCAATGTTAGCTCGGAAGGAAATGCCACCCCAATCGCCTGGGCGCGGTGTGGTAGGAATTGGATTCGTGTCTACGCCTAGCGATTCGTCGTTATAGCTAGTGAAAATAACTTGCCGCTTCGGAGTGCCCAAAACTTGAATCGCCGCTACGCTACGATCAACGCTAGCCGTGGCTGACCCAACACCGATCGCGGAACCGCCCATTTTAAATAGGACTCCCGCGTCAACCATTACCGTAACACCCTTCGGGATGTCCATCGTTTGTCCGTCGGACAGGATCTGCTGGTTGTTCAAACCACCACGCCCAATTTCAAAGGCAGAATTGTCGTTAGGCGTATCGATATTTCCGTCAGCACCTCCATTGGGAACCAAGCGGACAATATCGCCGGCCACTGCCGCAGCAAAAGCACTGGCAATGTTATTAAACGGATTAGCTCGAGTTCCCTGAGGTTGAGATGCGTTAGTAGGAAAAGCTTTGTCTACAAACAGTGTTTGCCGTTGGCCAGATGTTTCACCTTTAGGTCCTGCAGCTTGGAACCAGAAATTGAATACACCACCTGCTATCCCGTCAGCATCTCCATCAAAAGGAGTGCCAGTCACGTCAACGAGCACATTTGTGGTTAACGGGCGAAATACCGTTCGCAATTGGTATTGCCCCTCACTGGTTCCGAATAAGCCGGTTTCACGAATGTTTGGATCAAAATCATTGTTGCCGCTTGCTGTCACTCCCAGGAAATACTCTCCTTCAGTGAGGACAAGTTTCATAAACGAGTCTTCGCTATGATAATCATCGTTCACTGCGACAACTTCCAACTTGCCGCTGGACGATCGTTTGTAGAGCGTCAGGAATGTGTCTAATAGACTGCTAGATGCCAGCCTCTCCGCAATGGTTTCAGCCGAGAAAACTCCAGAAGTTCCCGCAGGGACTACAAAACGATACATATCCACGTCGCGACTATCGGGTCGGTACAAGTATCGTCCGTGAACTACATCGTGTTGTCCGGGAAAGATCGGTTCGACTGGATTGCGCAGCCAACTAGATTCTCCACCCAATGTTTGGTTTGAGGCAACGTTGCCCATATTCGTACCTGGTGGCAACTCAGTTGAAAGACCGAGATTGATGGACTGCCCTATTTCTTGCATTGCCACAACGAACCAACTTGGCTTAGCCGGATCATCACTTGCACCAAATTCGTCGTTCCAGTTTTCTGAGGCATCCATGACAACGGTCGGTCTACCAAACGTCGTGAACGTATTGGGACTGGGGCCTGCAGATCCACTGCGACCAAAAATAGCCAGCGTACTGCCCTGCCCTCCCTGCGCTCCAAACACCGAAAGATCACCGGTAACGACCGTTAAACTTGTGCCGTTCTTGTGGTCTTCGGATTCGATAAACTTGATCCCTAGTACATTACCGTAGTATTCGAAGACTTCCCTGGCACGCTGTTTTTGCGTCTCAGTGATCGCATTAAGTACCGGCTGGCCAAGAGTGTTTTGACCGTATGGAATTTGTGTATTGAAATTGTAGTAACGAACCTCGACACCTATATCTGACGAACCAGACACGCCGTCAGCATCGTCGGTGCCCAGATGAACTTCCGCATCAATTTCTCGGTCGCCTGGCGTGTCGGGCGCTCCGGGAAAGTCCAGCGGAAACATGTTTGCATTCGTAATGTTCTGTTGAACTTCAAAACTTTGAGCACTGTTAAAAATTCCCAATGAAAAAGCTTGGGACGGCTCAAAACTGGATCCGGGATCACTAGGAGTAACAATTGTCGGAGCGAGTGGAATGGCCTCGTTAGTACCAATACGCAGTCGGAATTGCGTATCTTTGGCTGCCGAAGTATCGAGCAGATCGATTGGTTGGGCAAACGTAAGAATTGCTTTGTCGGTTGCAGGGTCGTAGGCAACGCTGGTGGGAAAGAAAACAATGTCGTCGGTATTTCTGACCGTGTTTCGAGTCAAATGCAATTGATAGAACTGCGGATCGACGACCGCAGGATTAGGAGTGACTTGACCAGTTTGTACTGGGCGCGCAAATAGATCGTCATCATTGAAATAGACCTCTATTTGATTACGGGACTGCTGCAAACCAGCCGCGTCGCGATACGTCGGCTGAGGAACAACACCGATAACTTGGGCACCAAGCTCCAAATTAAAGAACATTGTGTCGCGATCAGTTCCTGACAATCGAGGGCGGAGGGGAGCGCCATTGGTATTCTGAACTGCCTTGCGCCCCTCGCTCGCCAAATCGACGCCGAGTATTTCCACACGATAGACGTCATCAGGCAGCGTCGTGGCAAATCTTGCGACCACGATACGGTTCGATTCACCAAAACCGATAAAGCCAGGCGAAACCAGTACGTCGTCTGCATTACCAAATTGGCCATCACCGCTACGATAGATCCGAATTCCACTCAGAGAACTCGCATCGAGGCTCTGAGCTCCGTCAAAGCGAAATACGAGTTCGCTAGGAGCTACGGACAAGTTGTTAACGCGGTTAAACGAAAAAATCTCGCCTGAGTTTGCCGCAACCGAAAGTAAGCGTGGCGGCAATTGGCCTGCACTGCCCGAAGTAAGCCCCGACAACCTTAGGCTCAAGTCGTACAATTGCGTCTCAATACCTCCAACACCAGTAACACGAACCTTGTAGGCGCCAGAAAATGGGAGGTCGATGTTAAGTACCTCCTCAACCTCACCTGCCGATTTGAGATTCCCTGTGGCTATTACAGCGCCAGTCGACGCTTCGACAGAAAATGACAAATCTTTATATCTCAGCGAGTCTGTCGGTGTGGGGGCTGGGCCTACTTGTGGCCCGACTAAATAAGACCTGCCGACAGGCGCCAGCGTCACGGATAGTTTTCCTGCAGAACCAACGCTGAAAGAGTACCAGTCGACATCGTTTGTGTTGTCAATCGATCGATTTTGGAGCCGTGTAATTCCATTGGACAAGGTTCCAAGGTCTCTTGCCGCGACACTTGCATCATTGGGTTCGCTCGCATCTCCATAGAGAGTCTGTGCAGCAATTATGTCGTCGTGTTGAACA
>CAZVBC010000503.1:0-4557 GCA_964625155.1 uncultured Pirellulaceae bacterium
TTCAGTTCAACAGAGTCAGAGCATCCATACTTGCGTTCCAAGGAAACATCCACCTCAGATTTTGCGTTTTTTGCAACTCGAACTTGTGAGTTGGAAGTCGCCAGTTTCAGAGGACTCTTGACAACTCGCAAATGAATCGGCGTGGATATCAAAGCAACGCTGACGTCGGCCGGCTGAGTGGATTTCTTTAAGTCTGCAAGCCGTTTGTCTTCAGCCGTCTTGAGATCAGTTGCTCGTTTTAATTTGGCTTCAGCATCTTTGTGGGCTTGTTCGGCAGCCGATTTTTCTGCTGCCGCCGGACTGGCCTGTTTGTTGAGTGCATCCAGTGCCGACTTGCGTTCGGCGACAGCAGTGGTTAACTGAGCAATAATCTCGCCGAGTTTTTTCAGGTCGGTTTCAGCCTGGGTAACACTTTCCGGATTTCGGCTGTATTTCACTTTCGCGTCGCTACGCAAATAAAAATGATATAAGCCTGGCCGTGCTTTCGCATTCGTAACAGCGATAGCCAAAGTTCCCGCCGACTTGTCGGCTGGAATTTCGATGTCCGCAGGCTTCACTTCATTGGGCAAGTTGCTGGCCACTAACTTGACAGCCCCTGTTAAGCCAGTGCGGCGAGCGATTTCGAGTGGCACGTCAACTTTGCCACCCAAAGACGTTTCCAGAACGTTTTCCGCAACCGCTTGCACGTGCGCGGGATTCACTTCTGGTATAACCGCCAGATATAACTCGCGTGCTAAACGAAACTCTGGACGAATCAATGTCTTGTTGGCGGTACCCCAGGTAATTGCACCGCAGCGAGCTTGGCGAACCAACTTTTTGCTCGCAACTTCGCTGGTCCCCACAATCCGAATTGGCCCCGTCCAGTTTTGAGTATTCTCGCCGGCAACAAAAACTAACCAAGCCGTATCTTGGCCTGACTCCAGAGTAACGCTTCTACATTGCACGCCCGCTGGTAACCCTTCGGCATGAATTGCGACTTCCGAATTAAATCCATCCAGCCGCTCAATATTGACGCGCAAGGAAACGGTACCACCACGTCGAACCGCTAGGGAAGTTAACTTCACTTCGTTAGCATTGGCAACTTGCAGTTCTTGTGGGACCGCATGCAAGCGGAAATCGGGCTGCAGAGGGCGAATCGCCAGACGATAGACTAGCCGAGGATCGCTCGCCGTCGCTCCAAATTGATCCCGAACCGTCACGCGATAGGTAGCATCCGCATCGGCAGTCAAACGGAAGTATGGATCATCGGTCGAAGTATCAAATGGCGATCCCACTAGGTTATTACGATTCTGGGGATCGTCGACTTGTGACACAATAGATAGTGTGGTTTTTCCAGATACGTCGCGAACAACTTTTTCAATTAACATTACCGGGTCGGTATCCAGCCCCAATCGTTGTGAAATCGTTTCGATAACCCAAGTTTCTCCTTTTTTCATGTTGAATTCAAAAGTATCCGAGTCCCGTACCGGATAAAACTGCCCAGCGACTTCCGCTGGTACCGGTAGAACTTGCGGCGTTTCTGGACTGTCGTTCGGTTCTTGTTCGATTAATACTGGCACTTGGGACAAACCAACAAAGGAACTTGCATTTCCGTCAAAGCTGTAGTGAGTACCATCCAACAGTGCACTTTCAGGTCGCAAGAAACCACCCACAACGAACGAATCCGATTGCGCTGGCAGGTGGATATTCACAAGCTTTGCATCCAACACGGAACCCTCGACCAGCATTCGACCGCTTGAAAAACTGCCAGGTAAATTCCTACCAAATACGGTCGCAGGCATATTAGTTCCAGCCAGCCCTGCTGGGGGAAAAAGAAAGTCGATATGCGGCTGGTCATGTACGCTTAAGCGATAGAAGTAATCATTCCCCCCTTCATAGAGGAAATCCCAAACGGCGATCGTATACTCGCCGTCTTTTGGGGCGGTAAAGTCCAGCAACGGATCATGCCCACTAGAATTCAGGCTCCGTTTCAGTTCTTTTCCCTCCGCATCCAACAGGGCAAGTGTTCCATCCATCCTCGAATCGATCCGTTCTGCCCAGCAGTCAATGATTACTCTCTTTCCAGCAGGAAGGCGAACTTTGTAATAATCTGTAGCGGTTGCATCAGCATTTCCGCTGACAGTGGTGGCTAAGGCAATCTCTTGAGCACTGGCCTGTTTGCGGTTAGTCCCGTTGTCCCTCGCTTCCGCGAACTTACCAACCACAAAGGAGCGCGGATTAGAAACACCAAAACGGCCTGATAGTCTGACATCGTAAATACCCGGAGCGACATCTTTGGCCACAGTGATCTCGAATTGGCCAGGTACTGGTTGAGGTTCCGTAAAAAACTCGTTGCGAGGAGCCAGTTTCGGTTTCGCCACGATCCCTGGATGCGAAAACAGCAATTCGCCGTTCTCTTGATTGCTACCAAGAACTTGGATGCTCGATTGGGTTCCAGCCTGTGCACCAGGCGGAAAAATCGAGGTCAGTTCGGCAATCGGCAGTTGAGCATAAACAGCCTCGACATTCATCACTACTGCTACGGCAGTTAACGCAACCAACAAGCTGAGTTTATGGATACTCGGCAGCCATTGAGCTGAGCCAGCTTGAAAAACAAAAGCCAAGGAGCGACGTAGGTACACCATGCAAGCATTCCTTATTGTCGAACTGGAGTCCTGAACGGACCTTGGTCGGGCGGGGGTCGAAGTGAGCGGGGGCCAAGTACGGCCGAGCCGTATCATACGGCAATATTGTAGTCAACAATTACAGTCGCGCAAACAATATTCCGATTATGTTAATTCTCCTTGCAATGGCGACCAACCCCTGCTACCAAAAACCGCTTAGGGCGGCGAAACCGCATTGGTGGCTTGCAGGAAGAGCATCGAGGAGTCGATGCTGCGGTAACTTACGATCGCGGCTGTTCGTTGTGCACTGTTTGGCAGCATGGCAAGCAACTTTTAAGCCTGAATGTCGTCCAATCGATGTGAGCGTTCAAGTTGATTGCAGTTGCTGTAACGATAATCCAAACCTATACTTCAATTAGAAATAAATCGTACAAGAAATTGTTGCAGCGTTTTGTCATGCTGGTAGCGAAGCCCGTTGGCTAGCCAAGTTGGAGCGGTAGATTGTCACCCAATAACAAGGTGCTCTGGATTGGATCGACGCGCGAGCGTGGGTCCGTCTTAGGCGATCAAGTCGAAGTGGTCTGCGTGGATTCGCCTGTCGAAGCGGTTGACCAATTGTCGCGAGAAAAATACTGCGGCGTATTTCTACACGGCATTTCCATCGATGCAGAGAATAGCGCCATTCGATTGTTGCAGAGCGAGCGCGTGCTGCGCGATATGCCCGACGGTGTAGCGCTAGTAAATTCCGAGCAGACGATCAGTTGGGCTAACCATTGTTTACGCAACTGGTCGACCACTGACGATCCGGTTGGCAAGAATTTTTTTGCCGCCTTTGGCAATCCCGAAACACTTGGCCCCGATCCGTCTCCTTTTCAATCTGCGTTGGCTACAGGCCAGGCTTGCGGAACGACTTTGAAGACGAAGGATCACAAGTACTTTCAGGTCCATGTCGCTCCGCTAACAAATATCGCAACCGAACAGGCTTCGCTGGTGGCAACTGTCAGCGACGTGACAGCGGAAATCTTGCAGCAGCAGAAACTGGCTGCGATTCATGAAGCCGGGCAAAAGCTGACCGACCTCAAGCCCGACGAGATCTTTGCCATGGATACGCAGGCCAGGATCGACTTATTAAAAGACAATATTCGCCACTGCACGCGTGACCTGCTTAATGTAGAAATCATCGAAATCCGTTTGTTGGAACAATCCAGCGGTACTCTGATGCCGTTGCTGAGTGTCGGTATCGATCAGGAAGCTGCCGACAGAAAACTCTTTGCGCGTCCGAAAGACAATGGCGTTACCGGTTTTGTCGCCGCGACCGGCCAAAGTTATTTGTGCGAAGATACTAGTAAAGACAATTTGTATTTGGAAGCATTTAAGGGAGCCAGTAGTTCGTTGACAGTTCCATTGGTGCTGCACGAGACGATTATCGGCACGATCAATGTCGAAAGCCCCAAGTTAGCAGCTTTCGGTGCCAGTGATATGCAGTTCTTGGAAATCTTCGCCCGCGATGTAGCTGCAGCGCTGAATACGCTCGAATTGTTAGTTGCTCAACGCAATAATGCAGCCCAGCAGAGTGTTGAGGCGATCCATAATGCCGTCGCTCTGCCGGTTGATCACATTTTGCTAGACGCTGTGAACGTCATGGAACGTTACATTGGACATGAACCAGAAGTCGTCCAGCGTCTGCAGCGTATCTTGCAGAATGCTCGAGAAATTAAACGAGTCATTCAGCAAATCGGCCAGCGCATGGCACCGATCGAAGCAACGCCCGCCGGTTGTACACAGCAACAGCACGCAAAACTACAATGCAAACGCATTCTTGTCGTGGACGCGGACGTCTCCGTTCGCAACGATGCTCATTCGCTGCTGGAACGATATGGTTGCATAATTGAAACTGCGAGTTCAGGCGACGAAGCGGTCATGATGTTCCGTAACAGTGCCTTAGAAATGCCGT
>CAZVBC010000504.1:0-4543 GCA_964625155.1 uncultured Pirellulaceae bacterium
ACCCCTGTCCTCGCCTTCGGCTGCGGGTTAAACGATTACAAAGCTCGGGCTTAAGTTCACAGTTGGACCGCAATGTGGCGCTGTCCAAATCGTAGCGAAATCTGTCCAATGATTTCGAGGACTTTCAGAGAATCGATGAATCGAAATTGGCTAGTACGCGCGTAACTGTACACGCGGCCCGACGGGCACGCGGTTAAACGACTTCAGCAATAACTTTGCTCTTGTCACAAGAATCGAAAGAGGTGGTGTCCCATTAGGCATTGCCGGTGAAGGGCGCGTCGGAGCAACCATTTCGATTCGGTCACTTATCGTTATGCAGCGTCTTAGACTGCATACTTACTCGGTGTAGTTAGTGGTTAAATTGGAAGCTACGACCAGCACAGCGATGATGGCAAAGACCACTGCGCTGGTTGTGTTTGCGAATACAATTGCTGCGTTAATGAACATGAACCAAAGAATCAGCTCGGTAATCCACGTTCGAGCGCGATATAGTTTGACCGCAGTCCTGTCCCACGCTGAATACGTCCAAAGGATAGCTGTTATCCAGTTAGCGTAGATACCAATCCCAGTCCTGATACCCATGACAGCTTCGGTTCGGTCGGCTACATGCCGTTCAGCGACAACATGAGACCAAGCATGAACAACTGCGAAAGCGAGTGCGATATGCAGCCACAGCAGTAGCACGCCGCAACAGTTCATGAACTGCCGTTTTCGGCTCCAGTTTTGAATGAGCCCGTCAAACTTCGCTCGACTAATAAAGAACAGTAATGCGCTAAACCAGGCTGTTATGGCAACTGGGCCCGGCATGGTGCACTGCCCTAATTACTTCAATTAGCACTCAACCAGGAAATAAGAACTGCGGCGATCAAGACGACGGCGGAGGAAAAGGTTGCAGTGGCGGCGAGTCGACGTTTACACTGAGCCGATTTTTCATCGTTCCAAATGATGGCCATTACATCTTGGACTGCCAGCACCTTGAAAGAACCATCATCCCCAAGTGACGAAAAACCTGGTGTGATGGGAGTGGCTTGAACCAAGTCACGATTCCAACGGTGATTCTCACGTCCGGTCCCTGAAGTACGACTTGGTAATGGTACCAAGTCGTCATCGAACGCCGCAGAAGTAATCAATTGAATACGCTCAATCAAGTTGCTTCGCCGACGTGGATCGAGTATTCGATATGCCGACAAGACTATATTGGCGAGCTGCCGCTTCGATTCATCTTCTGCAAGCGAACTATCTTCTCGAACTTCACTAGCCGCCAAAGCCACCGCATTCCGAATTGCACCAGTTCTGGCCTCCAGTCTTGCCAGCCTCAATCGCCGAAAGTCCCTAGTTTGCGGCGATATCAACGGTTTCCACGCGATAGATTTCTTTTCGGCCAACTTCATCATTTACTTCCTGCCTCCATTACTGGTACGAAACGAGGTACCAATTTGTTCGAACGACTTCGTTCGACGTAGTCAATAACTTTAGTTGCCAGAAAGGACGCCTTTGTGACTAAAGAGGTTCCAGGAATTTCTGAAAAGTTGAAGGAAATCAAATGCAAGCTGTGACCAATAACCCAAAGGGCTGCAAATCCTCCTCCTCGGGGCGCGCGGTGGGAGAGAATTCAAAAAACTTGCTCAATGAATTAACAAGCCTAATTCTGTAAGGATTGATATCTCCCAGAGTGATAGAACGAGAATGCTAGGCAATCAGCTCTTGATTGTGTCGGAGGACTCGAGTTGAGCTAACAGTCGATCGATTTCATCTTCGGGCAGTTCGTCGAGGCGAGCTAACAATTCATCGGCAGGTGCCACAACGGTGGGTTCAGTTGGTTGAATTTGGTCAGCTTGTGGTTCGGAGTTCGTAGGCGAACCATCAATATGTTTGAGAACAACGGAGGCTAGCTGTGTCAGAGACGGCCCGTTGAGAATCTCGTTCATCGGTAACGCTATCCCAGCTTCTTTTTCGACACGATTTTTCAGTTCTAATGCCATTAAGGAATCCAATCCCATTTGGGTCAAGGGCGTGTCGCGCTCGATCTGGCTTTCTGCAACTCCAAAAACACCTGCGATCTGTGCGGCGATAAACGATTGCATTAGATTCAAGCGTTCAGTGGCTGGCACGGCTCGCAATCTGGCAGCCAAAGAACCACCCAACTCAGAATTGCAAGATGCATGCATGATGCCTGCAAACATCGACGATTCCTTGACCGTTGGAGCGATAGCTCCCAGTTTGTTCCAATCGACTCGCGAAAGGCTGATCTGAGAACATGCTATTTTGATTGCTCGTTGAAAACCCTCTGTGGCTTCCGCCATACTGAAAGCCGCTAACCCGATTTTGTCCAAGTACTCTGCTGTTTTTCGATTGCGTTCGACAAAGCCTGCGCCTAACAAGGCACCCCAGTCGATGGTTTGAGCTACCAAACCTTGCGACCTACGGTAATGAGCCAATGCGTCCAGAAAATAGTTGCCAGCGTTGTAATTGGCCTGCTTAGGTGCGCCAAATACGGATGAGAAGGAAGAAAAGCAGACAAATTCCTGCAACGGCAAGTGACCAGTAGCCAAATGAAGATTCCAACCACCCAGGACCTTCACATCCAATGCGGTTCTGAATCGTGTCAGGGTCAGCTCAGAAATGAAATCGTCGTCCAATACCATGGCTCCATGGATGACTCCGACCAATGGCGGCATGGACTTTGCCATCCCCTCAATAACCTGCTGGACTTCGTTGAATTTTGTAACGTCTGCCCGTGTGTCGACGATATTGATGCCGGTGGCTCGCAAGTTTTCGATTTGTTGCCTTTCAACCTCACGTGGGCCACTGCGACTGAGCAGCACTAAATTGCGAGCGCCGTGTGCGACCATAGCTTTAGCAACTTCCCAACCGAAACCACCTGCACCGCCGGAAATCAAATACGTGCCGTGGCTACAAAACTGACGCTGCGGATCAGAATCAGGGCCGATCATCAACTGCGGATCATCGAAGGTGAGCACGTTTTTGCCGATGTGTTTACCTTGCGCCATACGACGAAACGCTTCTACACATTGGCTGATAGGGAAACTGGTAAGCGGCAGCGGTCGGTAATTGCCAGCGCTGATTTGCTCCGCGATTTCCGCAAATAATTGTCCTGCATGTGCCTGGCGACACAACAGATGCTGTCCCAGGTCAATAACGAAATATGAAATATTGTCCTTGAATTGCCGTAGCCCAATTTTGGAGTTGTTATATATGTCGATTTTCCCAATTTCCAAAAATCGTCCATACGGTGCTAACAGTTCGAGGCTCTTGGGAATAAAAGCTCCGGCCAGCGAATTAAGTACTGCATCGACGCCGCGCCCTTGCGTGATGTCTCTTATCCGATCAGCGAATTCGAGCGATCTGGAGTTCAATACGTGGGGAACTCCCTGGTCGCGCAAGAGTTGTCTTTTCTCATCACTTCCGGCGGTAGCAAAAATCTCCAGCCCCAAACGCTGTGCGATTTGAATTGCGGCTTGCCCCACTCCGCCTGTACCTCCATGTATCAAAATGCTTTCACCCGGAGCCATGCGAGCTAAATGGTGGATTGCATAATGAGCAGTGAGAAATACCGTTGGTAACGTCGCTGCCTGTTCAAACGTCATTGAGTCTGGCAAGCGAAAGACCAAGCGTGCATCGACGATCACGTGCGACTGGAATGCATACGGTGCCATTCCAGCAACTCGGTCACCGACGCGAATATTCGAGACGCTTTCACCGACAGAAATTACTGTGCCAGAAAAGTCATCTCCATACCAGTGCAGGTCGATGGGATTGCCGGGATAGGTGCCGAGCGCTTTCATCACATCCCGAAAATTGATTCCTCCTGCCTGCACGTGAACTTCGATTTCATTGGGGCCGGGATGCCGACGTATTGTCCGACGCCATTCCAAATTTGTCAGGATCCCCTCGGCTCGACTTTCTAGGCGAAATGCGGGACGCGAGGACTCATGTGCATCAACGGATAGATGGCGAAGAGGCATTTCATCGAGCTGGCTGCGCACAATTTGATGGACATACCTCATTCCTTGGCGGAAGCCAATTTCCAAATCGTTGTGGGTCGAAGACAACTCCTTTACTACCGCATCGACAAGCTTATCGGAGCGATCGTCGCCAATATCCAGCAGGTACGCGCGTCGGGGATATCGTTCGTTATTAGCGACTCGAACAAGCCCTACCATGGCCGATGAAGCAATGCCTGAGCACGAGTCTTCGGCTTCTACTGAAAAAACATGTTCAGCAAGTATCCAAAGCTTTGGTACATTTGCATCACAACGCAGCAGCGATAGGACGCTCAAGACGCCGAGATCTTGCACCTGCGACATTTGCTCGCTGTTCAATACAGAGGCATCCGGCACGTCGAGGCTCCAAGCATGGAGGAGCTCAAACGTCTCGTGGCCTTGTTCGCGGAGAGTTTTAAAGAGCAGTACGTAATCGTCAGAATTCGCTGGATCAATACGAAATCGGTTCGCCTCTATGTGCTCATAAGGTCGGCCAAGTTCGACTTGAAGCGTCTGTGGACTATGCTCGAAACGATGGC
>CAZVBC010000505.1:0-4512 GCA_964625155.1 uncultured Pirellulaceae bacterium
AGCGATACGGCAGGGGATGTCTTTGCACCCAAATCCTGTTCACCATGCCAGCCGGCTTCGTCAAGCCATTGCCGTTTCAGACGATTATCCTTGGAAGCATACACTACCTGCAAATCTCCAATCCCCCAGGTTACCACTCCAGGAGCTGAACCAGGGCGAACTGATCCGCCCAGGTCGTTTTCGCCCGACCATGGAAGCCCTGGATTGATCCATTGTTGCTTCAGCCTGCCATCAATTCCTCCGTATATCAGGTCCAACCGACCTTGTTCCCAAGATACGAGTTTTGGAGCCGTACTCGCTGAGCCGGCCAGTATTTGCTCAGGCAGCCATCCGCTGGGTCCGAGCGTCTTAATGCGTAAAGTTCTACCCGGACCGACATAGGCGACCGTCATCTGCCCTGGGCCCCAAGTAACGGCGGAGGGCTGCGAAACTGCGTTCCCTTCGAGTTCGCCCTGTACCGACCAAGTCGATAGATCCGACGTCCATGCGCTGTACAAGCGGTTATTCGCGACGTAGATGATGTCAACTCGTGACCCACCCCATGAGACTACTGATGGTGCTAGAGTGATGCTCCCTCCAAGGTCACGTTCGCCCAGCCATTTTCCAGCGACTCTCGTATTGATCTTGAGTGCGTTGTCAGGCCCACAGTAGCAGATCAACAAGCGATCGTCGCTAAGGGCTACACATGCAATAGCCGAATTACTGACGCCTCTCAGGCTTTGCGTAGGCTTCCATCCTGTCGCGTCGTGCGTTCTCCACATAACTTCGCCGCTGAAAGTTCGCCAAAATGTCTCCAATTGGCCAAATCCATGACTCAGAGCAGACTGTGAGCTAAATTCAGTGTCCGTCTGAGAAAACCCGCTACTGAGAACACGATCCTGCGTGCCGCTTGCGGTTAATCTCACAACTTCTTGAGCGTCGCTAGCTGAGTTATGAACAACTGGCTTGATCAATCCCCATCTCAACCACATGAGTGCCATCAAACTGAATACAAGCCCGGCTGATCCAAGCGTAATCGTTAGTTTTCGCGATCTTTGTTCGGCGTGCTTTGCAGTGGGCTCAGTTGCTAGAGAACATTCGCGAGGTTCTTCCGCAACAGTCGCCACGGATGTTGATTTATAGAGGCTTTGCTCCTTATCTGCCGTGACAATTTGCTCGATCTGATGCAATTTGCTTTCTAACTCTAGACCTCCCGAATCCAGATCTTCCGCGTGATCCGGTTCCCTATGTAGTGCGCCAGTTGCTGATAGGTCCCGTTCATTTGTAGTTTCACATACCAAACAGCTTTCCGACGGACCCGCGTCCGCAACATCTTGCGTTTGAGGAATCGCGTCAATATCCACTTCTGCTGCCTGCGTTTCCGTTCCATCGACACGAAAATGCAAGTCCGAGTCCGCGATTTCAGTTTTACCGACTGGCTGGTTCCATGGATTCTCCTCGTCGTTTGCCGCTTTTGCCGCAATGCATTTGGCAGTGATCGGGTTAAATCGTCGCGTGATCCAAAGGACTTCCTCCCCGGAGGCAGACTTAAATTCCCTTGCGTTGTTTACCTGTATAAAAACCTGTATAGCATTTGCTTCCAGGATTGCGTTGTTAATCACTAAAGACTCGTCAGAGAACACTGCCGAAACCCGACATCGTCTCGATTCGTCCTCGCCAAACAATTGCCGCACGCCAGGGTTGCCTCGTCTAGCCTTGCCAACTGGATTTGGTATGCGCAATTGCTTCAGATTCTCTCGCAAAAACTCCGCCACAGTGGATGGAATGGCAGATCCGGCTTTATGCCGCAGGAACGTCCAGACAAACGCAAGCAACTTAGGAATGGCCGTTTTGTGCAACGGTTCCCTATCCACTTCTCGGCCACCTTCCCAGTCAACTCTCCACTGTTCCCAAGCTGCTATTTCGACCGACTTCAGGTCCTCCTGGCTGATTTCTACTTTTAGGTAGATTTTGAATTCCGATATCCTCGCAGGATCCACTTCGATCCCCCTATAAACATCTTACCTACTACACCAGAAAACTCGCCAAGGCCGCTGGTAGATCCCATCGGGCATACTCTTCTGGCTCACCGAATTGAGCCAAGATCAAATCCATCGACAGCCAAACACCCTAGGCCAATTCCTTGAACGATTCGCATTACGTGGAAGTTTACATCTTCCCTATAATAATCCCTTCCGGACTCGTGCAAGATCTTCGAAGCTGTAAGCAAGTTTGTCATTATTCGGGACTGCCCAGAAGTTAGCTTGCCAGCCGCCATGCATTTTAGCATGGTTCTAGAGTCCTCAAGCAGTGACAAGAGATAGTCGTTGGCTACAAACGGACCTTTGATTGTATCGGTGGGTTGTTCAAAGCTCTCCGCGAAAGTAGCACCGATTGCCCCAATTATCCCAGCTACCATTTTTTCCAAACGAGCAGCCGCCTCGCGAGGATCGAGGGCCAGGAAGACCTCCAAATCCGGTTCTGCTTCTTGAAGGTACGCCATGTTCTTTTCGAACTCTGGGAACCCTTTCCTGTGGATCATAAGCAACACTCAGTGGCCTAACAATTCAGTGGTCCTGACAATTCAGCCACAACAATTTGTACCGCGCAAGCAGAAACTTGTAGCCACGAGTGTGCATTAGTGTGCATTTCTGTGAGAAATATGATGCCAGAATTCACAAAGATACACAATCATTCGCACTAGAAGTTCCTCTGCAATTGCAAAAACTTGGCGCGTCACCATCCTTGTGTACCTACGTTGAAGTTGATGGATAGGTCAGTTTCGCAAGTTCAATTCCTGCCAAAAATCGGGTTTCCAAAGATGTCTGTTTTTGGACGATGCCTCCGAAAATCGGCCGCGTATCGCGCGAGATCACGGCGTAAGTTTAGTAGGATGATAATTGAAGCGCTCGAAGAAAGAGCTATGCTGGCGACAATCTTTTGGGACGGTGGGCCAACCGGTGCCGGCACGGATTTTAGAGATCCGATTAATTTCGTCGGTGACATATTGCCGGCCTCAGATAGCGACGTCGTGATTAACACGAATGGACCGACGATTCAGTTTCCAAGCGGTAACGTGATCGTTTCGAGTTTTTCATCGTCAAGGCCACTTCGTGTCAGCGCAGCCAATGTTTCAGTGACAAATCAATTCCAGCTAGCATCTGGCCAGTCGCTTCTGGTCGAGGGTGTTGGTAGTTGGTCTTCGGGTACAGCGTCAGTGAATGGCGCTTCGCTTCATGCACGTGGAGGAGGACTTCTCCGGCTAGGTGGAATTGTGGATTACAGATCGACTGCTAATGCTACGTTTGAAGCAAGTGGTAACGGAAGTGTTGTTGACTTAGCTACTCTTCAAACGCTGGTTAACCCAGCGACATCTCCGAGTGGAAGCGGTTTATCTTTAGAGGCGCGTTCTGGAGGCAAGGTAGACCTCCGCAATGTGACACGTGTGGAAACAGAAGCAAGTGGGGAGCCATTTAAGGCGATCAACGTTCTCGCCACTGGGGCTGGCAGCCTGATCGATTTCTCGAGATTGAATACTTTTGTCCATAGGGCCACGCATAGAAACTCGAGGCTGCAAGTGGAAGCAGGTGGCGAGATCCTGGCTCCTCAATTGAGCAGCCAACTGGATCGCGTAGACATCACGATCAATGGCTCCACGAGCAGGTTACCTTATCAACACTTCACAAGCATCACCACCGGCACCATTGCCGTTGACGGAGTAGGCAACGATCGGATGTTCACTGCGCTCACGGATATCCGGAGTACGAGCCTTTATGCCGGCAATGGCGCAACTCTTTCGATTCCCAATGCATCGAGCCTTTCTCCAACACGCAATGTGGTTTATCAGGCATCTGGAGTCGGCAGTCTATTGAACTTGTCGTCAGTTACGGCTCTGGTAAATCCAACAACCGCCCCGTTTGATACCAATCTCATCTTAGAGGCGCGTTCTGGAGGCAAGTTAGACCTCCGCAATGTGACACGTATGGAAACAGAAGCAAGTGGGGAGCCACTTAAGGCCATCAGAGTTCTCGCCGCTGGGGCTGGCAGCCTGGTCGACTTCTCGAGATTGAATTCTTTTGTCCATAGGGCAACACATGGAAACTCAAGGCTGCAAGTGGAAGCAGGTGGCGAGATCCTCGCACCTCAATTGAGCAGCCAACTGGATCGCGTGGACATCACGATCATTGGCTCCACGAGCAAATTACCGTATCAACACTTCACGACCATCAAGAACGGCAGCATTACCGTTGATGGAGTCAACAATGTACGCGCCTTTTCAAATCTGCGTGAGTCCGTGAATACCTCGTACGAGGCCAGCAATGGAGCAACCATTAGAGTTCCTTCACTAATATCAATTCGCTCGGATTTAGCATCACAAATTGTTCGTCAGAGTGGATCGAATAGTCGAATCGAACTTCCAGCTCTGCAGAAGATTGAAATTATTAACGGGAACCTCTCTTTCGAGGTGCCCGAAGCCAACCTAGCAACGCTGCTCATTAATCAAGGGACACTGGGCATTCCGGGAACCTTGAA
>CAZVBC010000506.1:0-4481 GCA_964625155.1 uncultured Pirellulaceae bacterium
TTGGCCGAGTGGTGGAATGGCAGACACACAGGACTTAAAATCCTGTGAGGGGATACCCTCGTGCGGGTTCGAGTCCCGCCTCGGCTACTTTTAGCAAGTTGGCTGCAAGGCTAAGACGGCTTCCGCTACCGGAAGATAGGACGATACGGGACAAACTATGCGTTGCTGATCTTGGCGGCTTGGTTGCGAAGGTTGGTCTGTAGGTCGTCGATGATCTTGTTGGCTTGAGCCAAAGCAGTTTCGAGAGGCTTTTCCCCGGAACTTATCTCGCGCTGCAGTTGCTCGATGGAAAGCGAGGTTTTCACACACTCGGAAGACAGCCATTCGCGTTGTGTTGGGTCGGATAACTGCAAATGGGGTGCTTGACTCAGATTATCACAGCCTCGTTTGAACTGGGCCAAACGTGTACTCAAGTCCGGCAACTTTTGAGGAACTTTGTTGTACCACTCGCCGCACAGCTCCGCCAGGAAATTCAAATACGCTCCGTCTTTCAATTGCGTTAACGCGACATCACTTTTATTAAATCCCCAAGGATTCGACTTGGGAACAGGCCAAAACTCGCGGACGACAAAAAGCAAAACAGCCGCAGTGGCTAACGCGACCCACACCCGACGTGATACGGACTTAGTACTAGCCGCCGATGTTTCTTCTGGCTTAGCAACCGAAAGATCAGTAACGGGGAACGACCGGTTGTCGACGGGTGGCGCTGTAACCACATCCGTTTTAGCTGAACCAGCAAGATTGCCCTGTTCGCGAATCTTGGCGAGTACCGCTGTAACTTGCTGGTCGGCAAAATCTTGATGCTCTTTAGTGATCGGAATTGAATCCCAATAGCGAGATCCACTCACAAACACTTTTTCCTGCAGGTCGAGCAATAGATCCGGATGCTTCATCAACTGGCCGATTTCTTTTGTCGACAAGACTTTTAATCCATCCCGTATTACGGCATCGAACTTGCCTCCACAAACTTGCTCCAACGATGGCGATGGCGATGGCGAATTCTCTACCAGCAGTTTGAGCTGCGCAATCAACTCACCCAGGCGTAAACCAACCAATTGGCGCTCTAGCCAATCGGGCCAGTCTTTGGTTTCAGCGGGTATGTCCAATAATACCGTGCTCATGATTGTGTCTTTCCCTCAATGCATTCTTGCATCTCGGCTTTGCCTCGATTGAACCGAGAGGCTACCGTGCCCATCGGTATTGTTAATCGTTCGCTAATTTCGGCGTCCGATAGGCCTTCCATTTTTAATGATAGTACACTCCGGAAATCTCGCTTGACTTTTTCTAAGCAATTTCGCACTACTTCAATCGACTCAACCTGCATTGCGTTCCACACCGGATCGTAACGCTCATCTTGAGTTGTACTCGATGCGTCAAGATGATCTTGGCCGAGAGCTGGTTTCTCTCTTCTCCACAAATCAGTCACTTTTCGCTTCGCGATCACTGTAATCCATGCGAGAAACGATGTCCCTTCGCTGGAAAAGTCTACATCATCATTCTTTAAAGACCGCCAGACCTGCAGCCAAGACTCTTGTAATGCATCGTCAAGACAATTGCTGCCCCCATAACGAGCGCTAATAATCGATGCTAACATCTTCCCATGTTTTTTGATCAATTCCTCAAACGCAGAATCATCGCCACATTGAAATCGTGTGACAAGTTCATGGTCGCTGAGGTAGTTTGATTCGTCGTGTTGTGCGTTCATTTTGAAGTCCGGTGGCGAGATAATTGCCATAGATTAGCCGCCACCGGATTCTCGCTCAACTGGGTTGTTGCAAACTTAGTCGAACAAACTTGCCCGAATGCGTCGGTAACGCGTGAGGCGGTCTTGTAAGCCATTGAGACCTGGATTGATCTCTTTGGTAATCTTGCGATTGAATTGCTCGGAAGTTGAGCCCGACAAGCTGCTGGTAACCTCGTTCAGCTTGCGGTTGTATTGCACTTGCCAAAACCAACCGGCGGAATTCATGCCTAACTCGGGTTTGGTCGAATCGGATAGGAGCGATGGGTTGGTCATCAACTCAGGAGTTCGTCTGTAATGGGCATAGAGCTGATAGTTGTATCGCCCTGTCAATTGGATCGGACCGCGCCCTCGAAAGTCAGCCGCGTCCGATGGTTGCCAATTCCCTTCCCTGTTTCGAATAGCCGACAAGACTCGGTTTGAGTTAGTTGGATCGACCACCAATAGATGCGTCGTCAACTCGGGAGGAATCGCGCCAGCAAACTGAGCCACGTAGAATCCATTCGACTTGGTAAATGTAACCGATTCGTGCAACATCGCTCCGTCACGCAATCGCGGTCCTTTGGCGAAATGGAGCTCTAACACTCTTGTGGCAGGGCTCGATGCACCAGCCGGAAATCGTAGCGTGATTCCCTCAGGCGTTGGTATCGAACTTCCTAAACCCTCCCAGCGACTTCTTGAGACCCAGTACTTGTTGATAAAGTAAGCTTCCGGCGATGAGCCGTTGTACTTCTCACTCCACAGCGTCAAATTCTGGCTTTCGTGGCCGATTTGAGCCAAGAACATTGCTTGCTGTTCCAGTGTCTCAACTTGGTGGTTTAGCATTGTTTGGTTCAGAGGACCAACCATGCGTTCCGCAGTTGCCGCCGACAGACCGGGCATGGCTCGGCGCAGTTGAGCGGCGGTAAGGGTACCTCGATGCGCAGGAATCGCCAGGACGGACGGATTGCTTGTGATCGCGTCGAGATTCTCTTGTGGATTCGCCACGACCAGCAGGTGCGTCGTCGCAGCAGGAGCTGTGGTCATGTTCGCCCGAGGAATTTTGAAGCTGTAACTTCCAGGACCACTTGATGCCGGATGTTGGTATGTAAACAAAGCTCGCGGTGCGCTGGACGGTAGAGCATCCTTGCCAGTTCCGCCGCTGGACCAATAAACGCTGATGGGTAGCCGCGTGCCCACATCTAACGCACCAGTAACCGTGTACCCTACTGTGACAGAACCATCGTCGTGAAACGCTATCGATTTCGGCTGAACCAATTGCTGTTCAATTCCCAGCGATTTGATGACCAGCGCATAGTCGCCAGTCGTCCATAGGTTGCCAAACACCAATCCCATTCCAGTTTTTGGATCGTAGCTGCTATTGAGCCAATTCGATACGCCGACGTAATAGGTACCTTCGCGGTCGAATCGATGCTCGATGTAAGAATCGAATCCCAGTCCACCCGTACTGAGCGGAGGCGGCGGATCATCGGGAGCTGGTCGATCGTTGTTCGCAGCCAGTGGATTACCCTGGGAATCGAAGATTCGTAAATAGGAGCCCAAGCCAGGAGGGCCATTGTCCGGCGTATCGATATCAAAGCCGATTTGTTGGCCAGCCAGTACTTGGATCTTGTACATGTCCACATCGTTCCTTGTGCCTATCGATTCGCGAGTTTCGATGGTACGAATGGACACTGGTCCCAGGTCCATGGCTCCGGACATGGAGCCTGGAACGTCCGACGCCATTAACTGCCGGAACTCTAGTCGCTCGACAGCCATGCGAGTAGGACGATGGCGATGCTTGTTGGGCTTGCTTCTAAACATGGAACGGAATCGACTGAACACGGTGACTTACTCCCACGAATCGTTGACTGGAAACACACTTAGGCAATATCGCACTTCTAGCCTTCCTAGTTAAAAAGGCCGTTCATTGCGTGCCACTGTCAAAGAAACGTGGACAGTGGGCGAATTCTTCCCAGACCGATTCGAATTATCTGTAGATAGGCAATTCGTAGCGGAACGCGTCAAGCGTTTCGTTGCGCGACGTTTCTTCCCGAGCCAATGAAAAAAGATCGCCGAGGCGGATATCCTCGAGCTTTTAACATTTGGGCTGGATTTTGAAGAATGCTGCTATAGCGACAGGCGGCCACATTCGCCCAAATCTTCGATGCCCTTTTTTTATTTTTTTGCAAATCTGCGGGAAGAAATGGTCAATACGCTGCGTTTCTGGGGTGACAGGCAGTCAATGGGACTGCTGCATTAGAGATGTGGATCAATACCAGGAGACCGAACCGTGTTAACAAATCCTAGATTTTACCGTGCTGGCCAAACCTGCCTCTTAGCCTGCTGTGCGATGTTCGCACTACCTGCCCTCACAGATCGAGCAATCGCTCACGACTATAGTCAACGCTACAATCCACCCCGTGTCAGCATCCACGTCACCACGGGGCCAAATCCCCACAGCTACAACCATGTAAACAGATACGGGTCGACGAAGCACCACGCACCAAGCGGGTACAGCGCTCACACCCATTATCGGCCACCGATCTATCGAACTCCGTCGCTCGGAAGCGCCACAACGGGCTATCGACCCTATCAAGGCAATCATTGCCGATAGAAACCTACGCTGCCAAGTTGCCGTAGCGGAAGCCGTCAACGGCTTGTCGATTCTATCATGAAATGAGCTGGCATAAAATTTGTGTCGCGCTGTGCTTCAAGAACATCCGCAATCAATACGGTCGTCGCATCGAATGCGGCGAAC
>CAZVBC010000507.1:0-4468 GCA_964625155.1 uncultured Pirellulaceae bacterium
CATCCCGCCCAGGAGGCGCTTCGCCGAGCAGTGGATGCGAGTTCGCTCAAAGAGGGTCAGTTGATGGTCCTTGTCCAGCCGGGCCTTGGAGTCGAACGAAACGGTTGGACCGGCGTTGTGATCGAAAATGATAAAGCCTATCCGTTAGACGAAATCCATTTGGTCGGGCCACAAATGCCCATCTTCAATCGCCTTGCGGACGAAGGATTTGCGAACCGAGAGTCAGATGATCGCTGGAGTCGCCAGTCTGGTGCTCTGGGTGAAAAGGTATTTCAGCGATTCCGTAAGTTGAATGTTGTTTTGATCGGTGCAGGAAGGCTCGGCAGTCTCATTGCAGAAGGCCTTATCCGATCGGGTCTCGATCGACTGACCGTCGTCGATCCTGACGTACTCGAACCGCACAATCTGAATGCAACCATCGGTAGTCGAAGCAGGGATATTGGAATACCCAAAGTACAATCGCTGGTCGCCTATCTGCATCGTGTCCAACCAGACGCTTTGCTTTCAGGGTTGCAAAGGACGGTGAATCATCCCGACGTCTTTGAAAAGGCTAGGCCCGCGGACTTACTTGTTAGTTGCGTGGATAACGACGAAGCTCGACACCAGGCATCAAACATCGCGAGTCGTCTGGTCAAAGTTCATCTAGACCTCGGGACGATCGTACGCAGACCAGCCGACGCAAACGTCGGTTCCAGACAAGCGATCGCTTCCGATGCAAACGCTCTCGACTATGCCCGCGAGATTGCTGCCGATGTACGTTTGCTTTTACCTGGCTGCTGCGTCGAATGTGTCAGAGCCGAAAGCATAACAAGCGACGTGACGGAGAATCGTGCGATCTGGCAACTTGGGGGAAGAGCGGGATCGCTGATCTCGATCAACTATTTGGCGGTCGGTTGTGGGATGCAAATGCTCTTTGACTTTCTGGCCGGGTCGATTCGCGGTTCATTTTGGCAACGAATGCGGTGGCAACAGGGAGCTGGCATCGAATCCATTGCAGGCTACGTTCGATCGAATGGTAATTGCGAATTCTGCCGACCTATCGAAAGCACTGCACGACCAAGCAACCGGCGAAACGGCTAGAATTGTTGTGATACCCAAAACCAAATCGGCCGGAATGCGCCGCTGTCAAGTTTCTGTGCATCGCTTTCCCATGCAGGATCATAAACTAGCGCATATCGGCAAAAACACTCAGAAAATTCATGCTCCACGTAGCATCGCCCTATGTCAGCCGCATCCAAAGAAATCAAGCGACCGAAGTTCATTCCGGATCAGCGAATCTACTCACTCGACTTGACGCCCGAGGAGCGATTTAAAGCCCGCGAATACCTGCAACTCGAAAAACTCCCCGACCATGGCCGACGCGAGTCGGAAGACCCGGAACTGCGACAAGCTGACGAAGCCGCAGAAATATATCGCAATCGCTGGCGTGAAGAACCTTCGCGTTTTAAACTCCTGGCCGATCCGGCTCATAAACGAGTTTGCATTACCGTCAGCGCGGGTGTCGGTAAATCAAAAGCGATGGAGCAACTGGTTGCACTGCGACAATCAGTCGATACCGATCATCTTGTGATCCTGGTCCACTTCAGTGAACTTCCAATTGATCCAAAGGAATTCATCCCCTTCCTCATTGAGCGATTCACAAGTTATCTCGATGATCTTCCCGAGAAGCATGCGACCCACCAACTACCGGCTCTCACGTCACCCGAGCCGTATCTTCGCTCGTTACTGCGTACTGGCAAACTGACGTTGGCTGTCGACGGGCTTGACGAAGAGAACGTCAAGACCGGCAAGAAGAAAGCCAAAGCTCTTCGCAGCTTCCTGTCCCGCTTTCCAAACTGCTGCTGTTGCGTGGCTGGTCGTCCTTATGCAATTGTCGAGTATTACTGGATGGAATTGCTATCGACATCCGAGCGCGATGACGACGCCAGTTCACTGTGGGATTTCTGGTTGGTTGGGAGTTTTACGAACGAACAAATTCAGGAGTATCTTGGATCGGAACGCTACAAAGAACTGCGGATTTTGCAGGCCGATATTGAGTTCACCCCACGCGTGCTGGAATCGTTTCGCACGTTGCATAGTGATGTCATATCCCGCGTGCGATCCGTTGCGGATGTATATTGGTTTAGCATCGATAAAGCATTGAAACTTGATCGCAAAAAGATCGGTCGAGCCAACCGATTGGATCTCGATCATGATGAGATTCTCGATTTCCTGTCGTCCTGTGCAATCACGTTAGTCATGTGGAAACATGATCCCATGAGCGAGAAAGATCGTGCTGACGGGCGGGCCGACCAAGGCCAAGAACCGGTGCGCCGGCTTCCAAAGTTGGACAAGTTTAAAAAGCTGGTTTTCGAACGGATGTGGCGTCTCCACGGATCAGACTGGCCCATTAGTAGAAAATGGAAACACTTGTTGAAATTGAACTCGAGCCACGTTGAGTTCGGATTCTTCTCGCAACCTGAGCCAGAGAGTTTGATCTGGCGTGACGCCACCGATCGAGATTTCTTTGCTGCGCTGTGGATGGTGCGGTCTTCGAATCAAGTGGAACGTCAGTGGTTTGCCAAACGTCAGAGTTTGGTTTACTCGTTCCCTGAGGAGTCATCACGATTCTCCGAACTCTATGAGGCATGGCGTTTCATCTGTGGCATGCCCGACGAAGCGATGATCGATCGGGATGATGCGGATGGTTCGCTTGGACGCTGGGTCCATTGTGTTGCTCCCGTCTTTCAAACAAACGTTGTCTCCTATCGAGCGACCGAACTAGCGTTCCGATGTTGGCCCAACCTGCTAAGACGTGTCGGTTTCAGCTTGAGCCCTACTTGGAGCGAATACGATCTTCTGGTCGCTACACGAGAAGCCCAGCGACACTTTGATCCCAAAAGCCAACATACAACTTTCAAGATATCGACCAACCCCACCAGCGGTGCTTACCAAATCGTCGAGCATTTTCTACGGCAGTATCCGAATCTTCGCGACGGCGGTGATGATCGCAGTCAAATCATTGGTGAAGATCTGGAGAACCAGAAACTTTGGTGTGACTGCAAATCGCGTGCAGGAATGAAAGTTTGTGTCGGCCATGCGGATGAAAGCGACAACGCAGAACGCGAGGAGGTATTGCCACATGGCTTTTCGATGTGTGCATACCAGGTAACGAATCGGCTTTACGCCCTATTTGACGAAACGCACGAGGATCGCTTTGATGACTACAAGAGTTATAGCCCCGATGCACGATGTGCCGCAATATATCTGAATTGGTATGATTCGATGATGTTTTGCATTTGGTGTCACGGATATCTTCCGAGCGAATGGGAGTGGGAATATGCGAGCCGTGCCGGGTGCCGTACTACCCAAGGCAGAAACGCGAAATATTATTGGGGCGATACTAAAGAGTTAATAAGCGAGCATGCTTGGACCGACGCCAATTCTAGTGGTCACGTTCATTCTGTAGGCGATCTCAAAGAGAATGCGTTTGGGCTGTACGACACGTTGGGCAACGTTTGGGAATGGTGTCGCAATCGTTATTCAACCGAGCGTGGAGCATGGGGAGAGAGTGGCCCAGATGACGGCGAGTCATTTGTGCCTCGTGTGCTGCGCGGCGGCTCGTTCGACTACTATGCGTTCCTTGCGCGTTGTTCGTATCGCAATCACCTCGGTCCATCGAGTGCAAATCCCGTCCTCGGGTTGCGAGTTTCCAGGGCTCGTAATCCTTAGCCCTTCTTCCTTTTCTTCGCCGCAGGCGGTCTGACATCAGCCGCAGTGCGCTAGCACCCGGTTATTGCATTCAACGAGATCCAAACTACAACTGTCCTCCGTATCACGTTAGGACGTGATTGCCGATCAACAGGGAGCTATTCCACAACGCGACAACCGGACGCTAGCGAGTTCCGGCTGATTGGGACATCAAATCGCATTTATACCGCCTCAGTGCGCTAGCAACCGGTTCGCTGCATTCGAGTCCAAACCGTACGATTATCTGCGACAAACGTATTTCCTTCCTCGCCCAATGTGCATTCATTCTCGCTAGAATAATCACGCCTTTTGCAGGCATCACGTCATCATTATCGTTCGAGAATGCGCATTTCACGATAGCGGCCGCGACCGTGTACCAATTCCAGTAGTATGAATACCGATCATCCGCTTGCATACTTCATCACATGGACCGTTTATGGAACGCATCTACAAGGTGCCGCGACGGGATGGAGAAAATATGGGGAAGGAGTAAAGCCACCTCAACCGCTTCTTGAACAATGGCGCGCGGAGAGACTGAAATTCGTGATTCAGTTGCTAGGCGATGATGGCCGCGTAGAAGTTGAGAGGGCGATCGCGACTCATTGTGCATATCGCAATTGGCATTTGTGGATTGCAAATGCCAGGTCCAACCATGTTCATGTGGTCGTCACCGCCGCGTCCTATCGTGGAAACATTGTTCGCGACCAACTGAAAGCAAATTGCACAATTGCGTTGCGCC
>CAZVBC010000508.1:0-4448 GCA_964625155.1 uncultured Pirellulaceae bacterium
GATGTTCCGCGTCGATCTGACGGGCCCCGCCGGCAAGCCGGTCGTGGCCACCAACCTCGGCGACCGCATCAAGGGAGAACACCCCGACTCGCGCGGCTCGATCAGCAGCAGGGCGGATGGCCGCGTGTATTCTGTCGGCCGCATCGACAATACCTGGCTAGATCGCTTCTCGACGGAACTGCAATTACGGCTGAAGGATTTGCTAGACAACCCTGATGGATCAAGCACAAAGTATGACTACGATTGCAGGTTGAACGCTGCAATTTTGTCGAATGACTTGTTGCCCCAGTTCGTGTTAGCGTCCGGATTCTATCTGATACGTTTATCTTAACGACTCAATACCGGGTGGACGAACCAAATTCATTCTATGATCTTGCAAGACAATTGACAGATGCGCAAGATTACGACACGACCAACAACAAATAGTCGACATAAATAGACGCGGTCGTATCGTTGCAGTCTGTTGGTCGAAGATCCGCATCGAACACTACGATTTGAAAGGCAGGTGCCATCAGTAGCCAACTTGTTGTGAGATAACTACAACCCGCTGGTCAACTTGCGAAACAGGCCTTCAAATTGTTGTTTGACGGTTTCAAAGCTTGTATCGGACATCAAGTTTTGATTATTCGATTTGACTATAGCAACTCCCAGCGAGGGATGCGACTTCCAATCCTCGAGTGAATATTCGCGGACATCAAAATAGGGCATTTCCAATTTGGCGGCCACTTTGGGGACTAAGTGAAAATTCTCTTTGGTACGCACGATGTAATAGTTCATCGAGATATATAGACCGACTGCCCCGACGACGACTCCCATCAAAAAACTAGATAAACGCGACATCTGGCAATACTCCTTGGACAGTTGATTCCTAATTGACTGGCGCTCGCACTTTGACGTAGCTGGGTGAACTAGATGCTTTGGGTTCTACCGCCAAATTGCGTACGAAGATGCGAGGCTTTTCACGATGCAAGCATTAAAGTTGAGCGTTATTTGAACCTATTTGTTAATCCGGCAACCGTTTCCGCGATTCTGCTTGACACGCAAATTGTAGCCATTTCATCCCATCTTGTCCCTGCCAACTTTTGCTGTACGCTCAAACTCCATTCAAAAGCATATTCGTTGTAAGGCGAGGGAAATAATGTCATTTGTGATGGCCTTGGATCAAGGGACGACCAGCTCGCGGGCGATTCTCTTCGATCGTTCGGGAAAAATGTTAGCGGTCGCCCAGCGCGAGTTTCAACAGATCTTTCCTCAGTCGGGCTGGGTGGAGCATAACGCCACTGAGATTTGGGAGTCGCAAATTGCAGTGGCCCGGCAATTGATGTTGGAAACGGGTACTACATCAGAGCATATTCACGCGATCGGCATTACGAACCAACGTGAAACGACGGTGATTTGGGATCGGGTTACTGGCAAACCAATTCATAACGCCATTGTCTGGCAGGATCGGCGTACCGCCCCGACGTGCGACAAATTACGTGAAGAAGGCCATGTGGAGCTGGTTCAGCGCAAGACCGGCTTAGTAATTGATGCTTATTTTTCCGGCACGAAAGTGAAATGGTTGCTCGATAATATTCCAGGTGCTCGCCAGCGAGCTGAGCGAGGCGAATTGGCATTTGGTACGATCGATAGTTGGTTAGTCTGGAATTTGACCGGCGGTCGCAAACACGTGACTGACGTCAGCAATGCTTCGCGAACGTTACTGTTTAATCTGGAAACCTGCCAATGGGATGACGAACTGTTGCGACTGCTCGACATTCCGAAGTCACTATTGCCCACCGTGGAGCCGAGTAGTTGCGACTTTGGCGCAACGTCCGATGGTCTTTTGGGAGACGCCATAGCGATTGCTGGTATTGCTGGTGACCAGCAAGCAGCGCTGTTCGGCCAAAACTGTCTTCAAAACGGGATGGCAAAGAACACCTACGGTACCGGGTGTTTCATGTTGATGCACATTGGCAATTCCCCCAAGGTCTCTAAACACAAGTTGCTCACGACCGTCGCTTGGCAACTTGCGCGAAACCAACCTTGTGAATACGCACTCGAAGGGAGTGTGTTTATTGCGGGTGCTGCGGTTCAATGGCTGCGCGACGGTCTTGGAATTATCAAGAGCTCGGGGGACGTCGAAAAACTGGCTGAGCAAGTTTCGGACAGTGAAGGTGTGGTTGTCGTTCCTGCCTTTGCAGGTCTTGGGGCTCCACATTGGGACGCCTATGCTCGTGGAACAATTGTAGGCTTAGATCGTGGCACAACGGCAGCACACATTGCGCGTGCGACTTTGGAGTCGATCGCCTTCCAAGTTGCTGACGTGCTCGATGCCATGCGCAGTGACTCGGGAGTATCGATCAAAGAGTTGCGAGTCGACGGTGGAGCTGCCGCCAACAACTTGCTAATGCAGTTTCAAGCTGACATTTTGCAGGTGCCAGTTGTACGGCCGCAAATTATCGAAACCACAGCTCTGGGGGCAGCTTACTTGGCAGGTTTAGCAACAGGGTATTGGAAGAACATCGACGAGCTTCGGCAAGTGTGGCAGGCGGAACGAGTTTTCACGCCCAAAATGCCGCGAGAAGAAGTATCGCGACGTCGCGCCCATTGGCATCGAGCGCTCGACCGAGCAAAGGCTTGGTGTCAATAATTCGACTTCATGTGTTGTCCTACTCAATCAAGTCGGCGGCCACAAGCAGTTCGTTTGATAGTGCGAACAGCGACGCTACTTCACGGCATCGAGCGCGAATCGATGGGGGCCATCAACTGGTTAGGTGTGAATTGTGAAGCGATATACATCACTGTTATAAATGCTCGTTCCAGGGATTTGTTTTGAAATGTGCTGCACTTAAGGCTCCGCCAGCACACCGCTGGCAGTGGCTGTGAACAAGAGAGATGGAATGAAACAACGCAAGAACAAGAACATTGATGTGCCCAATCGTAGGCAAGTCATGACCGGAATTGCTGGTGCCGGTTTAGTCGCGGCGGCTGGGCAACGTTATACGCTCGCTCAGTCGAAGGCAATGAGCAACATTGTCCGAGAGGAGAACGCGCGTTCTGGTACGACGGATTGGCAATTGACCAATGTCTCGATCGACCCCAAGACGCGATATCGCAGTCGGGTGATCGAAGGGTATTGCTCGCGGACTAGCGTGCGCGCAGGCGAATCGCTGCGCATTATGGTCAGTACAAACCCTGCGTCAAAGTTCACTATTGAGGTTTTTCGCCTCGGTTATTATGGCGGCAAAGGAGGTCGATGGCTGAAAACCTTCGGACCGCTTGAAGGAGCCATACAGACCGATCCGTCCGTGGAAGCGAACCGACTGCGGGAGTGCGATTGGACACCGTCCGTTGAATTCGAAATCCCCCAAGACTGGCCAAGTGGTGTCTATGTTGGCAAGTTGACGGCCTTAGATTCAGAGTGCCAATCCTACGTGATCTGGATCGTGCGCGACGACCGGCCTTGCGACTTTGTTTTTCAATGTGCCGATTCGACTTGGGTCGCCTACAATCGTTGGCCCGATCAGTTCGCGCTGTACGACGACGGCAATAAAGAGTGGTACATTGGGCCCGACGTGAACGTCAGTTTTGATCGTCCGTATGCGAAGTATTGCCAGGTGATCGATAATCCGCTGTTCACTGGCTCAGGCAGTTTTATGTTGTGGGAGTTTCCGCTAGCATTCTGGATGGAGCAACAAGGATACGATGTCTCCTATATCAGCACGGTCGATACTCATGCCGATGCAACCGGGTTGCTGCGAGCGAAAGGCTTTCTCTCGGTAGGCCACGACGAATATTGGTCACGAGAAATGTACGACAATCTTTTAAAAGCAATTCAGTCTGGAGTGAGTGCCGCTTTCTTGAGCAGCGATACCTGCTGGGGCTTAATTCCATTCTTACCCAGTAGCTCTGGCCAGCCTCATCGAATCATCACTCGACTTGGTCAATTCGGTCCTCTAGAACGCGAATCGGTCGAGAAGTATCCTGAGTTAGCACGCTTCAAACAATTTGGGCCCACGGAGGCCAACCTCATTGGAGCTCGAAACGTGTATCCGTATTCGGGCGGTGCTGACTGGATTTGCCGAGCTGAGCAACATTGGTTGTTTGCTGGAACAGGCATGCGTAACGGCGACGGAATTCCAGGATTAGTTGGCTTCGAATGGATGGGAGCCCCTGCGGACATTCCAGGTTTAGAGGTGATAGCATCCGGCAAAATCCGCAATAGCGGCGTCGAGCGCGAATATACTGCAACGATCTATCCCGGGCCCAAAGGCAATGTCGTGTTCAACGCCTCAACGATCTGGTGGGCCGATGGACTCAGCGCGCCCCCTGGGTACAAAACGCCTTCGGCTCATGGGGCAACGCCGAAAGGCCCCGACTCGCGCGTACAGAAGATCACGGCCAACCTCTTTCAGAAGATCCGTGAGGGCTCAGTATGAACAGCAAATAAATTTCAGCGAGTGAAG
>CAZVBC010000509.1:0-4442 GCA_964625155.1 uncultured Pirellulaceae bacterium
GCGGTAAACGTGGGTTCCCAGTCACAACAAATCGGCTCGTCCAGCTTGACAGTTGAATTGGCGCCAGGCGCGGGTGAACGCATGACGCTGTCCATGCAGTGTTACACAAATCAGCCGACTTTAGCATTCCCTTGGGATCGCTAGAGGGGGTTCCGTTTATCGCCGATTGGGATACGAAGAAAACTGGATGATGAATATCGTATTATGCTATCCTGTCGAAGATCGCCACTTAGCGGCACTGCGTGCTGCAGCTCCAGACGCCAATATCATCGACGCTGGACAAGATGGGATCGGTAGTGCGATTTTTGATGCAGATATTTTTATTGGTCACGCCAAGGTACCGGTCGACTGGGAAGAAGTTGTCCGGCGAGGCCGGCTGAAGTGGATCCAGAGTTCGGCTGCAGGTTTGGATCATTGCTTGGTACCAGCGGTGATCCATAGTGATATCACCGTTTGTAGCGCGTCAGGCCTATTTGCTGACCAAGTTGGAGAACAGGCTCTAGCGCTAATGCTTGGATTGCTACGTGGGTTACCCACTTTCTTTCGGCAGGCCCAACGAAAGGAATTTGTCAGACGCCCCACCGGTGATTTGCACGGCAAAACAGTTGGTATTGTGGGACTGGGTGGTAACGGTCGTAGGTTGGCCGAGCTGCTGGCACCATTTCGCGTCCGCATTGTGGCCACCGATTACTTTCCGGTTCGTAAACCACCTCACGTGGCCCATTTGTGGCCGGCCGACAGCTTGCCGGAACTAGCGACAATTGCTGATGTATTGATACTGTGTTTGCCGCTGAACAAGCACACCGAAAAACTGATTGGTACCGAAGTATTGTCAGGTTTACCAATAGGTGCTCTGTTGATCAATGTGGCTCGTGGTCAGGTCGTAGACGAACAGGCATTGGTATCTGCACTGAAGTCAGGCCACTTAGCGGGAGCGGGATTGGACGTAACCTACGAAGAGCCTTTGCCTGTGACCAGCGAACTCTGGGAACTTCCCAACGTAATCATAACTCCGCATGTGGGCGCTCAATCGCGATCCCGAGTCGACGATTCAACTCGCCTTGCTTGCAATAATTTGAAACGATACTTTGAAGGTCGCCCCTTGCTGAATCTCGTTGACAAATCGCTTGGTTTTCCCCATCCTGACGTAATGGCGATCAATCAACCAACGGATTTCCTGTAAATGCTTGCTGGAACAGACGACTGGTGAACGGTACGGCACAATAAGTTGCCCATGAATCTTCAAAGGGACACTTCTCGAAATGTTTCGCGAGTTGCCTGCCATTCAGCAGTCAGAAATATCGATTGGTATCGATGTTGTGAGTAGGATTCTTTAAGCAACACATCCGCCGAGGACGAGGCTCATGCAAACCACGACCATGTTTGATGAAGTGCAGACGCGCACTGCAAGTGGCTCGACTCCCGGCGGGGCCGAAAATCTGGATGTATCATTGATCAATCGGTATGAACAGTTATTAGCCCAAGGGCGAGTGCAGTGGACAACCTATCATCGCTTGGAGCGACAGTTGGGTAGCGGTGGTCAGGGCATCGTTTTCCTCAGCGAACGGCGCGGTGCCGACGGATTCAACCAGCCTGTTGCCATGAAGATCTTTTCGCCAGAGCGTTTCAGCAGCCCGACAGCCTACGACGATGCGATGGGCAGATTGGCTAGAGTTGCATCGCGAGTCGCTTTGATCCAGCACGACAATGTGCTCGACGTTCAAGATTTTGTCGATCGCAATCGAATTCGCATCATGGTCATGGAGTGGATTGATGGCTATGACTTGAGAGAATTGATGAACCCGGATCGGTTACGGATGGTGCGTGAACACGCTGCACCAAAGCGCTGGGAATACGTTAACAGTGTGATCGCTACGTTTGGTCCTGAGCAATGCCGTTTTAAGGCTGGTGTCGCAGTGGCCATTGTGCGCGATTGCCTGGCGGCGCTTGCGGCGCTGCATCGCCAACGGATTGTGCATGGAGATATCAAACCATCGAACATCATGCTCAAACGCACTGGGCATTCAAAGGTGATTGATATCGGTTCCGCGTTTGAGTTGGACGACTTACCCAATCAACGAGCTTGTACTCCGGCCTACGCAGCCCCTGAGGTACTGGAAGGTGCGTGTTGTACACCGCGCAGCGACTTGGCCAGTCTCGGTTATGTGTTGGTGGAAATGCTGGCCGGCCGTCCCTGTTTTGCGGCGGGGTTAAACGCCCGTGAACTGCTGGAAGCCAAACGCAAGCTTCCACAACAGCTCAGCGAAGTGCTGCCACAGGAGGTGGCCTGCAATAACCATCTGATGAACTTTTGCAAACGCTGCATTGCCCCCGATCCGATTCGACGGTTCCCCAGCGCAGAGGCTGCCGAGCTGCTTGAAGATGGCGCAGCCCAATTCCATCGTCAATTAGTCTTTGGCGATTTGGCCAGCGAATATGATCATGACATTCGCGTTTGGCTCGAAGAGTTACGCCGGCTTGATGGTCTCTTCGCATCAAATCATCGTCAAGAGCCAACCACATCAGGTACGTAGTCACTCGGACACTCATGATTTGAAGTGTAAAACTGTTGCGAAAATCGGCCGAAGGCAAGCGGCAAATCGAGCCAGTTTAACTTCGAGTGATCCTAGCCTGCAAGCTCACAACTTGCGTTCAAACGGCTCGCTCACTATCCCAACGCCAGACCTCTGAAAGCGGCTTGGTGAAATCGATATGAGTAATGTTATATAATGTCAGTAATTGGTTGTTGATTGTATCGAGGCAAATAATAGATTGGTTGACTTTGCGGTTCGCCAATGTGCGGTAAAATCTCTCTAAACCAGCATTGCTGAGGTTGATCTTGCAATTCTTACTCGCATAGTACTTAGTCAAAACAATGGAAGTAATCCCGATAACCTCAAAAATACGTCTCGCAAACCCGCCGGTCGTCGAAACTGCTTTGCAGATTCAGTTTAGCGACCTTCCCCATTGGGGCACGATTCACCACGGCCTGTATTATCCTTGCATTCGCGATAGATTCCCAAACTTTCGTCATCTGCAAGAGTTACCGCCGGTCGTTGAAACGTTTCCTCCTCGCGCCAAACGACTTCAATTCCAGTTGACCATGCAGCAGGACTCTGGCTGTGCACAATTTGAGTCGGAGTCGGCAGATAAATTAATTCGTGTTCAACGGAACCGATTCGCGTATCACTGGCTGTCCAAAACGCCGGATGAACGAACTGGACACTATCCGAGCTATGAAGCTAACCTCGACGCATGTCTGGCAGAATATGAGGTATTTTCTTCCTTCTGCTCCGAGCAATCGTTTGGCGATTTGACACCAGTCCTGTGTGAAGTGATGTACTTAAATCACGTAAAACCACTCTGCGGCGAAAGCCTAGTACAGATGGTAGAAAGCATCTTCGGAACGAGTATTGGCGATTTTGAATTATTCACGCTCAACAGGACTTTTGTAATGGGGGAGAGTGGACGATTATATGCAGAGCTAAATACGGCTATCGATGATGAAAATCCTTTCGTTACATTTCAGCTAACGTCGCGCATTAATCATGTAACTGGCGCTGTTCGCCAATCGCTCGATGCGGCGCATGATTGGCTAATCGACGTTTTTTGCAACCTCACCAATCTTCAGGCTAGAAAGGATCGGTGGAAAGAAATTGGATGAATCAACGACCAGCGTTCGGCAAAATGTGCAAACTTCAGCCAACCGCATTGAAGGACTTGTAAGGAGCCGAAAATATCCGGAGTGGTTCGAGGTTTGTGCTGAGAAACTGCAAGCCGCTGCAAGTTTGCCTGACAACTGGGATAGTTATGGTGGACTGCAGACTAATTCACTTTCTGCGGTGCATGCAAGTATTTTCCTAGAACATCTGGCGAAGACTGTTGGCGTTCCCCAGCCGATGATTGCGGTGAACGCAAACGGCAACGTCTGCTTTGAATGGGATACTAAAAATTGGCTAATGACCGCTGAGATTACTCCTCGTGGCGCTGCGAAATTCTACTACGAGCAAGGCGAAGAAGAAATCGAAAGCACCGACACAGGTGTATTTAGGACGATAATTCAATTGTTAACACGGCTTTAGAATCGATGGAACGGGTTGGCGGAGAAGAATATATAATTCGGAGGATTCCTCCATCTAGACCAAATATGGATTTCATCGCCAAGAAGTCGGAAACTCGCTCTAGAGCAACAAGTGCTGCCTTATATCGGCGTGAGGGAGAATTGGGGCTATCTTGCAGCAGGCTCTTAATAACGTCGCCAGCCGAACTACTTGCACAAGTAAACGCTTCCCACCGCGATGGTTGGGGAGTTTGCATTTGGAAAGTAAGCGAGATTCCCGATGGTCTCTCCGTCGTAATTGTACCTTGCAACCCACCAGATCTCGATCCTGGTCACTGTGAAATACGGTCCACTGACTTTACCGACCGATTGAAGTCTAAGC
>CAZVBC010000510.1:0-4433 GCA_964625155.1 uncultured Pirellulaceae bacterium
CCCACGACCGGCTGATTACAAATCAGCTGCTCTACCAGCTGAGCTACACTGGCCATTACGCTTCCCAGGAAACGCACTAGTGTATCGGTCTGGGATTTGGCTGCAAGGTGAATTTCATTCATTTTCAGTTTCTATCCCAGCCGGCCCAGAACTTACAACCGATTTTCGACACCCAGAGATTTTGCGCGGTTCACATTTTTTCGATTGCCAGTGCATACTATGTCGAGCGAAATAACTGGAAACTCCAAGCTATTTCTTTGGTTACACCTAACAATCACTTTGGGTGCGCGACAGCTTTTGCCGTTACCCAAAATTCTCAGCGAACCACGCAGCAAATTAATTGCGGATTCTATAGTTGCAAAGCACAAATCACAGTCCGTGGGCTCCGCTGGCGATTCCACTCTATCGAAATTTCTGGCTCGCAGGGTTTCTCTCCAACCTCGGTACGCTCATGCATGAAGCTGGAGCTCAGTGGTTGATGACGACGATTTCGCCGACACCTGAAATGGTGTCCTATGTGAGGACAGCGATGACTTTGCCAATTTTCCTGTTTGCGTTGCCAGCCGGTGTACTGGCTGATCGATTGGATCGACGGAAGTGGTTGCTTTTTACTCAAAGCTCGCTTCTTGGGGTAGCCATGGTAATGGCTGTTACCGACTGGGCAGGATTGATGAGCCCAATGCTACTTTTGATTTTGACTGCTTGCCTGGGAGTCGCCACCATTCTCAACCAGCCTGCATGGCAAGCCATCACGCCCGAACTTGTTCCGCTCCCTATGGTTCCGTCGGCAGTTGCGACTGGCAGCATTTCATTCAATTTGGCTAGGGCCATTGGTCCTGCGCTTGGCGGTCTATTTATTGCCAACTTGGGGACATGGGCAACCTTTCTTTTTAACGCCCTATCCTTTTTGGGGGTGATACTTCTCCTTTCGAGATGGGATCGCAAAGAAGAGACCGAAGGGCTGCGTAGAGCGAGCTTTGCGAACGACCTGGCTAGCGGCTGGCAATTTGTATGGGGCTCCAGTGAGCTGCGCAGTGTGTTGGTGCGTGTATTTTGCTTTGCTTTTTGTTCAAGCATTTTATGGAGTTTGCTGCCCCTGGTTGCTACTGAAAAACTCCATTTTCAAGCTCGCGGATTCGGGATTCTGTTAGCTTCGATCGGTCTGGGGGCTGTGGCGGGAGCATGGTGGTTGGCAACGCTAAGAAAGTCGCAGTCAAGCGAACGCATTGTTTTGCTGTCGGCCCTTGCATTTGCAGCAGTTTTTTTCCTCATCTCAGTTTCAAACGCGCCCATATTGCTATTTGGCGGATTGGTTATCGTTGGAGCCGGTTGGCTCTCGGGAATGACAACCTTGAATGCTACGGCCCAAATCAAGCTTCCTAAAAGGTTACGGGCGCGTGGCATGGCTACCTATTTGATGGCATTTGCGTTAGGCATGACGATCGGATCGGCCAGTTGGGGATGGGTTGCTGCGTGGCTGGGAATTGATTGGGCGTTTCGAACAGCCACCATTGCCATGACGCTCAGCGCCTTTGGCTGCCATCATTTGCCATTGGGCGACCTGCGAATGGAATAACGTGATGGAAGATTGAGCCGACTTAATTAAATTAGTCGTAAATCCTTTGTTACAGCTTAGCTTTTAACGAACGATAGGGCGACGCTCCTGCTGGGCCAATTTAACGGTTGCGCGGTAGAAACCTCGCTCTCCCGTTTTCGCGAAACCAAATTTTTAGCTGCAACAACGCTCCAATCAGGCCAGCGGCGATTGGGAATTTACCGAGCTACCGGAGTGTTTGCTGCTTAATTGCTGCGATCGTACTTTCCACAGAATTCGACCTGTTTTAGGAGAGCCTGCAGCCTGCAATGAGTCGGTCCTTGGGGTGATGAGAATTATTCATCACAACAAAAACACATTCGTGGCCAATTTTCGATGCCCAAGCTCAATTAAGTTCGTCGATACAGTTGATTGAGCCGAGTTGCGTCGATTCCTTAGAATTGGTGGTGGCCGATTGATCGTTCGTATAATTGCTAGCAAATCTCAACTTGAGTGCGAGCTTGCTGACCAATTGTCAGGGATTTTGCTAAATTGTTGCGTCAGTGTCGTGTACTCAGACGAAGTCTTGCCCCCCTCTGAGTCCTAGGCAATTGGTTACAATCGCAGCTACAAAGGAACGCAACGGAACAGCCTAATTGGGATTTTAGTATGTCCACGGATGGATTTATGGATTGCCAACATTCGCCGCACACAGTGATGAGCATTAGCAATTTTGTTTCAAAGGTCGCAATGAGGCCATCCGACAATAAAATCGATCTGACACCGTACTTTGGGCGTCAGACTTGCCAACCTCCTCGAACCGATTTGACTTCGGTGCTGCGGCACTGGAGCAAGGAACGAGGTGATGAGAAGGCATTCTATTTCGTGGATGGGCAAGAAGGGCCTGAGCAGTCTCTCACTTTTTCGGAACTGGACCTTGCTGCCCGGCGGGTGGCGGGTTATTTGCAGAGATTAGGAGCAACAGGTCAGCGTGTATTATTGCTTTATCCCCCGTCGATCGACTTTGTAGTTGGATTTTTCGGATGTCTCTATGCTGGGGCGACTGCGGTTCCTGCGTTTCCACCCAGAAAGAATCGAAAGGGGCAACGAATTCACGGGATTGCGCACGATTGCCAATCACAACTGGCGCTGACCAATGAACAAATTCGCCAGCAAATTGAAGGGGACAGTAATTGGGTTGAATGGGAATCGATCGCGATTATCGCCACCGACTCGGTGCCTGAAGTACACGCAGATGCTTGGAAGAATCCGAATGTGCAGCCTGACGATTTGGCGGTGTTGCAATACACCTCGGGCTCCACTGGCCAACCGAAAGGCGTGATGCTGACTCATGCGAATTTGGTCCGGAATACCGAATTGATCATGGTCGCATTTGATACTCGGCAGGATGCTGTGGGAATGAGTTGGCTGCCGACCTATCACGATATGGGATTGGTTGGTGGAATTCTAATGCCGGTATTCATGGGCCGGCCTTGCGTCTTGATGAGCCCAATGACATTTTTGCAACAGCCAATTCGCTGGTTGCGAACGATCGGCCGTTATGGCGCAACGATCAGCGGAGCACCGAATTTTGCTTATCAATTATGCGTCGACAAAATAACCGACGACGAACTGGAAGGCGTTGATTTGAGTACCTGGCGAACTGCATTCAACGGTGCAGAACCAGTGCGGCCGTCCACGATTGAACAATTTGCCAAGAAATTTTCCAAGGTAGGGTTTGAGCAAAGCTCCTTCCTTCCGTGCTATGGGATGGCGGAAACAACGTTGATTGTGACTGGCGGACCACACGCTGCTGGGCCAATCATTACTCATTTTGACGCCCGTTCTCTGGATACACAGCGAGTTATTCCTTGCTCAGTCGAAGACGAGAACGCGCGCGCTTTAGTTGCCTGCGGACAAGTGCTGCCAGGCGAGAGCATTATGGTCGTGGAGGCTTCGTCAAAAGAGATTTTGGAAGAGGATTCGATCGGAGAAATCTGGGTGCAGAGTCCAAGCGTTGGCAAAGGATATTGGGAAAAGGAAGAAGCAACTCGCGAGACATTTCATGCGATAACAAACCAAGGTGATGGTCCGTATCTAAAAACGGGAGACCTCGGTTTTATCCACTCTGGCCAGCTCTATATTGCTGGTCGATTAAAGGACATGATTATCGTTCGAGGTGTCAATCGGTATCCGCAGGATATTGAATTGACAGTCGAGCAATCCAACACGTCCATGCAAAGTGGACTGGTTGCCGCTTTTGCAGTCAACGCTGATGACCGGGAACGATTGATTATTGCAGCCGAGGTTAATCGGCGAGTTGGGGACGATTGGAGCAAGGTAATCGACGATATTCGACGTAGCGTCGCGTTGCAGCATGACCTGCCGCCCGATGCAGTTTATTTGGTGCGATTCGGCACTTTACCCAGGACGTCGAGCGGCAAGATTCAGCGGCATGCCTGCAAACAGCAATACCATGCTGGCTCACTGACGATCGTAGCGAAATGGACTGGCTGGGATAATGTTGACGTTGCCGACGAACCGATGATCGCTGCGGCGAGCATGGAGCCGTCAGCCAGTCGAGTCGCGAATGTAGATGTCGGAATTGCTCCATCTCCGCGTGCTGGCAGAGCCAGTCCCGATCACGAGATCGTGGATGTGGTTATGGATTCGGTTCGCGCTGTAGCGCAAGAGCGTGCTAAACAGCTTGAACTGGATACCAATTTGTTACTGGATCTTGGTTTGGACAGCCTTGAGCGCATGCAGATTGCGCACGCCCTCGAACAGACTTTTGGTGGAAGATTTCCCGAGCAAGTGCTACAAGAAATCGAAACCGTTCGCGAAGTCGCTGTTGCGATTGAGAAGCACATTGGCAAAGCCAAGCTGCGTCGAGATTTGG
>CAZVBC010000511.1:0-4430 GCA_964625155.1 uncultured Pirellulaceae bacterium
TCTGGCCCTCGTCTTGCTGTTTCAGGGTATCTTCAGCATCAAGCGCAAAACCCAGTATTGCCCCTCGGGAATCGCTGCCAGAGGCTTGCAACTGCTGGACTTCTCGCGCTATCTCTTGAAATCGCTCCTCAACCGCTCGGAAGTCTGCCTGAAGTTCGCGAAGCAAATTGATGGCCGTCTGAAAACGCTCGCGTACCTGCGATGGTCGGTAGACCTGGACCGACTTGCCCGATTCAATTGCTTCGACCTCCCGGTCGATCTCGGCCCTTTGAGCCCTCAAATACTCCAACCGTCGCTCGGGGTCAGCGGACGAACCACGCACAATATCTTCCAACGTATCGATCACCAGCCTCAGACGCCCTTCCGTACCAACCATGTTGCCACGCCGAGCCAAGCATGAATCGACGAACAAGATCGCTTCTTCAGCATGCGCAGCTAATTGATATTGTGGCTCGCTGGATGACGCGTCAACAAACCGTTTGAGCCAGCCTGCTTCGACCCATTGAGAGACATACCGATCGGCCGGCCCACGCATATATTCCACTTCGGTTTCGTGGACTTCGTCCTGATAGGCGGCCAAGCGAGATCTCAGGTCCGTTTGACCAATGGTAATCGCCTCGCCTGTCTTAAAGACACCCTGCAAAAATTCGATAATCCAGGGGGCATTATCGGAACGGAGCAGCCGTGCCGTAGGCGAAGCATTAAAAAACGTCCGCATTTCCTCGCGTCGCATAAGTTGAGAGCTGCGTGTAAAAGTGATCATAAATCGAGTAAGACGTGGCGAGTTTTCGTACGCTCCAATGAGCCACGAATCGCTAGCGAAAGTGGAAAGTTAATTTAAGGGGCTATCTCAAAGGCTTGTATAAAAACGGTGACTTGCTGTCGCAACTCTTTGGATTACAACACCCTAACGTGCTCGCCACAGCGTAGCTAGCTAATCACGTTTCCAGGCACAAACAAGGTAACCAGCCGCGAACCTGGAGATCTTGCCTGATTTATTTCATTAAGCGACAGCTTATTGGTAATCTCCTCCATGGTGACACGTTTGGTCACAGAAACAAGTTTTTTTCAGTTTTTTATGGCGCCCAATAAATTGCTAAAGCCTAATTCCAGTTGTTTAGAAGCTTCTGCCTAATTGGCCGGCGGGCTGTGACTTGGAAGGCGTTGCACTTTCTGCTCCGCCTCGGGAGTATTTCAGATTCCCACCAAAAAGTAGCCGAAGCATTGCATGCGCGCTGGCCAAGCATGCAGGAAATTAAGTTAGTGTGCAGAGCCGGCGAAGCCCATAAACCAGTGTACTACTTAAGCGCGAACATGGCGATTTACTTGCGAAGGTGGCGATATGCAATTAAGCAAACCAAATAGCATGATCGACAAACCTGAAGCAATCGTTTTACCTGCAATGGCTTTCTGCGAGCGATCGTAGATTTTTAATGGTTGTGTCGATTGGAAACTGGCTGCCGTCCGATGCTGGCAGTTAACAAGGGTTGTAATACGATTGCACGACAGGGACTCGTCATGCGCATGATAATTCGAATTGGAGCGTTAGCGTCTGCCTTTTTGCTGGCAACACACAATGCTTTGGGGCAAGGCATCAACCAAAGTGCGCCAGTACTGAATGGAATCGGTAGATTCTTGGGTGTCGGCTACAGTCAAGGGTACCATGCCAATTACCACCCAGGACAAGGCAGGGGTTTGATGCGCGATCACCACGTTAAACCTTACATCGATCCCTCACTGACTGCGATCTACTCCCCAGGATACAACGCTCACATCCACCGCAGTGGCCATGGATGGATGAGTCCGACAACCGGCCAGCCAACCGCGACTGGCGGCGATGGATATCAGAGCATTTTACAGCCTAATCCAGCTCAACTGCAGAAGCCTCCAGTTCCAACCACTCAACCAAAGGCCTCTTCAAATCTGGCCGATCCGGTTCCATCACCTTCGGACAAACCAGCCACTCCACCTCCAGCGTGGCTTGAAAAATACTTGCCTCCCAAGAATCCGCCCACAGATTTGACACCGGAAAACAAAGCTCCGGCGCCAAGTGTAGAAGAGCTGCCACCTGCAACTCCGAAGCCTCAAGTCGCTCCTGCTCCCAAAGATGAACCCCTTCCTGCTCCTCCAAAACCAAGCACAACACCAAAACCTAGTGCTGGCGACGACGATGACTTGTTAGGACCCACGACGGACGCAGATGAAGATCTACTACTCCCCAGCGACTCAGCAAGCTCCCTCCCCATGAACCAGCTCAATCGTTATACAACTGCGGCTCGGTTGTCACGTGCACCTTATCGCGCTCAATATAGCCAGGGGCCAGTACAGTCGAGACCTATGTTGCAGTTAGCACCCTCGGTACTGAGCCGCTGAAGTTTACGCATCAACACGGATGCTGGGCTATGACTTGTTTTTTAGTCGCGGCGCTGCACAATTTTCCGCAAGACCACGAGGTAGATTGTGAAGTTGCTGGATATCTTGCGAGATGCAATGGCTTCACGGCCGCGTCGTGATCGTTAATCTTTGAACAATTCTCACGCAGGAGTCCGACTCGATGATGCAGCGCTCGCTTGTACTATTAAAACCCGATGCGATTGAACGACGATTGATGGGCCAAATTATTGCTCGATTCGAAGCCAAAGGGCTAGGAATCATCGCGATGAAAATGTTGCGAGTAACTCCCGAGTTGGCTAAGCGGCATTATGCTGAGCATGTGAACAAGCCCTTTTATCCAAGTTTGGAAGCCTTTATCACATCAGCTCCAATCGTGGCAATGTGCGTCGAAGGACTGGATGTAGTGCGCGTCGTACGAGAAATGTTGGGAGCTACAAACGGGCTCAATGCAGCTCCTGGGACGATTCGTGGCGATCTTTCCAGCTCGAGGCAAATGAACTTGGTCCATGCCTCGGATAGTTCAGAAAGTGCCGCACGGGAACTGTCGCTGTACTTCTCTGAAGATCAACTTTTCCCGCACAACCTATTGTTGACACCTTCACTGCGAGCTGCGGATGAAGGTAAATAATCCACAGATTCCTTGGGAATATCGAGTGATTTGTGAGGAATATGGGCGGTAAGGAAGTGTGCTTCCAGAAAACTTTAAAAAACTCGTTAATTGCGTATTGCGGATCTGGCAACCTGCCGATACATTCTTGATCCTTCGCTGTCAGAAACCATCGCAAGTCAGTCGCTAAGGCGATCTTGAAAATTGCGAGAAAGCCAAAACGTGGCTTGACGATCGATGGGGCCGACAGTAGATTACGTGACTCCTCGCACACTGGTGTAACAGCCACCTGCGAGGAACTGATCTTTGAAAATTTGGTTGGTAAGCTCTCCGTTAAAACGCAAGTTTTAGCATTTAGAATGAAAATTCTAGTGATTGTAAGGTTGTGAAATTGATCAACAACAGACGCCTCTTGACCAGGGGCGTCAAATCAGGCCTCAAAGCCTCAAAAGTGGTCACAACTGATGATTGGTCTTCGGATCTGTTGTCAGAAGCATACACAATTGAAGGGTTTGATCCTGGCTCAGAATGAACGTTGGCGGCGTGGATTAGGCATGCGAGTCGTGCGAGAATCGTAGCAATACGAGGAAAGCGGCGAAAGGGAGAGGAATACGTAGAAATCTGCCCTCGGGACTGGGATAGCGGCGGGAAACTGCCGGTAATACCAGATAACGTCTTCGGACCAAAGGTGTGATTCCGCCTGAGGATGAGTCTACGTCCTATTAGCTTGTTGGCGGGGTAATGGCCCACCAAGGCGACGATGGGTAGCAGGTGTGAGAGCATGACCTGCCTCATTGGGACTGAGACACTGCCCAGACACCTACGGGTGGCTGCAGTCGAGAATCTTCGGCAATGGGCGAAAGCCTGACCGAGCGACGCCGCGTGCGGGATGAAGGCCTTCGGGTTGTAAACCGCTGTCGTAGGGGAACAAATGTACGGGGGTTCTCCCCTGTATTCGAGTGATCCTAGGAGGAAGGAGAGGCTAAGCTCGTGCCAGCAGCCGCGGTAAGACGAGCTCTCCAAACGTTATTCGGTATCACTGGGCTTAAAGAGTTCGTAGGCGGTCCCGTAGGTGAGGTGTGAAATCCCTCGGCTCAACCGAGGAATTGCGCTTCAAACCGGGGGACTTGAGGGAGACAGAGGTAGGCGGAACAGATGGTGGAGCGGTGAAATGCGTTGATATCATCTGGAACACCGGTGGCGAAAGCGGCCTACTGGGTCTCATCTGACGCTGAGGAACGAAAGCTAGGGTAGCGAACGGGATTAGATACCCCGGTAGTCCTAGCCGTAAACGATGGGCACTAACTAGAGGTACCGTCCTGTGGTGTCTCTGGTGAAGCAAATGTGATAAGTGCCCCGCCTGGGGAGTATGGTCGCAAGGCTAAAACTCAAAGGAATTGACGGGGGCTCACACAAGCGGTGGAGCATG
>CAZVBC010000512.1:0-4415 GCA_964625155.1 uncultured Pirellulaceae bacterium
TGCATTAAGCCAGGGCGTGTTCTGTTGAGGTGGCTTTGCAAACAACTGCACTAACGGTTCGGTTAAAGGTGAATGCTGCGCCAGCGGACCCAAATATTGTGATCGGCGCCAAAGTGCGATAGCGAGAGTGCGTAGTACTTCAGCAACGTCAAGTCGAGTTACCATCGACACCGGTGCCACTGCGCCACCGTTGGGCAATGGTTGCGCAGCAGTTGGGTCAACCGCAACTTGAATCGATTCTGAGATAACAGCCAATGGTCGATTGCGCGAGGACGTGCCCCAGTTAATTTTCTTGTTGACCGCATTCGTCGTGGGCAGCACTCCGTTCGGCACTACAATTTGGTCAATCCAATTTGGATTTGCTAGAGCAAGCACCAAGGCAGCATCGTATTGCTCCATCGCCATCGCGATACTGCCCTGTTGATAGTAGCATTCACCGAGCATGACCAGTGGCGGAATACTGTCTATCCATCTTTGTTGGCCAATCTGTCGCGCACGTCGAAACGCGGATTGAAATCCTTCAGTAGCATCTTGCATTTGCGCACTGTCGAACAAATCGCGTGCAATGTAATAGTCCGGTCGAGGCAGTTCGCTGGACGCAACGTTTACCGCCGGAGCTTGGGCGCTGGACACTCCCGTTCCACCTGCAGTAAGTCCGGTCAGAATTGCCCACACTGCTAGCCTGACGGAGCGAATGCCAATCATGTGCAGATTCTCAATGAGTTTGCCACCAGAGATCAATGATATTCTCAAACGAGTCCAAGATCAGTTCAGTGTAATGCCCCGCCGTTCCCGATACTACACGTTGTCGTAGAAGGTCGATTTCGGCGAGCGGGTGTGAAACCCTGCTGCCGAGCGTATGAAATGTAAACAATGCGCAGAACACTCTCTCGAAGTTTGCGTCAAAAACACGATTCGAGCAGCTCAAACACCGTGAATCTCAAACACCGTCAATCTCAACCTGAGTCAGAGTAGCCGGTAGATCAGAATTGCGCGCCGTCAGCTACCAATCCATTTAAGAAACGGTTATCAGGTACGATTAAACATTTTTATGTGTAAACGTAACCATGCGTCAGGGCTTAGGGGACTCGAAATTGGCGAGACTCTTACCCTCCTGGTTCCATACTCGCACGATGCTATCGCGGCCTCCAGCGATGATCGTGTTCCCATCTGCTGTCGCATCGACCGAATACATGAAATCGCTTGGGCCTGAGAATTTGCGCACATTACTACCGTTATCGGAACGTACCACCTGCACAGAAGCATCTCCGCAAGTGGCGATTAATTGGTCGGAATCACCAAGGAATCGAACTGCCGTGACTTCCTTATTGAAACCTTGAATTGTGCGTTGTTGGTCCCCAGTAACAGCGTTCCAAACTTTGACAACTTTATCGGCACCGCCGCTGCTCAACACACGGCCATCAGCACTCCAGGCAACCGCCAATACGTGGTGGGTATGTCCTTCGAAGGATCTCTCAAACTTACCGTCACTGACTTTAAATACCTTCACAAATCTGTCGGCAGCACTCGTGACAATGCGCTCGCCGTCACGAGAAAAATCGATTGAGAATATTGAGTCACTATGAGCATCGGGGATCTTGCGAACTAATTCGCCGGTCATGAGATTCCACAACGCCAATTCACCACTCCGCGATGGCTCACCGGTCCCAGTCGCCAAAGTTTGTCCGTCAGGACTTATAGCCAACGCGGTTACTCGATCAACAAAGACTTCTGTCGATTCGACGGCTCCGATAGTTTTTTCCAAAGTCCATTGCGGATAGGTCGACCAAGTTGTTGCTTGACCGTTTCGAACCACAGAAAGCAGAATGCCATCGGCCACCACTGCTGCAAATGGGGCTATTGGGGAAGCTGTATGAACTTCGTGAATGGGCGAACCAGATTCAGTATCATACATCGAGACCAGACCACCATCGTCCGCTACAACGACTGTTTTTGCGTCAGGTGAAAAAGTCACGATTCGTCCAGACCTTGCAGAAGCAGCGACTCCTTTCTTCGTTTCAGCTAACTTGGACTCAGCCGCAGTATGTTCCTCAGTTCGCCGTTTTACAACCGACTCTAACGGAGCGATTTCCTCTGCGGCTCGCTCGACAGCCATTTTTGCTCGCTCGACGGCGCGTGTTGCGGTCTCAGCGGCCCGTTCAGCGGCAGTTTTTTCTTCAGTAGATTTTTGAGCAGCGGTCGTCAACGTTTTGAGTGATTCTTCGGTCGCTTTTACTTTTTGCGGAATGCCTCCTAGGATTTCAATGAACTTTTTCTGTTGCTCCACAGCTTCCGTGATTTTTGAGACAACCAATTTGGCGGCGTCAGCGGCAGTGCGATCCCCAGATTCGGTGGCAGCCTTTTCTGCTGCGGCAGTGGTTTCGTTAACCTTGTTAAGCAGATCTTGGATGGCAAGTACTAACTCCTCGGCCTTCTTTTTTTCCGCATCAGAATTGCTCGCTTGAGCTTTGAGGGCGGCGAGCAGTTTTTCGGCGGCTTCTTTTTCGGCGACTGGTTTGCGTGCAGCTTCGACTTTTTTCGCTAACTCTTCGTCAGCTTTCTTTTTGTCTTCATCAGCTTTTTTGGCACTAGTTTCTTCGGCAGTCTTGCGTTCGTTCGCAGCTTTTAGATCGGCGTTCGCCAGGTCAATATGTTTTTTGGCCAGCGCTGCGAGACGACTTTCTGTAGCTTCCTGAAATCGAGCTGCATGATCGCCACGCAATTCATGCAAAAGTTTGCCATCTGCCGCATTCCAAACTTTCGCAACTTTTCCTTCGGGACTGGCCGTAGCGATTTTTGTACCATCATTGGTCGCCGCTACTGCTGTGATTGGGCTGGCATGATTCATTTCGCGGACGAGCTTGCCGTCGCGTGATTGCCAAATCCGTACTGTCCCATCAGCGGAGGCTGATACGAATTGACCATCTTTCAGAGTCGCCAATCCGGTAATTTGCTGTTTGTGCCCATCAAGTACCTGCACGGGATCTTTGTTGACCGATTGGTTCGTGGCGGGGAGTTCCCATACTCGCATTTTTTGGTCGTCACCGGCGACGACAATTCTTTTTCCGCCATCTACGCTGGCGATTGCGGTTAGAGGAGTGGGAGTTTCCACGGCCCAAGCTGCTGTTCCATCGGTTTTCCAAGCTCGGCACGATTTATCTGAGGAGCAAGAGTAAATCTGTTGTCCGTCAGCGGAAAAAGCTAAACCAGTAACAGCCAAAGTATGTCCGGTTGCACTGGCCACAACTTTGTTTTCTTCCAATCGGATGATACGAATAGCACCAGAAACACTGCCGACGGCGGCCATTTTTCCGTCGTGGCTGCACGCGAACGCTTGTATGTCGGAGCCGATTCCTTCAATCGTCGATAGTTGCGACTGGCTGCGTTTCCAAATTTTGGCTGTGCGAAATCCGCCAGAAACCAAACGCTGACCGTCGGGACTGAATGTCAAAGCTTGGATCATCTCCAAGTCGGCTACACCATGCTTGTACAGGCCAGTTTTGGAAAGACCTGGATCATGGAGCCTTCCAATGTCGCGACCGCTTGGGACATGATACATATAGATTTGGTTGGCTCTTCCTGCTGCCGCAAATTGGCCATCGTCGGTAACCGCAACTGCATAGATCGGATTGATTCCTGGCGGCAGCGATTGCCATTCGATCGCTTTGTTTTTGTTCGCAACTTCTCCTTTGGCTCCTTGCTCAATCCACAACTGCAATAGACCAAGTTCCTGGCTGGTCAGTTTTTTTGCTCCTACGTTGTTATCGTCAGGAGGCATGAAACTCTCGCGCTGCCGCGAAGACAGCATTAACACTAGGCTCTCCGCAGGCTTGCCAGCGACAACACCTGGACCTTCGTCTCCCCCCTTGAGGATCGATTGGGGCGATTCCAGATTCAACTTTCCTTCGGCCTTGGTACCGCTGTGACATGCCAAACAATTTCGTCGAAGGATAGGTAGTATTTCCTTCTCAAAATCCACTGGCCCTTCGTGCTGCACTTTTGCAATGGGAATTGCGTCTTGAGCAACAGTACAAGTCAATTGGCATGCACCCAATCCCACTGCCAAAATCAACGAGTTTAGGTGACTGTTATGGGTAAGTCGATTCATTGTGGAATCCTAAGGCAATCGATTGAGAGTTGCAAATTTGAGGACTTGGGAGCTGTGAGTTTTGTAGCCACACGTTCCCAAGTAACTCAAGCAGGAGTAATCTTGAGCTAGGGAACGGTTAGGGTGATCGGGAGAGAATCATCGACATCGACACCGTTGAATTTCGCTTTGGCGCGAACAGTCAATGCGAATGTACCGGATTTAGCGTCAGCGGCCACGCTGAGTACCAACTTGCCTGACTTTTGATCTGCCGCGAGGGTTACTTTGTCTGCCGTAATACCCGACGAATCTTTCGGTAACTCAATGT
>CAZVBC010000513.1:0-4390 GCA_964625155.1 uncultured Pirellulaceae bacterium
AACCCGTTGACCGCGCGTGTAATCGCAAATCGTGTATGGCTGTATCATTTTGGCAGGGGACTGGTACCGACGCCCAACGACTTTGGACGACAAGGAAAACCACCTACAAATCCTGAATTGCTGGATTGGTTGGCCAGCCAGCTCGTCAAGTCTGGCTGGTCGTTAAAGAGTTTGCATCGCACGATCATGCTCAGCCGCACTTACCAAATGGCGAGCGAAAGATCCGAACATGCGCTGAACGTCGATCCCAACAACGAACTTTTGGCTTCGTTCCCTCGGCGTCGGTTAGATGCAGAGGCCATCCGCGATACGTTGCTGATGCTGGGAGGCAATTTGGATTTGTCGATTGGAGGCGAGCACCCGTTCCCGCCGCAGTCCGAATGGAAATTTACTCAGCATCGACCTTTTAAGGCTGTCTATCCATCGAACCGACGCAGCGTCTATTTGATGACTCAGCGCATCCAGCGCCATCCCTATCTCGCAATCTTTGACGGGCCAGACCCGTCGGTCAGCACGCCGCTGAGGTCGGCTAGCACAACTCCGTTGCAAGCGTTGTATTTGCTCAACGATCCATTAGTGCATTCTCAAGCCAATGGACTCGCTCAACGATTGATGAACGAATACAACCATGAGGAAGCCCGGTTGGAGGCGCTGTATGAAATCTGTTTAGGGCGGATGCCCACCGCAGATGAGGCGGCGGCGGCAGAATCCTTTTTCGAGTCAGTTATCAAATTGGATAACGGGCGAGATTCTGATAACTTCACTAAAAAACTGAAAGCTTGGCAAGCTCTTGTGAGAGTTGTCTTCCGCTTAAATGAATTTGTATATATCGATTAATCGACAAGATCATGAACAAGATTACTAACAACCGTCGCGAGGTGCTGCACAGTTTTGCATTAGGCTCGTTGCTTGGTCCGGGATTGCTGTCTCAATTGCTCGCCGATGACGAACAGGTTGGACGGCATTCCGACCCCTTGGCTCCCAAACAGCCTCACTTTGCGGCTCGTGCCAAACGAGCAATTTTCATTTTTTCCAATGGCGGCGTATCTCACATGGATACGTTCGACTACAAACCGGAGTTGTTCAAAGCTGATGGAAAGAAGACGGGAGTCGGTGGCGGATTGTCCGATCAGCAGAAGGTCCTGCTGCGACCGATGTGGAGTTTTCGCCCTGGCGGTCAATGTGGAACGATGGTCAGCGATTTGTTTCCCCATTTGCGTCAGCGAATGGACGACATCTGCCTTATTCGTTCAATGAAATCGGATGACAACGAACATTATCAAGCGACTTTGGCGATGCACACGGGTTCGTTTTTCTTCTCGCGTCCGAGCATTGGAGCATGGGTGAGTTATGGATTGGGCACAGCCAACGGCAATTTGCCTTCATTTATCGTATTAGCTCAAGAATTGCCTTACGCAGGTACTCAAGTATTTGCCAACGACTTTCTGCCAGCCTATCACCAGGGTGTCCGTGTCGTGCCTGGCAAATCGCCGATCGAGAACCTAGATCGACGTACAGCCGATGAACGGGTCCAGCAACTGGAACTGGGACTTGCAAACATATTCAATCAGCAACATTTGGCAGGGCGCAACCAAGACTCAGATTTGGCTGCCAGAATCCGGACATTTGAAACTGCGTTTCATATGCAAACCGAAGCTGCGGAGGCATTTGATTTATCCAACGAAACAGAAGATACGCTGGACTTATATGGACTCAAGCCTGGTCAAGTGGATGGCTTCGGTTGGAAATGCCTCGTGGCACGGCGCTTGGCCGAACGAGGTGTGCGCTTTATCGAACTGATCGACGGCAGTTCCAGCAACAATTGGGATCAGCATGGCAATATGGCGGAACATGCGCAGCACGCCAAGGTGATCGATCAACCCATTGCCGGTCTGATACAAGATCTCAAGCGATCGGGAATGCTCGAGGACACTCTTGTGGTTTGGACAACCGAGTTTGGACGTACACCGGGTGTCGACGGTGAAAAAGGACGTGGTCATCACAGCGCCTGTTTCAGCTCTTGGTTAGCTGGCGCAGGCGTCAAGGGAGGCTATGTCCATGGCAGTACTGACGAAATCGGTGCAGTGGTTGCCGAAAATCGTGTACACGTTCATGATTTCCATGCGACAATTTTGCATTTACTGGGAATCGACCATACTCGATTAACCTATCGGCACGCCGGCCGCGATTTTCGTTTGACCGACATCTACGGAAACATTGTCAAAGAGATCATTTAGGCAATCAAATCGACAACCCAGGGGTGATTGCGAGGATTGAAATCAATGAGATTGAATTGTGTAAAGTTCACGCTCGATTATTTGCTTGTACCTTCAAGCAAGTTATTGTGTGTAGTTTCGCTGGTTGCATTTGCGTGGTTACCAGTTGTGTCCGCAGACGAAGCGGAAAAAATTGCGTTCTTCGAAAAGTCTGTACGCCCGTTATTAATCGAACATTGTGGAGAGTGCCATCAGCAAGAGAACGCTGAAGGTAAATTAAGAACTGATTCGCTTGAAGCACTTGTGCGCGGAGGTTCGCGCGGACCGGCAATTGTGCCCGGTAAACCTGAAGAGAGTTTATTGATCCGGGCCATTCGTCACGACGATCAATTGCAGATGCCTCTCGATAAAAAGCTGGCGACTTCGCAGATCGCCATCTTAGCGAAATGGGTCGCCGACGGTGCCGTCTGGCCCAACGCACCTGCCGCAACCAAGGAGAGTCCCTTATCGCCAACCAGCGATATCGCAGCGTTTTCAGAGGAACAAAAACATTTCTGGTCATTTCAGAGAGTCGGTCGACCGGCTTTACCACAATTAAAGCTGGATTCATCGAGTGAGTCCAGTTGGGTCAGCAATCCGATCGACGCTTTTGTGTTCGACAAACTCGCTCAAGCCAAACTAAAACCTTCACTGCCAGCCGAACGCCGCACGTGGTTGCGACGGATTTATCTGGATTTGATTGGAATACCTCCGTCGCCAGAGGAAACCGAGTCGTTTATGCAGGATAAAGCGGTCGATTCGGAAGCTCGAGTCATTGACCGTCTGCTCGCGTCTCCAAGATATGGAGAACGATGGGGGCGACACTGGTTGGATATTGCTCGCTACGCTGACTCAAACGGTTTGGACGAAAACATAGCTTATGCCAACGCATTTCATTATCGTGATTACGTCGTGAGTTCTTTTAATTTGGATCGGCCTTACGATCGTTTCGTTGAGGAGCAAATTGCTGGCGATCTGTTGGAGACAGATGCATCACCCGATAACGAAACAGCTCGTATCGCGGCGACAGGCTTTTTGTGCGTGGGTGCCAAAATGCTCGCCGAAGACGATCCGATGAAGATGCAGATGGACATCATCGACGAACAAGTCGATACGATCGGGCGGTCGATGTTGGGCCTGACCCTGGGCTGCGCGCGCTGTCATGATCACAAATATGATCCGATCTCTATGGCCGACTACTATGGATTGGCAGGAATTTTCAAAAGTACCAAGACGATGGATACGTTCACCGTCGTCGCTCGCTGGCACGAACGCCCGCTGGGCACTCGCGCACAGGTTGCCCAGATCGATAAACTGAATAGTGAGTTTGAGCTGCTGGCAAGTGACGTTAAAAAAATTCGTCAAGCCGCGCTCACGGAACTGCGCACTCAAGCCAAACAGCATCTTGGCGATTATCTTCTCGCAGCCAAGGCGTTTGATGTTTTAGAAAATCTCAAGGATAAACTTACGCCCATCGGCGATGCCGAATCCACTCGATCGAACACAGGAGTCATTCTGCGCGAAGCTGAGGCATTTGATCGAGGTACCGCCGAAATTGACACTACGAATTACGGCAAAGGGATCGGCGTGTTACTCAGCCGCAATAGTCCGGCATACGCCGAGTACGATTTTGAAGTTTTGTTATCCGGACTTTATCGATTGGAAGTCCGTTATGCTGCGGCCAATCGCCGAGCCTGCGTCCTGATGATCGACGGATTGCCGGTCAGTGATTCGATTGCCAGTGGTGTGACGGGCTCCTGGCAACCGGAATCTCAGCGCTGGGATTTGGAAACCATTATTAAGCTGAATCAAGGGAAGCATATCTTGCGTATCGAGCGGGCACAGACGTTGCCTCACATCGATAAGTGGCTGCTGGCTCCAGTTCCCGAAGCACAATCGATTAGGGTTGATCCCCTTGATTCTGCGTACACGCCTGTGCCCGGTTTCGTACAACAGTGGCGCGAGTACCTTACCAAGATCGATTCAGCGTCGGAAAGGCCGTTCGATCGAGCTTACTTGCACGCAATTCAAACTGACCAATCGACCGGTGCTTTGAGGGAATGGGCAGCGACGATGCAGCAACTGGTCAACGCCAAAGATTCAGAAGCAAACGTGAATCAATCCCCGGCTCAAGC
>CAZVBC010000514.1:0-4375 GCA_964625155.1 uncultured Pirellulaceae bacterium
GAAACGTCTCCGACCGCGCGCGGCCTGTTTGTCCGCAATCACTTTTTGGCCCAAGAAATTGCCCCACCCCCTCCAGGAATTAATTCTGTGCTGCCGGAAATCACTGAGGACAAGCCGCTGAACAACCGCCAGCGATTAGAGGTTCATCTGAATAGTGAAGCTTGTGCGAGTTGCCATCGCCTTATCGATCCAATCGGATATGGTTTCGAACAATACGATGCCATCGGTGCATTCCATGAGAAGATGCAACTTCGCTTTGGCGGACGTGATAACCCGTCCATGAAGGAGTTGGCCGTTGATACACAGGCTCACATTCAAGGCATCGCGAATTCGGAATTCTCTCAGCCTAAACAGCTTGGTTTGATGCTGGCCCGAAATGAAACCTGCCAACGTTGTATCGTCAAGCAGTATTTTCGTTACGCATTCGGCCGTGAAGAAACTGCAGCCGATGAAGCCATTATCGAAGCCGCATTCACTAGATTCCGCGACTCCGGATTTCGCTTTCGCGAGTTGATCATGGCTATGGTTACTTCGCCATTATTCTTACAGAGCAATGCTCGCCCTTGATGTGGCGTGGTGAAGAAAATTAAGGCACGGCAGCGGAATCGTTTAACCGCGTGCCCATCGGGCCGCGCGTGCCGTTTCCCCGCGTGTTGGCTGTCTCCTAAAACAGTATCAGCCAGTGACCGCCACCGCTCCTGCTTGAGACTTTCCTTTAGCACACTCGAACAAGCTGGATTCGTTCGCTCGCCTTACGAGATGACTTCATGGACGACTTTGCCGTGAACATCCGTTAACCGATAATCGCGTCCGGCATGCTGAAAGGTCAAACGCTTGTGATCCAAGCCCAACTGATGCAACAAAGTTGCGTGAAGATCGTGCATATGCACGCGTCCTTCGATCCCTTGGAATCCAAACTCGTCAGTCTCGCCATAAGCAAAGCCAGGTTTGAATCCTCCGCCAGCGACCCACACCGAAAATCCGCCGGGATTATGATCGCGCCCAGTTCCTTTGCCTTGTGAATAAGGAGTTCTTCCAAATTCACCTCCCCACCATACGATCGTATCTTCTAACAGACCACGTTGTTTCAAATCCTGTAGCAACGCGGCGACAGGCTGGTCAACTGCGGCTGCGTGCTCGGCGTGCTTGGGTAAGTCGGAGTGTTGATCCCAATTTCCTTCGTCAGCGCCGTAGTTGACCTCAATAAATCGCACGCCCGCTTCACATAATCGCCTAGCCATCAGGCATTTTTGACCGAAGCTCTTCGTCTGATCGCGATCGATTCCGTACATTTTTAATGTCGATTCCGATTCTCTAGATAAATCTAGTACATCCGGAGCTATCTGCTGCATACGCCAAGCCAAATCGTAAGACTCAAGCGCAGCCTCCAATTCTGCAGAATGTGTTGCTCGTTGTGCAACTTGCGTATGATTCAACTGCCGCAACAAGTCAATCTGCTGAGCTATTTGTTCGGTCGGCACTTGGCTGCGCGACAAATTTTCGATCGAGAAACTCTCTTTCCGAGATACTAATGGGGTTCCTTGAAACTTGGGAGGCAAAAATGCCGGGCCATATTTTCGAGTTCCAGCCACATTAGACGGTGCGATTGAAACAAAACCAGGTAAGTCCGCATTTTCGCTTCCCAGTCCGTAATACACCCAAGATCCCATCGAGGGACGAATCATGTTGGTAGATCCACAATGCAAGAACAAAGTCGCGGGCCCGTGAGCCACGCCTTCGGTTCGCATCGCGCGCAACAAACATAAATCGTCCGCATGTTTTGCCATCTCGGGAAACAACTCAGATACCCATCGCCCCGACTGGCCATACTGCCGAAATCGCCAGGGTGATTTCATCAACTGCTGTTCTCGCCGCTCGCCCGTGTTAGCCAGAATTCTCGCGTCGTCAAAGACCAAACTGTCACCATGCCGCTTGGCCAAGATAGGTTTATAGTCAAACGAATCGACTTGACTGACACCACCGAACATAAATAAGAAGATAATTCGTTTTGCGCGAGGCTGGTGGTGCGTACCATCGGCGCCGCGCTGGCTCGTGGCCGCAAGTCCGGCTCGCGTGAACAATGCGGAAGTGGCCACTGAACCAAAGCCACACGAAGCTTGCCGTAACAGATCGCGACGATTCACGGAATGAGTGAACATGGACTATGACTTTTTGTGGTGGAGCAAGTTTAGTGTAAGTAACGAAAATCGATCGAAGCGAATATTGAATGAATCAAGAATTCGAGTTGTTGGGGATGCTGCTGATTGTCAGAGTGTGCAAAGAACTGCTGGCAAATATCGAGTTCTTCCGCAGTGGGTTGCCGTTGATAGCAACGTGCGTAGACAGAACGAATCCACACTGCCGGATCAACTTGGCTGTGCTGTGAGCTGACCAATACAGCCATCGCCTTAGCGCGATCATGAACCCATGTTTCATTGAGTAAGCCCAAGGCCTGTGTGGCCACTGTGCTACGCGAGCGCTGGCCCGTCGAAACGCTCGGTGAAGCAAAATCAAAAGCGTCAAAAAGCTGTGGTAAGGCATTGCGGAATACGGGTTGGTATAGACTGCGCCGGGTGGAAAGACTGCGATAACCATAATCGGATTTTGTCTCGTTCGTAATCAATGACCCGCCAACTGTCGAATCAAGTTCACCACTGGCCAATAACATCGAATCACGCAATTCCTCAGCCGTCAAACGCCGATGATTGCCGTTCCAGTAAAGCCGATTATCGGGATCTCGAGCCGAAGCAATCTCGCCTGCGGGTGAGAATCTGCGTCGATAAACATCGGACAAGACTATTAGACGCACTACGTGCTTGGTCGACCAACCGCTATTCACGAGTTCGAGAGCCAACCAATCGAGCAATTCCGGATGGGATGGATTAGTACCAGTTGTGCCAAAGTTATTAACCGAATCCACCAAGCCTTGTCCCATCAGCCATGTCCATATTCGATTGGCATAGACTCTCGATGTAAGCGGGTTTTCTCTGGCGGTCAACCACTGAGCAAACTCCAGACGCCCACTCGATCCTTCAGGGATGTTGAACGGCTGAGCAATACTGAATGCTGTCAAAAATCCTCTAGGTACGACGGGCCCGAGGTTGTGAACATCACCACGAATGTGGATCGCAATATCCTTGGGCGGATTCTCTTCAATAACCGCCAAATACTTTGGCCGAACATCCACCTGTTGCTGAAGCTCGCGTTGCTGATTCTCGAGCGTCTTCATTTCACTTTCGACAATCGCAGCATCGGCGGACACTGGTGGTTTTTCTTTTATGGAGGTTGACTTCGGCGACTCCTTGGGATCCGCTCCTGCAACTCCACCAGCATTGACTTTCTTAGATTCCTCTTTCTTAACGAACGCGGCCAGTTGTTTCTTCTTGACTGCAATTTCTTTGGTAACTAGCTGAAGATCTTTCTCTAGTTTCTCGAATCTTATCCGCTCGGCTTCAGGCAAAGGCAAGGGATGGTCGATCCAATTGGATACGTTTGAGTGACGTAACGCTACCGCCGATTTAAAGATACCCGCTAAGGCATAATAGTCTTTGGTTGGTATGGGGTCGAATTTGTGGTCATGGCAACGCGCACATCCAAGTGTCTGACCAAGGAAAGCTTGACCAAGCGTATCCAATTGCTCGTCAACATAATCCATGTCGAGTTGCTTCTTGTCCTGCTCCTCAAAATTCGTGTTTCCCATTGCCAAGAAACTGGTTGCCACTAACTGGAGCCAACGCTCCTGCTGGTCATCTGAGCTCAACAGGTCGCCTGCTATTTGTTCTCGAATCATCTGATCAAAGGGTCTGTCTTCCGCAAACGCGCGCACCAGATAATCGCGATAACGCCACGCTTCTTTAAAGATCAAACCTCGCAAAGTTACTGATTCCGCGTAACGAGCCACATCCATCCAATGGCGCGCAAACACCTCTCCGAATTGAGGTGAAGCCAGCAATCTGTCTACAAGTTCACAGTAGGCCGACTCGAAGTCGTTAGCCTTGCTGAACTGTTCCAGCAACTCCAGGGTCGGAGGTAAACCAGTCAAGTCATAATGTAAGCGCTTGACCAAATCGCGCTGTGTAGCCTGAGAAGCTGCCTCGATTCCCTCGTCAGACAAACGCCGATTGATCCAATAATCGATCTCGCTTCCCCGGAATCCTTCGGCATGTCGAGCCATTTCATGCGAGCGAATCGGTTGATAGGCCCAATGTTCACGTGAATCCCTGAGTCGCTCATTTGCATCGGCGACCTTGACTTCATCGACGCGCGGGTCGATCGCACCATCGTCGCTCCACTTCTCAAATGCCCTTATAACATCTGCGGGCAAGTTTTTGTCGGGGGGCATTTGCAGCTTGGGCGACTCGTAGCGGATCGCTTT
>CAZVBC010000515.1:0-4371 GCA_964625155.1 uncultured Pirellulaceae bacterium
AGAATCCCACCGGCTTGCCCGGTGGATGGTTAGGCTTCAAGCTACAAGGCACTGCCCACCAACCCAAATCTATCCAACGCTAGAATCCCACCGGCTTGCCCGGTGGATGGTTAGGCTTCAAGCTACAAGGCACTGCTCACCAATCCAATTCTATCCAACCCTTGAATCCCATCGGCTTGTCCGGTGGATGGTTAGGCTTCAAGCTACCCACCCACGCTCCTCGCCGACCCAATTCCAGTCCAACGCTAGAATCCCACCGGCTGTGTTATGGCGAACTCCATTACTGACACAAACCAATTATTGGATTGAGCCGCGTTGGGGGACTTGGCTCTGGATCGGCTACTCAAACACCGAATTGTCGTTTCGATCGATGATGTGAAGCTATTCAAAGAAATCGACAGCATTCTTAAATATTGCGCGACCCTCTCCAAATTCAGGTTGGACTTTGCGGCGAGTCCAGGTGGGATGATGTGTGTAGTCCAAATGCCGCTCGGGATGGGGCATCAGACCAAAGATTCGGCCGGTGGGATCGCAAATGCCTGCTACGTTGTATTCCGCACCATTGGGGTTTGTGGGAAATGGAAGAACTGTGTCACTGGTCAATCCTTCTGGTTGGGAATAACGCAGCCCAAGTTGCCCCTGGTCGAGAAGCTGCCTGGCGGCATGCTCATCTCTGATAACAAATCGCCCTTCAGCGTGTGCGATCGGCAAAAACAAAGTGCTTAACCCGCGCAGAAAAATACAGATATCGGTTGCGACCGCCAAATTCACCCAACGATCTTCAAATCGACTCTGCTTGTTGAGTGTCAAAGTCGCAGGAGCTGTGGATGTTTGGTTGGGGAAGAAAATCCCCAGCCGCATCATTATCTGAAACCCATTACAAATCCCCAACACCAATCGATCTTTGCTACAAAACTCACCGACCAAGCCCTGCAAATGGCTGCGCAGTTGCTGTGCCAAAATCCGACCCGCTGCAATGTCGTCACCGTAGCTGAAACCGCCAGGGAAACAGAGTATTTGATGCCCTTCGGCCAACTTTGGTTCAGAAATCAGTCGGTTAACATGTATGCTGTCGACTACTGCCCCGACTTGCTCGAATGCGAATGCCGTTTCCACATCACAGTTTGTTCCAGGTGCCCTCAAGATGAGCACCCTTGGACTTGCCATTTCCGGTTCCTTTGGGAGATAACTACAATCGCTGACACAAGTTGTGCCACACGCTTCAAATTATTTGCCGCGATTACCTTGATCCGCAGTAATTAGTGCCTCACAGACTGTTTCAAAGCCTAACAAAGTTTTATTTCAGGGCAAGCGATGGACAACCACGGTAAGAAATTGATTCTGGGCGTTGACGGCGGGGGCAGCAAGGTCGCAGTAAGCGGTCTAGACTCGGCGCAGGCGTATTCGTCATGGCCCACTTCGCCTGCCGATGTCCAATACCACTGCACCTTGGCTGGAACTGGTGCAGCAGGTGAGCTTGATTGGTCGACTGCGAAACGAAACATCGCCGCCGCTGTTAGGCAACTTTGTGAATCGGCTGGAACCCAAGTGTCCGCGATCGATACAATGGTCGTCGCGCTTTCCGGTGCGGGACGGCCAACGGAACAGCAGCGAGTTCGATCATCGTTGATCAGCGAGCTGCAATTGCACGAAAAAACAAAGTTAACAATTGCCGGCGATATCGATCCTTTGGTTCGATTTCAGTTTTCGGCCAATAATAACAAACCAAGCGTTGTGGTGATCGTTGGCACGGGCTCCATTGTTGCTTCGACCACAGACAATCACACGCTAGTGCGAGCTGGAGGGTGGGGACCACTACTTGGAGATGAATGCAGCGGATGGGCGTTCGCCCGTGAGGCATTGCGGCAACTATGTGACTGTATGGATCAAGACCTTTCGGTTGGCAATTACACTTTGTTAGCGCAAGTCAGTTACGAGTATGTTGTCGAGCGTTTGAGGTCTTCGCGAACGCCGATAGATCGTACAGCGATTTCGTTGCAGATTATCCAGTTAGCCCACAATCGTCATGAAGCGGCCAAAATGGCTCCTCTGATTTTGGATACGGTCCACGGTTGTGCCGCACAGCAGGCCAATGTATTTATTGCTGCTCAAATCGAAACGCTGGTTGACAAGATCGAGTACGTGGTAGCGCGGCAAGCTTTGCGAGGTACACGCTGGACGATCGCCTTGTGTGGCGGACTGATTACGCACAACGTTGCATTACAACGAGATTTGCTGGAGCGTTGCAAAGGTCGTAATCTCGACTTTTCAGAATGCTGGGTCATTGACCCAGGAACTGCCGCGTTACAAATGGCTATTCGACAATTTCGTGAGAATTGCTGATTGGGCAATTAGGAGAATATCAAGCTTGATAATCGATACACACGCACATTTGACGGACGAATCCCTGGTCAGCCAGATTCCCCAATTGCTCCGCGATGCCGCTGCAGTCGACGTACGGCATATCTTGGTCGTCGCTACAGACCTGGCGACTTCACAAGCATGCATTAGGTTGGCTGAAAACCATCGAGAATTGCGAGCTACAGTGGGGATTCACCCGAATTACAGTTGCCAGGCCAACCCTGGAGATTGGGAGGCGATCGAATCCTTGGCTGTTCACCCGCGTGTTGCTGCACTAGGTGAAACTGGCCTTGATAGATATTGGAAAGATTGTCCATGGGAAGTTCAGGTAGAGTCGTTTCGCAAACACATTCGCCTTAGTCGTGCGCTGAATTTGCCGCTGGTAATTCACACTCGCGATTGCTCAGCAGAGATGTTGCGGTTTTTGCAAAGCGAATCCGCTGATGGTCCATTGCGGGGAGTAATGCATTCGTTTACCGGATCGTGGGAAGTTGCCAAAGGCTGTGTCGAACTTGGGCTATACATCAGTTTTGCAGGGATGGTGACGTACAAGAATGCGGACGACATTCGGACAGTGGCCACTCAAATCCCTGGCGACCGGTTACTGGTGGAGACGGATTGTCCCTATTTGACTCCACACCCTCATCGCGGCCAGCGGCCTAATCAACCGGCAATGATCGTACATACGCTGAAGACAATTGCCGACATTCGAGCGACCAGCGTCGAACAACTCGCCTTGCAAACCACATCCAACGCACAAGATTTATTTGGTGCCTGGGAATAGTAAGCTGAAAGTAAAGAGACGAGTTTGGTAAATGAGATTGCGACACCGTAGATCATCCGCGAGAAATTGCATCGCTATTTCTGGGCTGTGAAAAATCTGAGATTAATGGGGCTGTTTGCACAAATTTCGTTGCACGCGCGGTCGCTGCGGAAACTGCGCAAGGGTCCCGATAGGGACTGAATGTTGGTAGAAAAGGCATTCTGAAGGGATGGGTTTATGTCCCCTAAGGGACATGATGTACGCGTCGGTGTCATCCGTCTAATCATATTTTGTCCCTAACGGGGTCGTTGGGTGACTTTTGCCTTGCATGCTACCGACATTTTGTCCCTATCGGGACGATTCAATAGCCCACGCTAAGCCCCGAGCGCGAAAAATTCAGCTTGCTGATTAAAGTGACTGCGCAAGCTTTGCCGATAAAGCAAGATAGAGGCCACGGGGGGTGGCAGATTTATAGTGGCACCAGCGATTGAGAGCAAAGCGGAAGATGATTTGCTAGCATCAATCCTGGTAAACATTTTTCAGTGGAATCCCCCAAAGTGCAATCAAGCGCAACGCTCGTTGGCCGATGTCTAGGAATACGCTTGCGCAGCTGCTTGATAACTGCCTTGCTAGCGTGTGTAGGTGGTTGTGCACTGGTACCGGACGTCAAGCACAAGCCACAGTATTACAACCCTTTTCCTCAAATCAAGCAAATCGCGGTTTTGCCATTCGCTAATCAGAGCGAAGAGCCAACGCTGTCAGGTGAGCGAGTTGCTTTGGCATATGCGAACGAATTGCAAGCGGTGCCGGGATTTGAAGTGCTGCCTGTTGGGGCTGTGAAAGCCAAATTGGCTCAATTCAGTAGTCCGATTGGCCCCGAGGAAACTACTGGAGAATATTTTCAGCGTCTGGCGAGGTTCTTGGGTGTGGATGCTGTCTTAGTCGGAGCAGTAACCGACTTTACTCCGTACTACCCTCCGCGCATGACGATGAAAGTCAATTGGTATGCAGCGAATCCGGGCTTCCATCCTGTACTGCCTGGATACGGATTACCATGGGGAACAAAGGCCGAAAAGAAAATACCGCGGTGGATTCACCACTCCGCCCAACGCGCATTGGCTGCTGAGCAATTAAAAACACAAACACCGGATTTGCCCACCGAGCCACAGCCGATCGCGCCGATCCGCGAGAGGGAGCGAGGGCCCAACGCTGCCGAAGATGCACCCTCGCCAGCAATGCCTGCGCCA
>CAZVBC010000516.1:0-4325 GCA_964625155.1 uncultured Pirellulaceae bacterium
GATGCCCATCGGTGCAATTAAGCGTCTAAGATCCGCAAGCTGTCGGATTCTCTCCCCTTGGAGAATCTCGGCTGCCATTGTTCCGGTATATTCGACGTACGCATCCAGTTCACCGCTGAGGAGCGATTTCCATAAGAATTGAGTCCCTCCGAGCTCCGCTTCGTGTTCAGCATCGGCACCCGCATGCTTGGCCAACTGCGTCAACATCTCGCCCAGGATAACCGACTCAGTAAAACTCTTCGAACCAATTCGAATACGAACCGAAGAGGCTTGGTTAGATGTTGTACGATCGCGCTCGGTATCTGCGGTCGTTCCTTTCACGCTTGAGGACTGTCCAGACGATTGCGGTGTGGGAACTAGAAGGAAACATAAAAACACCGCGCTCAACTTAAGGTGAATCTGTTTGGCCATTCTCAACGTCCTATTCAATTAACCGTTCCCAAATGATGGATTGGGTCTTGCGCGGTGACTTGCAAGTTTATTGATCTGTCGAACTAGTTGTGGGACAAATCCTCTGCGCATTTATAAACCGTGTGACAAACGGATCCGATGGCTGCCGCTGAAATTCCTCGATCGTCCCGCGCTGGACGATTCGTCCACCTGACATCAAGATCAGATCGTCGCCAAAGAAGGCCGCTTCGCCCATGTCGTGTGTGACTAGCACGACAGTTTTCTTCAATCGCTGGAAAATGTTCTGCAAGTCAGCTTGTAAGTCGAAACGAACCAGTGGGTCCAAAGCTCCCATCGGTTCATCGAACAACATCAATGGAGGATCGAGCATCAATGCGCGCATAATGGCGACGCGCTGCCGTTGACCACCAGATATTTGGGTCGGAAAACGATCCAATGCTCCTCGAGGCAACTTTGTCAATTCGGCTAACTCCTCGACTCGATCGTCCATCTGTTTTGTCGTCATGCGTTTCAAATAGCGAGTCATCAGCGTGATGTTGTCTCGCACATTGAGGTGCGGAAACAAACCACCATCCTGCAATACGTAGCCCATCGAATGCCGAAGCTCCATCACATTCCCCGGAGTCATTTCGACGCCGCCAAAGAGAACTTTCCCTGTATCGCTAGGGATCAACCCAATCAAGATTCTCAACAAAGTCGATTTACCACAGCCGCTGGGACCGATCAATACGACCGTTTTGCCCGGCTGCATCACCAGACAGGTCGGCTCTAATACGCGAGTCGTGCCGAAAGACTTGGAGACGTTAACCAGTTCCAACATGGTTTGAAAGCCCTTCGGAAAAGCATGTTCGTAGACTAGCGTGCCAACAAGTTTCAGCGGTACAAGAGGCACCCAAACTAGATCGGATTATAGTCGACAACCGATCGAGCGATGAGCATTGCACGAGTATTTATTGAGTTTTGAAATCGCTATGCAAGAGCAGCCAGCGATCAATCTTCATCATTGTGGGCGAGTTTACTTTTGATGTTCGTTGTTTTTAATGCTCGTTGGCTCGTGCACTTGGTTATTGAGTAGTTACATCCATACGAGTATCGGTATCATGAACGCATTTCCCTGCGGTGTGGGTCATTGCCAGCGTTTAATTGTCTTTTCGCTTTAGCAGGCTCGCTCGCCGCCAAAAATTAGCATCCAATTCCGGACAAAACTTAACAAGCAATTGTCGCATCAGGTTAACTTTGTCACGGAGCACTTTGTCTTGCTTGGCCCGAGCTTCAACGTAGTTAAACTCGACCATCAAGTTCGCAAACAGTTCCGCTTTGTCCTCTTCGACACCGGTCGTGGAATAATGATTTAAGAAGCCAGGAAATTTTTTGGTCAGCAACGAAGTTTCCGCTATATGTTGTACGCTTATGCCCCCTTGTCCGTAAACATGATTGGGTGGATTTAGTGCTGCCCAGCGTTCGTCTTCATAGACGAATCCGTCATCCATGTAGTCAATGATGTGGAAGAATTCGTGGTGAAGGACTTTTCTCTCATATTTGGTATCGTAAGCACCACAACTGACATCAAGGTAGAGCGTGTCGTGTTCGTAGGCAGGAATCGCCGCTCGAGCCTGCCCGGAAAATGAAAGTTGTTCACACAGAACAACTTCTTTGAGTTTAGCGCGACGTATTGCGGTAGGCGGGTAAAGAGTAAACTCGTTCACAAACAGTGGAACGTAGGTTCCCAGTGCATTGTGGTCAGCAACTTTACCATCAATCTTGCCGTAGGAAGTTACGACGGGAAATCGAGCATAGAAAGTTGTGATTTGTATCTGATGCAGGTTCGCAACTTGCTGCAACGCGGAAATACTCTGCGCCGTGTTTACAGCGCGACCCCTGGGGACGTCTTGGGCTGAAGCTAATGGGACGAAGTGAACTCCCAGGATCTGAATCGCAAGAATGGCGGCAATGTAGTTAGTTTTCGATGGATTCTTAGGTTTCATAGACAAGCACCGACATTTCAATTGACGTCGTTACGCAGGTCGTGTTGGGTGGCCACAAGGTTTTCAATCGTTATTGGTCCGCGACCAACGAATAACCAATCAAGCGAGTACTGCACATTGACGAGCGGCTGGGTGCGAGCCCTCCGGTGTGCTGGAATGTTCTTTGCTGCGGTTCGCAATATCCAAAGCAGCTCCGCGAGCAAGACTCTATCTCAACTTTAGATCGCACGCTAGGTCGAGATATCAGCAGACGTAGGACACGTCGGTTCGACATAGGGTCTCACTTGAATTAAATCCAGATTTTTCAGTTACTCCTTTTGAACCCAATCTTATCCGGCGTATTAATTGGGAAACGTCGGTTAAAAATCCAAACATATGAACAAACCGAGCGCGGAGAATGCCTGAGTGAAAGCGGATTATTGTTCAACTAGTTTGGCAAGGGGTACGGTACCGTCTCGGTAGAGCACGTTGTAGGCGCAGAATGGGATGATGTGCCCGGATGGCAACACATGGTGTGTACAACATTTCATCACGCGACGAACATCAAAGTTATAGACATCAAGAAATGATGTGATTGTGATGCGCAGCAAATCACGAGCGCCGGCCGAGCGTTCGATGATGCGTTGAATCAATGCCTCGACTGGCGAAGGTGATTGACAAGTTTGTGTGTCCAAGTCCGCAATCGGCAAACTGCGAGAATTCTGCTGAGCGTTCTCGAATACGTTTGCGCTGCCACAACACCCATGGTCACCGCACGCCAAGCGGCTGGCCAGTTGTTTAGCGATCTGGGAACTCTTTTCACGCGTAAAACTAATACCATTGGCCAGCAAATCCAAGTTTGCCTGAACATCCACGAAACGAGACAAAGGCCACCATTGGTTGCCCTGACGAGCAACTAACGACATCCAGTGGCAATTTGGATGGGCGCAGGGGAGCGGAAAGAAGTCGTCGGCAGCGAACGTCGAACTGTGTGCAGCGCAAATCTCGTCAATCACATCTGGAAACGTGATTCTCCGCTCCAGTTCGTCCGGCAAAAGACATCGTCCACTGTAGGTCGCAGGCTGGAAACTGAGCCCAGTAATAAATGGTCGATCCTTGGCAAACTGGACCAGTTTAGACGGCGCGTGGTCGTTCACACCTCCTTGCAGAGTAGAGACCAATGTCACATTCAAACCAGCGCGGTCGAGGTTTTCCAGGGCTCGAAGTTTGATCTCCAACAGTCCAGATTGGCCGCGCAGAGTCGTCAACGTTTGGTCATCAAGATCGTCCATCTGAAAGTAGATTTCCAAACGTGATCGATAGTTCGCCAACTTTTCGACCAACTCAAGATCGTTTGCCAGCCGAATACCGTTGGTGTTGATCATCACGTAGTCGATTGATTGAGCGATCGCATATTCGATCGCGCGTATCAAATCGGGATGCAATGTCGGCTCGCCGCCCGATAATTGTACAACTTCGGCATGTCCTTCAGCCTCGACCAAGCGATCGATTGCGCGACGGATTTCGTCGAAAGAACGGTGGCGTTTTCCGGGTGCACTGGCTGCGTAACACATCGGGCAAGTCAGATTACAACTGTCCGTTATCTCGACAACGCCAATACAAGTATGCTGTTCGTGTTCACTACACAGACCACAATCTAAAGGACAGCCCTGGGAGGCGGCTGCGTAAACACGTTTCGGCAATTTGGCTGGTGTACTGGTTTGCAATTGATCGTAGCGATCAACGTCACTACAAATAAAATCCTCACGCAAGCCATGAGTGGCACAATTTTTGCGCAAATAAACGCGTTTGCCGCGCGCGATGATCTTCGCAGGAACCACAGCCCGGCATTCCGGGCACAGGCTTTGAGTCAGCCCCAAGAACACGTAATCCCGATATCGGACGGCATTTCCATGCTTCGATTTTTGTTCTTCAGTTGCTAGTTGCTGG
>CAZVBC010000517.1:0-4304 GCA_964625155.1 uncultured Pirellulaceae bacterium
GAACGACAAAGGCTGGCAAGTTTTCGTTTTCTTGCCCCAAACCGTAACTGAGCCGTGCTCCCGTACTGGGCCGGCCGGCGATTTGTGTCCCCGTTTGAAAAAAAGTTACGCCAGGTCCGTGGTTGATTGACTCGGTAAACATTGAATTGACCACGCACATTTCGTCCGCTAATTGAGACGTATGTGGTAGCAATTCACTGAACCAAGCCCCCGCTTGACCATACTGGCGAAATCGAAACGGCGAACTGACCAGCGGGATAGACGCTTGATTACCCGACATGCCAGTCAGTCGTTGACCTCGGCGCACCGATTCGGGCAATTGCTGACCATGTAAGGATCGCAAGGCCGGTTTGTAGTCCAGCAAATCCAATTGCGAGGGTGCACCAGACATAAATAGATAGATGACGCGTTTGACTGCAGGAGCGTAATGCGGGTTTCCCAGTACTCCACGATCCCCTGGAGCAGCTTGGGCACGCTCGCGAGACAACAAATCCGCCACCGCGATTCCACCTAGTCCAATACCCGACTTGGCAAGAAATTCACGCCGTGCCAATGATCGAGCTGGGTCATTAAAAATATTATTCATATGTTCATCACCGCTTAACCACACATACGTCGTGGTTGAGAAGGGCCTGCATCAATACAGTCGCGGCAGCAGCCTGAGCCGCAGGTATGTTGGAATCGTGAACAGCTTGCCCATGCTTGAGCAATTCGGTTGCATCGGCTGGGTTAGCCGTATAGTGATCCAATTGCTCGCGATAAAGTCGATTTAGAATTTGTTTTTCTTCGTCATCGGGTTTCCGAGACAAGCATAATTTGCAAGCCGCCTCGATCATTCTAGGAAGGTCTCCCTGGGTGCTCCGATGTAGAGATTCGGCTAATACTCGAGCAGCTTCGACATATTGCATTCCGTTGAGCAGAATCAGTGCCTGCAACGGTGAATCAGTGCGCTCACGCTTGGCGGTACAAACCGCTCGCCGTGGTGCATCGAAGGCCAGCATGGCTGGTGGCGGACCAGTGCGTCGCCAATTGGTATACAAACTGCGCCGATACACTCCGTCTCCTTCAACAGCTTTGATGGGCTTAAACGCTTCCATCATTTCATAAGGATTTACAGGTGGGCCACCAAGTTGGTGTTTCAATAAGCCCGAAACTTCCAACGCGTTGTCGCGGATCATCTCTGCAGACAAGCGAAATCTTGGTCCTCGTGCAAGCCATTCATTGGCTGGATCGTCGGCCATCGTCTGGGCATCAGCAACACTGCGCTGCCGATAGGTACTTGTCATCACGATCGTCTTGACCAATTTCTTCATGTCCCAGCCGCTGTTTATTAATTCAAGCGCAAGCAAGTCGAGAACTGCTGGGTACAGCGGTCGAGCCCCTTGGCTGCCAAAGTCCTCAGATGTCTTCACGAGACCTTGGCCAAAGATGCTCTGCCAAACGCGATTGACGGTCACGCGCGCTGTTAGTGGATGCTGAGGATCTGTTAACCAACGAGCTAACCCCAATCGATTGCGAGGTTGGTCAGCAGGAAATGCCAGCAGCGCAGAGGGTGTACCCGGTTGTACCTGTTGACGTCGCTGAGAATACTCGCCGCGAAAAAGAACGTAACTCGGCTTTTCCTCCGGCAGTTCGCGCATCACCATGATTTCTTTTACACTGTCAGCCATTTTGTAGTACGCCTGGCGAGCTTGTTCTAACTCGATCAGCTTGCGCCCATATTCCGCATTGATGCTGCCGACGTAGAACTCGAACAGTTCGCTTTCCGTCGGCTCGCTTGACGGCGCATGGAGAAGCTTTATCTCCCAAGGACTCAGAGTGCGACCAAAGACCTGAAAATCGTCTATCAAGCCGTTCTTAAATCCTCGGTCTCGGAAGCGTTCTCCTAGTGCCAAATTATCACCGCCTCCTCCGGTGATTTCCTTGGTCAAAGAATCTTTTAGCACAACAGTTTCTGCAGGCACACCATCAATGAACAATCGCAACCCAGTCGCTCGGCTGCTGCCGTCGTAGGTTACCGTTACGCGCAACCAGCGATGAAGCGGCAGAATGTCTTTGCAAATTATCGAAATAGCATTGCCAGGCCAAAAATGAATTAGGGACCACTTTAACTTGCCATCTTCGATCAACAGTTCATACCCGCGACTGGCTGCATCCGTCCACGCTCGGGATCTATGAAAAACGACTGCTCGGTCCTTGTGGTCCGGCGTCTGCATGACCACAGAGATCGAAAAGGGCTCATGGCGACCAAAATTTCCTATGGGCAAATCGACCGGATCGTCACCCGTAAATCGAATAGCGTGGCCACTGTCGCTCGGTTCCAGCCGATTCTCGCCTTTGAGTACCGCGGGCTTGTCTGCTGCGATCAAGTTCTCCAACTTACCTTCTTTGAGTTCGTCGAAAGAAAATCGAGCCAAACAATCGGCGATTGGCAGAGCACCAGACGGCTGAGCTTGGACACCAGCCTCAGTAGCTTGAATCAAGCCTGCCCGCCATTCCTTGAATTCTTCAGCAGCGTTCAAGCGGACCTGCCGTAGCTCGCGTTCCAGCGAATGGACCTTGGATTGCAGTGTTTGTATTTGGCGTTTAGTCTCAACATCGGCCAGCTCGAGGGTCGGAGTCGGGGGTGACTGAGTGAAGAACGAGTACAACCCCGCTTCATCAATGTTTTGAAACATCGAGAACAGTTGATAGTACTCTACCTGAGAAACCGGATCATACTTGTGATCGTGACACCGCGCACATTCAAAAGTCAGGCCCAGAAATGTCGTCGCAAATGTCTGTACACGGTCACATACGTACTCCACTCGATATTCCTCTTCAACGCTCCCTCCTTCTGACTCCTGTTGATGCAATCGGTTGAACGCCGTCGCCAGAATTTGTTGGTCAGTTGCGTTGGGCAAAAGATCGCCCGCAATTTGCCAGGTTATAAACTGGTCGAATGGCAAATTCCGATTAAAAGCATCGATCACCCAATCTCGCCATGGCCAAACTTCACGCTCGCGGTCAACCTGGAAACCATAGCTGTCGGCGTAGCGGGCAATATCCAACCAATCGACTGCCATGCGTTCTCCATACCGCTCGGACGCCAGCCAGCGATCCACCATTTTTTCATAGGCGACTGGAGAAGAATCGTTTAGGAAGGCATCTACTTCATCGGGCGTCGGCGGCAGGCCAGTCAAATCGAAACAAACTCGTCTCACCAACGTCGAAGCGTCCGCCTGAGGCTGGAACATCAGCCCACGCGACTGAAGGCCCGCAGCAACCACGCTATCAATTCTCGCTGCCATGGACGCTGGATCAAAGTCACTACCAGGGACCATTGCAGACGGGGCGAGCAACCTAAGTGGATCGAGCGGAATAAACGACCAATGATTCTCAAATTCAGCGCCTTCTTCGATCCACCGACGTAAAATCTGCACCTCTGCCGCAGAAAGTCGCCCCAGCTTGGTTGCCGGAGGTGGCATGCATTCGGCTGGGTCGTCACTAAGAACTCGCCGCAAGAGCTCACTGTCGTCACTTCGCCCTGGCACTATGGCTGTGGAGTCGAGAGCCGATTGGCGTTCATCCAACCGCAGATCGGCCTTGCGCTTGCCAGCGTCGGGACCATGACAGAAGAAACACTTGTCCGACAGAATTGGTCGTACATCCCGATTAAAACGCAGACGCTCCTCAGCTTGGGCAAAAACCCAGATCGAGCACAACATCCACACGAGCACACAGTTACTGAAGGCTTTCATCAGACCATCTCACCTTGGACCAGTCGATCACCACCATTTGTCCCGCACCTCGACGAGCGGATACTCTGTAACCGGAGGGGGCAAGTCGTCATTATAAATCTCCCACAGCCGCGCATACCCGCGAGAAACCAACTTGGACTGCTGTTGCACAAACTCTGCGTCCAAATGCCGCTTGGATAAACTCCCTTCCAAATCAACGGGGGGGACGAAGCGTGTGTCGTCAATAAACTGTGCTAGCGAAGGTACACATCGAAGATGAGATTCCGAACGCGTGTGCAGCGTTTCTGGATCTACCCAGCCGATAACGTACTGCAAATACAATGCGCTATCGACAATCGCCTCGACGGCCTGACCGCAAGACTCGCAGATATACCCTTGGTCACATTTGGCCATGCCAACCACACGTTTAGTTGAGTCCCAGCACATCGAACATATTAAACATGCCGGCAGATTTCTTCACTAAGAATTTGGCAGCAGCCAGCGCTCCCTGTGCATAACAGTCTCGGCTGGATGCGGCGACTCGCAATTCGATTGTCTCGCCCAACATGCCAAATACGATCGTGT
>CAZVBC010000518.1:0-4303 GCA_964625155.1 uncultured Pirellulaceae bacterium
AGTAGTCATTGCCGCTCCTAGAGATCAACGTATCATCGCCGATGTTGCCAGCATACGAATCGCTAAGCGCCCCGCCCGTGTAAATATCGTTACCCGTCGTTCCCTCGCTGTACGTCCCCGACGTGGCCACTGTCTGCTCGCGAATGACGATGTTGTCGACTCCCCACGCTTCGTCGTTCCATTGAGAACTGAGTCCAGATCCAAAGCCCAGTTTCAAGCTGGTGCTGGTTGTGTTAATTGTAAAAACGATCGTGTAAGTATTTTCAGTCCAGTTTGAATTGAATGCGTTGATTGTGCTTGATATGTCAGGCGTTGAATCGCTGTAGTCTTGGACGCCAGTTTGGTAGTTGTTGTTGGAGACAAACGTGTCGTTGACCCAGACCTTAAAGGCCTCCGTGTCCCAACTATCGATTCGATTAAACGATAAGGCGATGGTTGCTGACGTTTGATTACCAGAAAGCGAGAACGTCTTGTAAACATCTTGAAGGTTTTGAACCGATGTTGCTGCCGGGTCAGAGGATGGACTGCCGAATGTCGTTGCCGAAGTCAGAAACGGACCAAAATCCGTGTTGCTTGATACGATGGCTCCACCTGTCCAGCCCGTCAAATCTCCGCTCTCGAATGTCTCGACAATCGGAGCACTCAAGATCACGAGCGATTCGCTGTAATCAGCATCCGCGAATCGGAATGTTTCGACATTGGTGACGCGATCAGACCCATCGGGACTTTGTGATCGCAAGTCGGTTACGACGTAGGATTGGCCAGTCTTAACGACCGAATAATCAGCTCGACTGCCCGTGAATCGCACAACGTCAGTCCCTGCACCGCCGTCAATGTAGTCCGCACCGGCACCTCCATCGATCGTGTCATCGCCACCTGCCCCGTAAAGTGAGTCGGCTCCGGCACCTCCAACAAGATTGTCGTTACCACCAACGGACGCATAGACTCGAACGTTGTCGAAATCGAGATCGCCGGGTGCATAGTTGGCGGTTGTATCGGTGAATCGAAGTGTCGTCGAGGCGCTTGTTGCTGTGAATGTAAACGTGTACGACTGTTTCGTGTTAGAGGCAACGGTTACCGTTTGATCGACAATATTTGTCACCCCATCCAACACTTCGGCTCGCAGCGCTCCATCAAATCCGCCACCGAACATTCGGCCAAGATCAAACGTGAGCGTATAGCTTGTTCCGGCCACAGTGGTAACGGTTTGTGTCAGAGAGCCACCTTGGTTTGAGTTCCAACCCCCAAAAGCGAACAGGCTCACTCCTTCAGTAGAACGGCTTGCGTCGGAATGCACTCCCTCGCCCGAATTGCCTGTATGCGTCCAGCCTGTTGGAACGGATCCAGATCCATTCGGCCCAATCTCAAACGATCCATTCGTAACTAGATTCGCATCATCCCCTTCCAGCCGATCACCGCTGCCGCTGCCAGCAATGTAATCATTGCCCGTTCCACCGACGAACAGATCGATACCGAGGTTGGATGTTAGGTCCGCCACGCTTACATCGCTCAGCATTGCACCACCCGATCCAGAGGGGGACATGCTCTTGAATTGGAGAGTGGTCGACGTGGAAGTCGCAGTGAAGCGAACCGTCTTTTCATACCATTCCGGAGTCGTGCTTCCATTGCTTCCTGTGGTCGTTACCGAATGGAAGCTAACATCACTTCCAGTGGTTAATTCAATCGCTCGTGTCCCTGCACCACCATTCACACTCAGCATAAAACGAACTTCATAGGTGTTTCCGACCACCGTCGTCAACGATTGCGAGATCGCTCCGCCAGGAAGGGAACCATCCAAATCCACACTGCGACCGCCGGTCGGACTGGTCCAACCAAAGGTTCCACAAAGATCAACATTCGCACTCGTAACCGTCCAACCACCAAACGATTGACCATCTGAATAGGTCGTGTAGCTGCCTGGATCAGCCGCACTCAAGAACTGGCCATCCGCTGCAACATTGGTGCTCGCCAATTGCACATCGTTGCCTGCCAGCCCGCTAAATGTATCTGCACTTGCCGACCCTACTAACCAATCATTGCCGGCGGTTCCTGTCAAATCGGCTAAGACCTCAGTCCATGAACTTGCGAACGAAGTTGAAATTGGCAGTGCAGCTTCGACGATTCCGATCTGGTATTCCAAGTACCAATCACCCTGCTGCGATACGTGGCCTGTGCGATCGATGCTGGCGGACACATCGGCATCTGTCAAAGTAGCGATTCGATCGATCAGTGATTGTCCATCGGGTCCGCTTGCGACGTTGCAACCATAGATAAGGATATCGCCGCTCTCGTCCAGCATCATGCCCAACCGCTGGAGTTCATCAAGATGAGAATCTAAATTGGCTGACGTTAACCAAACGTCGCCCAATTCGAATCTTCCTTCGGAGCCGTGTGAAATAATATGGATGCTATCCAGATTGTTGTGCAGTTCGGCCAAGCGTGCGACTTCATCTACCAATCGCGTGGAGCGCGAGATGACTTCAACTTCAAAATACGCGCCATGGTCATTGGATTGAAATTCGGCTAGTAGTTGGTCGAAGCCATCGATTCCCTCTTGCAACAATAACAACCCACGCCGTTCTTGCCTCTCGTGAGACCCATTCTCGGTTTTTGTAGGACTGGCGATGACGCTGGCGAGCGATGTCCCCGAGTCAAAATCACTGTTTCCGACTTCGGTTTTGTCTGGCTCGTCAATGATAGCCAGGCTTTCAATCAATTGCTCGAGGTGATCTAACCGCAGGTCTTCCTGTTGCGCTGAATTCAAGGCGAATTCACTGGACGTGACTGCAGAGCTTGGTGTCGGCTCAGGGACCGAGTGTTCATCGGAAGTTGGAGTTGACTGAACTGCAACAGCCATGTTTTCGCTGGCCACCCAGTCGTTCATCATCTGTGCGAGTTCGGGATCGACTTGATTCGTCGGCCCATCGACTGGTTCTCCGAAGAACTCGACCGGCATGATGGTCGCGCTGTAGTAGATGCGCGGATCAAGCACAGCTAGGTCAAGTTCGTAATGGCTTTTTGCAGGCGATCCATCACCACCGCGCAGCCAGCGAAGGAATCGCTGCTGCAAAGATCTCAGTCTGCTTGGTGGTCTAGGTTCTGCGGTCATGGCACTTAGACGATTTAACAAATTCAGTAAGGTCTGCGTAAAAACTCGAAAAAATTGTCGGCGAAACTTACTATGACGAATCGACTAACGGTGACGATTGACCAGGCATAGTTGCGCCGACACGGTACCATATGAACGTTACCACGATCGGTCTGGTCAGGCGGATCGAACGCTCTAGGAAAAATCGAAGAAGTGGGTAAGTGCAGCAGAGAATTTCGCACGTATCGCAGATTTCGTCGCAAGCGAAATTGCTAAAGTTTTGCTGGCGTGCCTCAAACCTAAATACCGGACTGAGGCGTCTGCACTCAAGCACAGGTTTTAGGCGGTTCACAGTTTGCCACTACGAATCAAATCGGTTATGCTCTCGACTGAGGAATGCGAGCCGAAGTGAGAGGATTTTAGTTGGAAATAAGTTCACGATTTGGAGTCGATGAGCGTGGTAGCGGAATGCGTCAAGCATTTCGAATGTTATTAGAATGGTCGAAATCCTTGACGGATTCCACTACGATCGATTCCCGGAATTTATTTTGGGATTCTTCCTTTGAGGCCCGAGGTTACAGATACGGAAATAAAGAAACGTCGTGCGTTTCGTAACTGTAATCGTCACAGCCTGTGTGGCAAATCAAGATGCTTGACGTTGGTCATATAGTCACGATCGTGCGTCATAAAAAAATGTCAATTGCAAAGCAACTTCGTGAGAGAGAACTTATGGTGGTGAAGCTTTCGAATCCAATTCGCTTGTTAACTATGGCTGGCATGATTGCGGCCACAGGGACGATTTGGTTGGTTGCCGATTCGGTGCGCGCACAATCTACGCTCGCGCTCGCATTACAAGACGGCTGTTCAGCAATTGAGCGCAGTGTTCCGCCATTGGGAATGGAGATTCCATCTGAGCAACAGGCAACGTGGCTAAAACGCTTGGAGGATTTAGAAAGACGGCTGGCCGCGCGCTCGCATGACAATCGCTGGGCCGACGTGGCGATTTTGACGAAGGCATGTCGCTATGCGATCGAATTTCGTGAGCTGTACGTTGATCGAGACTTCAAGAAACTGGATCGCGCACTCGATTTGGCATCCAGTCGATTGGCTGAGCTTGAGCAGGGACCATCAACAAACTGGCTTGTTGGAAAGGGGCTGCAGGTCAGAGGATTTAAGAGCAAAGTAGATGGTTCTCCGCAGCCAGTGGGAATGATC